>JBKJKJ010000483.1:0-30534 GCA_046597455.1 Burkholderiales bacterium
ATGGCTGCAGCATGCGTCACGCTGGGCACCTCCCCGCTCTCGAGCGCGCAGCCGCGTGCGAAGGACAGACCCGCCGCGTATCCCACGCGTCCGGTTCGTATCATCGTGCCGTATTCGCCGGGCGGTTCGTCGGACGCCGTGGCGCGCATACTGTCGGCCAAGCTGGCTGAATCGCTCGGCCAGCAGTTCGTCATCGACAACCGTCCCGGTGCAGCAGGGTCCCTCGGACGCGAGATCGTCGCCAAGGCGGCGCCCGACGGCTACACCCTGCTCATCGGCGACTCTCCGCACACGATCAACGTACACGTGCTGCGTCACGTGCCGTACGATCCCGTCAAAGACTTCACGCCGATCAGCCTCATCGCCACGGCGCCGCAGGTGTTCGTCGTGCATCCCGCGGTACCCGCGAAATCGCTGAAGGAGTTCGTCGCGCTCGCGGCTGCACAGCCGGGCAAGCTCAACTACGGCTCGGGCGGCAGCGGCTCGATCACGCACCTGACGGGCGAGCTCTTCAAGCTTTCCGCCAAAATCGACATCGTGCACGTGCCTTACAAAAGTATTGCGAATGCACTCACCGACGTGATCGGCGGCCAGATCCCGGCCGCATTTCCGACCGCACCCGGCGCGACGCCCCACGTGAAAAGCGGACGCCTGCGCGCACTGGGCATCACCAGCACCAAACGCTCGGTCATGCTTCCCGATGTACCGACTTTCGTGGAAGGCGGTCTGAGCGGCATGATCGTGACCAACTGGTTCGGCGCTTTCGGTCCTGCGCGCCTGCCGAAAGACCTGACGACCCGGCTGCACAAGGCACTGGTCGACGTGCTTCACTCGCCGGACGGGCGCGCCAGATTCGGTGCGCTGTCGCTCGATATCGCCGCCACCACGCCGCAGGAATTCGAATCGCACGTCAAAGCGGAACTGGAAAGATGGGGCCAGGTGGTCAAGGCTGCGGGCATCAAGCCGGAGTGACGCACGTTCACGCGAGACTAGATACGCCGCACCTGCGCTTTCGACTTTCAAACGCCAGGCGATGACGGGTGGAATATTATTGCCAAGGTGGCAGTGAAAGCGGGACCCTGGACGTGTGTCCCGGGACGAGCGCTCGAGGCGGAGCCCTGAGGTACCTCTGAACTAGCCCCCGGCATGTGCGGATTCATCGGCTGCGCGGTTCGAAGAGCGTGAGCGCGCAGTGGGGTCGCGTCAGACCGCCGGTGGGACTGCAGTACAGTAAATAGGACGCCGCCGAGACGTGTCCCCGTGTCGCGCGTCCTGCACGAGCGGTCCGGCCACGCCTGCGTGGCCAGACGCCCTGAAGGTCGATTACGGCGCGGCTACTCGAACTTGACGTCCGTCGCTCTCAACTTGCCGTTGGCGGCCGCCTTGCTGAATACGACGATAGTCTTCGAGTCGAATTTATTCTTCGCCTCGATATTGAAGGTTTTCGAAGTGTAGGTCCACGTGACCTGATCCGGCGCGCTGGTGTCCACAGCTGCAGGCTTACCGATGGTCTTGGCCACTTCGGTATCGGACTTGTCCTTCACGCGTGCGGTAAAGTCGTCCCGGCTCATCAGCTCGGAACAACCGGCGAAAGCAAGGCTGGCGGCGACCACAGTGACAGCGGCGACGCTACGAATAAAGCGGGAATTGATGGTTTCAAACATGATCTGTCCTTTATAATCCACTATGCGAACCACACCTTTCTGGTTCTCCCCAAAGGCGTGCCCTGAGCGGGATTTTATCCCATAACGGGATCAGCGCGCATAAAAGACCATATCGTGGACGACCTGCGGTGACGCAGCTCTTCTCGGTCAACGTGATCCGGGAGGGCGGCATCGAGTCGAAGTGGCCCGAACACTCGACATGAAGCGTCCTGCCGCGCGCCGCACGCATGCACCGCCTTGCGCGTCTTCCCGAACTGCTCGCGCATGAACGTGTCGAGCTCCCGGGGTCCCGCGCCGATCGCCTCGGCGCCCAGACCCGAGAGGCGCTCGTGGAATTCCGTGGTGTTGCGATCTACCGCTGAACGCCTTTTCGTCCGGTTTCTCGCGCCCGATACAGCCGCCCCTCGCCGGTCGTCAGATACAGGCTGCCCAGGCCGGCGTCGCCGAAGGCGCATCTCATCGGCATATCCGCCGGCGCCGCGTGCTTTTCGACCAGCTCACCGGCTGCGGAAAACACATAAATCATCGGTCCCGGTCCGCTTTTCGCCGAGCCGCCGCACGCGATGACGCTGCCCCCGCTGTCGACGCATAGGCCTTCGATGCCGCGATCGGTCGCGCCGAATGCCTGCAGCACTTTGGGTTTGCCGACGCTTCCGTCGGCCTGTATCGGATAAGCCCGGAGCTCGCGAGGCCCTGCGCGGTCGGGATCGCCTTCTGCAACATAAAGCGTCTTCTCATCGGGCGAAAGCGCGATCGCGCGCACACCCTGGGTATCGGTCGTGACGCGCTTGAGCACCCAGGCTTTGTCCGTGCTGCGCTCGAGCCGCAGAACCGAGGCGTGATCGAGGAACGGGTAAATCGGCGGGCCATACGGTGGCGTGGTATTGAAGGCATCTGCAATCCACACACGGCCCTTCGCGTCGACCGCGAGGTCGGTCGGCTGGTTGTGGTACAGACCGTCGAGCTGGTCGGACGTCTGGACCGTCGTGCCATCTGTCTTGAACTCGATCACGCGGCGCCCGCCTTCCTGCGCGCCGTACACCGATCCGCCGGGACCCATCGCGATGCCGTTGGTGCGCCCGGTGTAGCGACGAAAATCCGAGACGGACGAAGTATCCGGGTCGAATTTGAGAATGCGCTCTTCCTGCACCACACTGAAAAGCATGTTCCTGCCATCCCACGCCAGACCGCCGGTGGTGCCTTTGAAAGGGCCGGCAACCGATTCGAATTTCCAGCTCATGTCGTTTTCCTTTAAAGCGTTGTCGTTGCGCACCGGGAAACGGCGTGGCTACAACGTAGCGCGGAACGCCGGCACACCGCTCGCGACCAGGAATTCAATGCAGGCTCGGCACACCGGGGGTGTTCAGACGAACACGCACGACCGATCCAATCATCGTGATGTACAGCGATTTGAAATCGTCGTCGCCGAAGCAGATGTTCGTCGAGTGATGACCCGGCGTCTTGAGCCGTCCGATGACGCTTCCGTCAGGGCGATGCGCCCATACGCCGCCAGGGCCCGTGCAATAGACGTTGCCTTCGACGTCGCACTTGAGCCCGTCCGGATTGCCGCGATCGGGGTGAGTGTACTGATGAAACAACCGCCCCGGCCCCACGCTGCCGTCCGGCTTCATGTCGTACGCCCGGATCAGGCGCTCGCGGCTGCAGTTCACGTACAAAATCTTCTCGTCCGGAGAGAAACACAGCCCGTTCGGATACACGAAATCGGTGGTGACGATTTTCATCTCCTTGCCGTCAGGCGAGACGCGAAACACCGGCTGGACATCGAGATACTTCTGCAGATCCGCGCCCACCATCCCGACGTTCAGGAGGCCCCCGGGCGGATCGGTGAAATAAATCCAGCCGCTCTTCGAATGCACCACGATATCGTTCGGGCTGTTGAGCTTCTTGCCCTCCCATTCCCTGGCGAGCGTGGTGACGGCGCCGTCTTTCTCGATGCGAAACACGGTGCGTCCGCTCCAGCCGCAGACGACAAGGCGGCCTTCCTTGTCGAGCACCATGCCGTTCGCTTTGGCCGACGGCTTCATGATGCACTCCGCCTTGCTTCCCGGCTTTACCCGCCAGATCGCATCGCCCACGATGTCGACGAAGGACAGCCGCTTCTCCTGCCTGTCCCAGATCGGTCCTTCACCGAAGATGATGTCCGGCGCGATCACGTCCACGTCGAACGTGCTTCCCAGGACACGCGCCGCATCCGGCGCCGCATTGTCGAGCTCGATTGTTACGGGGGAGTGGTCGTGCGGGTGGTCGGCCATATGCATCCTCCTTTTAGCAGTCGATGGCGAACGACGAATCTTCCAATGCGCTCAAGGCCGGTAGCCGAACGCCGTCGGTCCGGTGGGCCGCGCGCCCGCCGAGACGTTGACGAAATCGCACACGATCGCGCGCGTGTCCCGCGGATCGATGATCTCGTCGATGTTGAACGCTTCGGCGCTCCTGAATGGAGAGCGCAGCAGCCGCAGGCGCTCCTCGATCTGCGCTATTTTCGCCTGCGGGTCGGGTGCGGCTTCGATCTCGGCGCGATACGCGACTTCGAGACCGCCCTCCATGGGCAGCGACCCCCATTGCGCCGAAGGCCACGCGTAGCGATGCGAATAGCGCGCATTGTTCGCGTGCGCACCGCCGGCAATCCCGAAGCACTTGCGCATGATGATCGCGCACCACGGGATCGTGCTCGCGTTGATGGCCGTGATCGTCTCGGTACCGAAACGGATGGCGCTGCCCTGCTCGGCTTCGAGCCCGATCATGAAACCCGGGCAATCGACCAGATGCACCATCGGCAGGTGAAAATTCTGCGCGAGATCGACGAAGCGCCGGATCTTGCGCGCTGCATCGACCGTCCAGGCGCCGCCATAGAAGTACGGATCGCTCGCCATCAGCGCGACCGGCCAGCCGTCGATGCGTGCAAAACCGGTGACGATCGAACGGCCCCACAGGCGGCCGATCTCGAAGAACGAGCCTTCGTCGACGATCGCTTCGACGATCGGCCTGATCCTGTAGACCTTGCGCCCATCGCGCGGAATCGCATCGAGCAGACTGTCGACGCGCCGCGCCGGATCGTCTTGCGGCTCAGTCCTCGCCGGCAACTCGTATACCGAGCACGGCAGGTACGCGAGGAACCTGCGCGTGCGCTCGAATGCATCGGCTTCGCTCGAAGCCTCGTCGTCGACGGTGCCGTTGCGCGCATGGATCTGGCTGCCGCCGAGCTCGTTCTTGGTGTAGTCCTGCCCGATGCGCTTGACCAGCGGCGGACCGGCAACGAAAAGCTGTGAAGTGTCTTTCACCATGACCGAGTAGTGGCTCGCGGCGACTCTCATCGCGCCCAGTCCCGCGACTGAGCCGAGCGCAAGGCTCACCACCGGTACCGTCGACAGATTCTCGACCACGTAACCCCAGCCGAGCAGGCTTGGACACTTGGTGTAGCCTAGCACCTCGGTCGTGCGCACCGAGCCGCCGCCGCCCGTGCCGTCGACCAGGCGTATCAGCGGCAGGCGCAGGTCGCGCGCCATCATTTCCACGCGCAGCAGCTTGTCCTTGATTCCGCCTTCGGAGGAGCCGCCGCGCACCGTGAAGTCGTCGCCCGCGACGACCACCGGGCGGCCGTTCACACGTCCGCGGCCGGTGACGAGATAGCTCGGCGTGAACGCGGCCAGATCACCGTGCTCGTCGTACTGCGCTGCCCCGGTGATGCTGCCGATTTCGTGAAACGAGGCCGGATCGAGAAGCTGCTCGATGCGTTCGCGCACCGTGAGCTTGCCGGCTTCGCGGTGGCGCCGCACACGCTCGGCCCCGCCCATCTCGCGGGCCAGCCGCTGGCGTTTTTTCAGCTCATCGACTTCCGGTTCCCAGCTCATTGAGTTACATCTCCCGTCATCACGAGTGCGTCCGCTGCCACCACGCCGTGCCCTTGCGCCCGAACGAAAAGTGGATTGACGTCGATTTCGGTGATTCGGTCACGGTGATCGCTGATGAGCCACGAAAGGTTGACGAGCGCCCGAGCGAGCGCATCGACATCGGCAGGCGGCGCGCCGCGATAGCCATCGAGTATTTTCGCGCCCCTCAACTCCGCAAGCATGGCACGCGCGTCATCCATGCTCACCGGCGCAAAGCGGTGCGTCACGTCGTGCAGCACTTCGGTTAGCACCCCGCCGAGTCCCACCATGACGTACGGGCCGAAATTCGGGTCGTTGACCGCGCCGAGGATCACTTCGATGCCTGATGCCATTTCCTGGATCGAAATGCCTTCGATGCGCGCGTGCGGGGTGTGGCGCAGGCCGCAAGCCTGCACGTCCTGTGCGGCCTGTTTCAACTGCGCCAGAGTCGAAACGCCAAGACGCACGGCGTTTGCTTCGGTTTTATGCGCAATGTCGGGAGAGGCGAGCTTCACCGCAACCGGAAACGCCACCGGCGACGCGTCGAGTGCGACGATCTGGTCGAGGCTCAGCAGCACTTCGCGAGTCGCCGGGATTTCGTAGACGGCCAGACACTGCTTCGAGGTGTGCTCCGCGAGCGCGCCTGAGTGGCCGGCGAGGTCCAGCGCCCGAGCGTCGAATGGGCGCTGCGCCGGGCCCGGTGTGCGCTCGACAAACCTGCGACGCCTCAACGCGAATTCGGTGAACGCGGCCGCAGCGCGAGCGGCGCGTCCCGGGTAGTTGGTGCACAGGAATCCGGCGTCTTCGAGCTGCATGCGCACCTCGGCATCGCGCGTCGGGACTGACGCCCAGCTCACGATGATCGGCTTGTCGCTGGTGGCCGCCGTCTCGAGGAAGCGTTGGGCCCACACCCCGACATCGGGACCCTGGCCCGAACGAACCACGAACTGGTCGAATGCCGGATCGTCGATCACCGACTGCAGGGTTTTGTACTGGTCGCCGTAGTTGGCCATCTGGTCGATCGGGTTGTTGAGCGACGCGAAAGTCGACCCGAGCGCGCGCAGCTTCGCCTGGGACGCTTCCGACGGCGAAGGCAGCTGCAAACCGTTCTTCTCCAGATGCTCCGCCACGATAACGCCCCAGCCGCCGGAACCGGTGAGCACGCCGACATTGCGCCCTTTCGGATACTTGCCGCCGATCACGAGCCGCGCCACATCGGCCATGTTGTCGAGGTCGTCGACTTCGATATACCCGCCTTCGCGAAACGCCGCGCGGAAAAGCGTGTAGTCCGCCGTCAACCTTCCGGTGTGCGAGCTTGCGGCGCGCCGGCCCGCGACCCCGTTGCCGACTTTGAGCATGAGTATCGGCTTGCCGGCTTCGAGCGCGTGCCGCCCGAGCTCGCGTATGCGCGTGCCTTCGGTGCTCGCCTCCATGTACACGGCGAGCAGCTTCACTTCGTCGCGGTCGAGAAAGTCGTGAGCGAAATCGAAGAAGCTGATGTCGGTCTCGTTACCGGTCGAGATGACATAGTTGCAGCCGATGCCGTGCAGATTCGCGAACGTCATCATCGACTGCCCGAAACCGCCGCTTTGCGACACGATTGCGAGCGGCCCGGGGCGCAGGGTCTTGTCGCCCAGCGCGCCGCCGAAAGCGAGATAGGCGCGGTTGATGACGTTCATCGCCCCCACGCAGTTCGGGCCGACGATACGCACGCCGCTCTTCGCGATCGCAGCTTCGAGCTGGCGCTGCAGATCCGCGCCGGCCTCGGTGCCGGTCTCGATGAAACCGGCGGTGAGAATGACGGCGAACGGTATGCCGGCCTCGCCGCACTGCTCGAGCGCTTTGGGCACGTGCGCCGCCGGCACGGCGATGACCGCGGCGTCGCACGGGCGCGGCACCGACAGTACATCCGGATACGCTTTCACCCCCTGCACTTCGGACCGGTTGGGGTTGACGGGATAGAGCTTGCCTTCGTAGTTGCACGCGAGCATGTGCATGAGCGGCTGGCCGCTGATCGACTTGGCGTTGCTCGATGCGCCGATGATCGCAATCGAAGCGGGATTGAGCAGGCGCATGAGGTCGGGTCGCTGCTGGCGGCGGGGCGAAACGGATACGGTCATGGGTCCTCTGTTTCTAGTTCGGTTACTCGGCTTTCACGCCCGACTGCTTCACGAGCCGGCTCCACTTCGCAATCTCGGCTTTGACGAACGCGGTCAGCGCCTCGGGTGTGTCCCCGACCACGTCGGCACCTTCGGAGGCGAGGCGTTCGCGCACATCGGGCGTTTTGATGATCCGCACGATCTCACCGTTGAGCCTGGCGACGATCGCGGGCGGGGTGGCTGCGGGCACGGCTATGCCGTACCAGGTGGCGGTATCGAATCCTTTCAGCCCCTGCTCGTCGAGCGTGGGAATGTCGGGGGCAGCCGAGGCGCGCGTGAGTGTGGTCACGGCGATGGCCCGCAGCCGCCCGCTTTTGACGTGCGGCAGCGGTGACGACAGCGCGCCGAAATACAGCGCGACCTGCCCCGAAAGTGTGTCGATGAGCGCCGGCGCCGAACCTTTGTACGGGATGTGGGTGAGGTCCACCCGCGCCATGTTCTTGAAAAGCTCTCCTGCAAGATGCCCCGACGTGGCGATGCCCGCGCTCGCATAAGCGAGCAAACCCGGCTTCGCTTTAGCGAGCGCGATGAGCTCGCGCGCGTTGCGCACCGGAAGCGCCGGATGGACGACCAGCAGCACCGGCACCTTCGCCATGTTCGTCACCCAGGCAAAATCACGAATGGGGTCGTAAGGCAGCTTCGGGTAAAGCGCAGGCCCCACGGTATTGGCAATGCCGGCCGAGAGCAGGGTGTATCCGTCAGGCGCGGATTTCGCCACGAGCTCGCTGCCTAGGTTGGTGCCCGCGCCGGGCCGGTTCTCGATGATGACCTGCTGTCCCCATGCAAGCGTAAGCCGCTGTCCGACCAGCCTCGCCAGATTGTCGGCGATGCCGCCGGGGGCGTAGGGCACGATGATGCGCACCGGTTTAGTGGGATAGGCCGGGCTTTGCGCGAGCGCGAGCGCCGGCACGAGCGCCCACGCGACGAAGAGGCATCGCACGAGACGGGCGATCGAAAAAAGTTCAAGCGGCATCGTTTTGCGCTCCCCTGGACCTTTCGATCGACTCCTCAGGCGGGCCTTTCTTGTGGATGTATCCGGCCGGGCGTGGGGCGTCCACTACTTCGAAGGGATGACCGGCAGGAGCAGATAAGAAGGCCGGTCGCCGCCCGCGTGGATCGTGTTGAACGCCGCCTGGTTGTAGTCCGCGTGGTAGTGCGTGAAATGGCCGGCTCCGACACCGTCCTTGGGCTGCACGTCGAGGCGCAGCTTGTGGCCTTTTTTGAACACCATCGAAGTCGGCCACACCTCGACCTGGCATTCGACGACTTCGTCGGGCTTCAACCACCACCGCTCGTCGTGCGCGTGATACGGCCTGTATGGCAGCGACTTGTCGGAGTCGAGCTTGCGATGCGACGCGCGCAGCCAGCCTTTGGTCACGCCCGGGACGGCGTCGCCGCGCTGCCCCACTTCGCTTACGTCTTTGCCGTCGGGACCGATGTTGCGCAGGCTCACGATGATGTCCATGTCCTTCGACGAGCTCGAAACCCAGACGTTGAGCACGATGGGGCCCGTGACTTCCATGTCCTGCATCATCGGCGGCGTTTCGAAAGACACCCCGGTGCGTCCACCGTGGCTGTGACGCCCACCCGGTGAAGCTTCGTAGGTGATTTTCGCGGGCTTGCCAGGCGCGTCGGCTCCCAGGTGCCCTTCGACGCCTTCGGCGAGCGGCGACTCGCGCTGCGGCTGCAGGTAGAACTTCGTCCACTGCGTGCGCGGGATGGGCCAGTCGTCCTCATAACGGAAGGCGTAAGGTTTCCTGCTCCCGCCGGTGCGGATTTCGAGCTTCACTCTCGGCTCGTCCATGATCCCGGTGTCGATGCCTTTGAGCCAGTGATCGAACCAGCGGAGCTGTTCGGCGCGCGCTTCTTCCGCATGAAACGGGTGATAGTGCGAGCCGCTGTGGATGCGCAGCTTCTTGTTCTTCGATGCGGCGCACATGTAAGCCTCGGTGTTGCCGCGCAGGTGCATGGCAAAGCCGCCCCAGTTGCCGACGCTGTACACCGGCACCTCGATCCGGTCCCAGCGCGCGCTGCACATGCGCCAGTACTCGGAGTCGAGGTTGTTACGCATGTAATCCCACAGCAGATTGTTGTTGAACGCCTCGGGGTTGTGGCTGCGCGGCTCGCCGAGGAGGTGATGCGCGGTTTGCATGTGGTGCCACTGCGTCAGAAAACCCATCGCGAAAATGCCGCCGTGATACGCCTGGTCGCGATACTGATCCGCGCGCCCTTCCCACGGCATGATCGCCTTGAGAGACGGCGGCTGCAGGTTCGCCACCCGCCACTGGAAGTTCGCGTGATACGAAATCCCCAGGGTGCCGACTTTTCCCGAGCACCAGCTTTCGCGCGCCATCCACTCGATGCAGTCGTACGTATCGAGCGCTTCCTGGTACGAGCTCGGTTCGGACTTGCCGGGAGATTTGCCCGAGCCGCGGCTGTCGATGCGCACGAGCGCGTAACCCCGCGGACACCACCACAACGGATTAGCGGTCTCCCAGTTCATGTATTCGTTCGCCGGTTCCTCGAGGTCCTCCGGCGGAATCCACAGCTTGTCTTTCATGTACGGCCCGATGTTCATGATCACCGGGAAGCGCTCGGCGCCACCATCCGGACGGAACACATCGGCATACAGGACGGTGCCGTCGCGTAGCGGAATCTTCACGTCTTTTTCGACGATGAGCTTGTAGTCTTTGGGTTGTGACTGCCTGCTGCTCTGCTCCGCCATGGTCTTCTCCGTCCTGACGTTATCGTTTCAGCGAACGTTGAAGTGTAAGGTACGCGGGGGAAGTGACAAAGCGCGGTGATGGGGTGATGGATTGACGCACCGCCTCCCTTCGTCACTGCGTCACTGCGTCACCGCAACCAGTCAGCCCAGCTTGGACAATGCGATGCGGCCTTTCTCGGTGATCTTCAGGCTCGGCGGCTTGGTCGTGACTGCGATCAGGCCCGCACTGATGAGCTTCTCCGCGATCTCCGGCGGAACGTGATCGGCACCGGCCTTCGTCGCTGCCTTGCGCAGCCACAATATGTCGGTGAAATCGATTCGGGCTTTGTTTTTTCCCACGTTGGTCTTTAGGGCTGTGCGGTGTGTCTGACGACCTCTATTATGCCTTCCGGCCCGTGGACCCGTTTGGGTTTTGGCACTCGGGCGTGCGCTCGATGCGAACGATCCTTTATCGACGCACTGCCCGACGCCCCATGATCCACGCGGGTATCAACCCGATGGTGAAGACCACCGCGGTGATGAGAAAGCTGTCTCTGAATCCCATCGTGTAGGCCTGCGCATACACCATGCGCCCGAGGTAGTGCAAAGCGCCGGACGCCTGCAGGTCGGGCGAGACGCCGGCCTGTGCCAGCAGCGCCTGCATGCTGCGCAGAAGCTCCGCGGTGCCGCTGTTTCCCGCGGTCTGCATCGCGGTGAGGGTGTCGCTGTGAAAAAAGGTGCGGCGATCGAGCATCACCGAGAGGAGATTGACGCCGAAAGCGCCGCCGAGCTGGCGTGCGAAGTTGATCATCCCTGCGCCCTGTCCCAGCTGCTCGGGACGCAGCGAGCGCAATGCCGTGACATTGAGCGAGGGCTTGATGAGTCCGAGCCCGATACGGGAGATGATCACGGCCCCGGCGACCGTCCAGAAGGGACTGTTGACGTCCACGCCGGAAAGCCACAGTGAAGACGCCGCGAAGCACAGCAGGCCCGAGAGGATGAGGCCACGAGTCGGTATCCGGTCGCTCAGAAAACCGGAAAACGGCATGAACAGTCCCATGATGAGTCCTGCCGGCATGAGGAGCAGCCCCGCGCCGAGGGGCGTGTAGCCCTGAACGGTTTGAACGAACAGCGGCACGAGATAGGTCGAGCCGAAAAGTCCCACACCGAAAAGAACGGCGACAAGGGCGGCGCAGGTGAACTGGCCGTTGACGAGAACGCGCAGCTCGACCAGGGGCTCGGGGTTCTTGAGCTCCCAAGCGATGAACGCGATGAGCGTCACCGCGAAGATCGCGAACAGCGACACGATGAAGTCGGAATGCCAGCCTTCCCGCTGTCCGTTCGACAGCCCGGTCAGCAGACACGCGAGCGCCGCGCACAGCAGCGTGAAACCCACAACGTCGAAGCGGGTGCGAATGTTCGACTCTTCCCG
Source organism: Burkholderiales bacterium (assembly GCA_046597455.1). Classification (GTDB taxonomy): domain Bacteria; phylum Pseudomonadota; class Gammaproteobacteria; order Burkholderiales; family SG8-41; genus JAQGMV01. Next base: position 11,850 of record JBKJKJ010000483.1, read on the forward strand.
CTGCGGCATGAACACGTTGCCCAGCAGGACGGCCAGCGAGGCCACCGGCACGGCGACGTAGAAAATGGAGCGCCAGTTGAAGTGCTCGATCATCACGCCGCCCAGCGTGGGCCCAAGTGCGGGGCCGAGAATGACGCTCATGCCGAAGAAACCCATTGCGGTCCCGCGCTGGTGAGGCGGAAACACGCGAAACAGCGTGTACATGGAAAGCGGCTGGAGTATGCCGGCGATAGCCCCCTGAACGATGCGGCAGGCGATGATCACGGACGCGTTGGGTGCCATCCCGGCGACGAGCAGCGCAGCGATGAAAATGAGCACCGCCCCGATGAAGGTGGCGCGCTGCCCGTAACGATTGATCAGCCACGAGGTGAGCAGCATGCCGATCGTCATCGCGGCAAGCGCACCCGTGGCAAGCCACTGCGCGCGGTCCTGGCCGATCCCGAAGGCACCCATGATGTCCGGGATCGCGACGTTGACGCTCGTCGTCGTCAGCATGGCCGATACCGTGCCGAGCATGACTGTCAGGGTCGCCAGCCAGCGATAGCGCGATCCGTATCGCGCGGACAGGACTTCAGTCGTTTCCGACGGCAATGTCGACTTCCGCCATCATGCCCGGACGGAGCATCAGGTCGTTCTCCGTGAGCAGGATGCGCACCGGCAGGCGCTGAGTGATTTTCGTAAAGTTGCCGCTGGGGTTCGGGTCCGGCAGGAGGGCGAACTTGCTCGTGGCAGCGCGGCCGATGCGGTGAATCTCGCCGCTGAAGACGCGCCCGGGGTAGGCATCGATACGCACCTGCGCTTTCATGCCGGGTTTGAGCTGGCCGACCTCGGTTTCCTTGACGTTCGCCTGCACCCAGATCTGCTTCGGGTCGTGAAACATCGCGATGCGCTGGCCCACCGCAACGTGCTCGCCTTTGCGCACGAAGGTCATGACGATGCGCCCGTCGGCCGGACTCTTGATCGCACGATCGGCGATATCGACCTCCTGGCGCTTCACTTCTGCGCGAATCTCGGCCGCCTGATGGTTGAGCACCGCAATCTGCTGCTGCATCACGCCGACCTGTTTGCGGCTGCCGCCGGCGGCGGAAAGCGTCCCGCGCACGGCTGCGACCTCAGCCAGCGCCTTGCGATGGCTTTGCTGCGCCTGCTGGAAGGCGGTGCGCGCGCGTTCCATTTCCTGCTCGGAAATATATTCTTTCTTGTAGAGGTCGACGAGCCGGTCACGGTCCTGGCGCGCCTGCCTGAGCGTCGCTTCGACCGAAGCCACTTCGGCCTGCGCCGCCGCAAGCCGGTTCGATTCGCTCTGGAACTTGCCGAGCGTCTCCTGATCGACCTGCCCCGATTGCGCGCGTATGACCGCCATCTGGCTTTCGATGCCCTTGATGCGCTCGAGGAGCATGGCGCGATGCAGCACGGAATCGCGTTCGTCGACGCGCGCGATGAGCTGGCCCGCCTCGACGGCATCGCCTTCGATTACCGGAAGGTCGGTGATCCACCCCGAGACGCGGCTTGAAATGGTGACCACCTCGCCGTCGACCCGCGCGTCCTCGACGTAGACATGCGTCCAGCGGTGGGCGAGCCAGAAACCGATCCACACGAGCAGACCCAGTGCCAGCGCCCCCATGACCCAGGCCTTTGCACGCACCGAAAAGCGCACCCCCGTTCTCTGCCGCTCATCCACTTTGTGAGACGGCTCATTGGTCATTCGATCCATGTGGGTATCTTAGCCAAACCGCGGCGCCTCAGGCGCCGAAGACCACAATATGGGCATTGATTCGAGTTCATATACCGGAGAGACATATGGATGTCTCGGATCGTTCCTTCCGCGTCATCCCGCAAGCCGCTAGATTCGCTATTCGTTTCTGCCGCTACACCCTCATACAGGTCCGCCATGCCCAAGATTTACGTCATTCACGAAAACGATGCCTGGGTCGAACCCTTGCGCGCGGCGTTCGAGGCGCTGCGGCTGCCATACGAAGAATGGTTCGTGAGCGAAGGCACACTCGACTTCTCCGCGACGCCGCCCGATGGGGTTTTCTACAACCGCATGAGCGCTTCATCGCACACTCGCGGCCATCGCTATGCGCCGGAGCTGACTTCGGGCGTGCTGGCGTGGCTCGAATCGCATGGCCGGCGCGTGATCAACGACAGCCGCGCCCTGCAGCTCGAAGTGAACAAGCTCGCGCAATATGGGGCGCTCGCGCTGCACGGAATACGCACACCGCGCACCGTGGCTGCGGTGGGCGGCGAACACATCGTCGCGGCCGCACGATCGTTCAGCGGCGCGTTCATCACCAAGCACAATCGCGCCGGCAAGGGGCTCGGCGTGAGGCTGTTCCAGGATTCGGGCGCACTCGAGGCTTACGTGACGAGCGATGCCTTCGAAGATTCCGTCGACGGTATCACCCTCATCCAGGAATACATCCGCGCGCCCGAGCCTTTCATTACGCGTGTCGAGTTCGTCGGCGGCAGGTTCCTTTATGCGGTGCAAGTCGACACGTCGCTCGGCTTCGAGCTGTGCCCGGCGGACGTCTGTCAGATCGGAGAAGCCTTCTGTCCCGTGGGCACCGCGCCCGTCTGCACCACGCCCCGCTTCAGGATCGTGAAGGATTTCGACGATCCCATCGTGCAGAAGTATCAGCAATTCATCGCAGCCAACGGCATCGGCATCGCAGGAATCGAGTTCATCACCGACCCGGAAGGCCGGCTCTACACCTACGACGTGAACACGAACACCAATTACAACCCGGCCGCCGAAACCGAAGCCGGTATTTACGCGATGAGAAAGATCGCACGTTACCTCGGCGACGAGCTGCAACAGGTCGAGTGCACGTCGCGCACCGCGGCTGCCGCGTAGCGAATGACGCCGTCGCAGGGCGATTTCACAACCCGGACGCGAACACGCAACCACCGCAAACAAATGCTTGACAGGTGAGATTATTCCCCTTAAGGTGCGCCACCCTGTTTGGTTTCGGGTTCTGAAAGTGCGGCTGTACTGGTGTACGTTCTTGAGGGCTTCGATACAACTCGGTTTGGGCTATGCCCTCTTTTAATTTTTATTAGGAACGACACAAATGGCAACCGGCACCGTGAAATGGTTTAACGACTCCAAAGGCTTTGGCTTCATCACCCCCGACGGCGGTGGCGAAGACCTGTTCGCGCACTTCTCCGCGATCAACATGCCCGGATTCAAAACCCTGACGGAAGGTCAGAAGGTTTCCTTCGAGATCACCGCAGGCAACAAAGGCAAGCAACAGGCGAGCAACATCCAAGCCGCGTAAGCTGCCCCGTCGCCTCTTGAGAAGCCGGGAAATTTTCCCGGCTTTTTTACGTTCAGTGCTAATGCTGTGATGTGGTGATGTGGTGATGTGGTGATGTGGTGATGTGGTGTGCGGCGCTTGGTTCGACTCGTCACTTCGTCACCTCATCGCCTCATCGCCTCATCGCCTCATCACCTCGTCACCTCGTCACCTCGTCACTTGGTCACCCGTCACCCGTCACCTCGTCACCTCATCACCGTGCGACCGCCCAACGACTCGCTCAATCGAGCGTGACGCTCGCCGCTTTGATCACCTCCGCCCATTTGGCGATTTCGGCACGCAGGTATTGCGCAAACTGATCCGGGCTGTCGCTCTCCACTTCCGCGCCGAGCGCACCCAGCCGTTCTCTCACCACCGGTGAGCCGGCTACGTGGGCCACGCCGAGATTGAGGCGAACGATCGTGTCGTAAGGCGTGCCGGCGGGCGCCACCAGCGCGTTCCACGCGACCGCTTCGAATCCGCGCACGCCGGATTCGTCGAACGTCGGCACTTCAGGCAGTCCCGCTGCGCGCTTGAGGCTCGCGACGGCGAGCGCCCTGAGGCGTCCGCTTCTCACGTGCGGGTAAGCGTAAGGCATCGTCGCGAAGAGGGCGTCCACGTGGCCACCGAGTAGCTCGACCAGCGCCGGTCCATTGCCTCTGTACGGCACGTGCAGCGTGTTAAGCGGCCCCGCCCGCTGCTTCATGAGCTCTGCGGCGAGATGCGACAGGCTGCCCGTCCCGCCCGATGCAAGACTCGTCCGGCCCGGATTCTCGCGGATGGCCGCGAGGAACTGCGCGAGCGTCCTGGCGTGTATCGACGCGTTCAAGACCAGGAGGTTGTGCACCGCCGCCACGCGCGAGATCGGCGCGAAATCGCGCTCCGGCTGCTGCGACAGATTGCGATAGAGATTCGCGTTCGCCGAAAACGACGAAGCGACGAGAAGCACGGTGTACCCGTCGGCCCTCGCATTCGCGACGCGCGCAGCCGCGATGTTGCCATTGACCCCGGCCTGGTTTTCGATGCTGACGGGCTGCTGGAGGAATTCCGCGAGCGCGGGCGCGATGACGCGTGCCACGAGATCGGTGGTGTCTCCGGGGGATTGTCCGACAATCATCCGGATCGGCTTGATGGGATACGCGGCGTGCCCGCCCGCACACGTCAGCAGAGCGCCGACAACGATCCACAACGATGCGAAGTTACGCTTCACGATTTCCCGTCGAGCCCTATTGACCTGTATCAGTCATTTCGAGAGTAACGTTCGCAACGGCCGCCCGCTCGGGAGCGGGCCCGTCGCTCACCGGTAAGCTGCTACCGGTTCTAACGTTACGCTCCACTGGTGACCTATCCTACCGTGTGCCGTGCGCAGTGACGATCCGCGGCGCGCGTGTGCTCGCTGGTCATCAGCGGCGCCAGTCGGTTCGCATTACGGACTGTTGTGGTCACTGTCCGGGATGCATCGCATAGAATAGGACTGCAAGCAGGCACCGCAATGGACCACATATTGAAACTCGCCGCCGGTCCACCCACCGGGGCGAGTAGATGGGGAGGCCTCATGACGCTCAAAATACGCAAGCTCTCTCACGCCCTCGGGGCGCAGGTGTGCGACGTCGACGTGTCCAGTCCGATGAGCGAAGGGGCCTTCGGCGAGATCTACCAGGCTTTCCTCGAGCACGGCATTCTGCTCTTCAGAAACCAGGACATCACGCGCGAGCAGCACATCGAGTTCAGCCGCCGCTTCGGCGTGCTCGACCGCCACGATGCCCTGCCCCGTGACCGGCATCCGGATTACCCGGAGATCCTGCTGGTGACGAACGAGCCCAAGCCCGACGGCAGCCCTTCCGACAGCCGCTACACCGGCAGGCAGTGGCATTCGGACATGTCGTTCACCCCCGTCCCGTCGCTCGGCTCGCTGCTGCGCGGCATCACGATACCCGACGTCGGCGGCGACACGGTTTTTGCGAACATGTACCTGGCGTACGAGACCCTGTCGGACGGAATGAAGAACATGATCGCCGATCTGCACGGGATACAGCGCTCGGGAACGCGTGCGATCGGCAACACCGAAACCGGCTTCGACCGGGCCGAAGAACAGAAAAAGCTCAACCCGCCGATCGCGCAGCCCGTGGTGCGGGTTCATCCGGAGACCGGGCGCAAAGCCCTGTATCTCGGCGACAAGGTCAAGCGCTTCGACGGCTTCACCGAAGAAGAAAGCAAGCCGCTGATCGAGTACCTCAACCGGCACGCGACACGCTTCGAATTCATCTATCGCCACCAGTGGCAGGCCAACGACATCATCGCGTGGGACAACCGCTGCACGATGCACCTTGCGCTCGGCGATTTCGACGAGACCAAGCGCCGCCACCTGGAGCGCACGACGGTCCTCGGCACGCCTTCGGGTTATATCGTCGCCGAGGACTGAACCGCGTTCATCGGACACCGGCTCGAAACGCAATGCCGCATGGCCGGATGCGCCCACGGTCGTGAACACCCGGCCGGTTTTGCTTTTAGCAGCCTGTCCCGACTGGTAAGTCCGAGAGGCTGCTAGCACTCACTCTCCTTGCTCGATGAGCGCCCCGGGGTAGAGGTGCTGCAGCACGTCGGTGACCGTCGCGGCGAGCGCGTGGTGCAGCGCGGGGACCAGCGTTGCGGACGCGTCCGTTTCACTGCGCAAGGACCAGGCATGATGGAATTCCTCCTGCCGCTGCGCGAACGCTGCCGCGACCGTGTCCTGCCAGTGCGCCGGATATTCCGACGGTGCCCAGTCGCCGCGGCCGCGGCCGTAGTGGGCCACAGCCAGATAACCGAGCATCGCGGACACCGCGAGCTCGTCCAGAACTTCGTCGGTCCACGTGAGCGTGGTGGCCTCGGCGCCGCGCACCAGATTGTAGCCGCGCGCGAGCCCTGCCGCGCCGAGCGCACCGAGCACGCCGCCGACGAGCAAGCCCGCGCCGAACGTCAGGCCGCCGCTCGCAATGTCCGCTTTCAGACCCGCGAGTGCACCCGTAATCACCCCGCCGAGTGCGGCGCTCTTGCCTTCGCTCAGCCGCTCGCGCACCGCGTAGTGGTCGGCGAGGCGGATCAGGATCTCGGCGGCCGCGTGCCCCCCCAGACCGTGCAGCGAAATCAGACGATCCGTGCTGGTTCGAATGTTTTTGTCGAGCCGCTCAGCGAGAGCGTGCATTGCGCGCTGCTTCGGGCTGTCCTCGGCTTCCCGGCGCACGCCCAGCGCAATTCCCAGGCCGCGCAGCCGATCGGTCCACCCACCTTCGGCGAGGGGCTCCCGGTCGAGCGCGGCGCTCGCCAGCCTTTCGACCAGCACGTCGAGCGAGGCATCGAAGATCTCGCGCCGCGCGCGCATCCACTGCTCGCTCAGCCGGCCGAACGCCTCGCGCTTGTCCTTGCTGACGACTTCCGCGAGCTTGCCGAACAGAACCGCCTCCTGCACCCAGCATCGCGCGAACGCGTCGAATGCCAGAACGGCGCGTACGCAGCGCACGCCGGTGAGATGGCTGCGCCAGCGCTGCAGATCGGCTTTCTCCTCGGAAGCGGGACGCGGGCGCCCGAGCTGGTTCAGGAGCACCACCACGGGCTTGCCGATCCACTCGAGCACCTGCATCTCCGGCGTGACATAGCCCGCGTCCTGCGGCGCTTCAGCCGCGTTGACGAGATACAGAACGACGTCGGCGTGGTCGCGCACGTTACGCGCCGCCTGCTGACTCGCCCAGAATGCGCGGTCGCGATGACGGTCCCAGACCTGGGTCATGAACCAGCCGAGCGGGTTACCCGATTGCGCGAGACGTTTTGCCAGCCGTGCGCTGTCGCCGAAACCCGGTGTATCCCAAAGTGCCAGGCGGTCGCCTTCGGGCGTCGACACCATTTCGTGGGTATCTGCGCTCATCGTGACGTGAGGCTCGTCGCGCACCTCACCGACATCCCGGCCCAGCAGCGTGCGCGCGAGCGTCGTCTTGCCGACATTGGTGTGAGACACGAGACTCAGTTCGATCGTCTGGGGCATCGGTTCAGTCCTGCGCCGCGCGGTCTATCGCTGCGCGTAACGCACGTTCGGCCTCGGCGAGGTCGTGATTTTCGAGATCGACGAATACCGCTTCGCGGCCGTTTTCGGCAAGCATGCGCTGCCAGGCCGCGCGGCGCTCGCCCAGCCGGGCGGCGCCCGAGCCGCCGGGCTCGTCGAAACGCTGCCGGAATGCGGATTCGTCGACCAGCACCGCGAGCGGCGTCGATGGCGGCTTTCGCACCGCGAGCGCGGCTATGAACATGCCATGGTTCTCCCGCTCAGGGGTTGCAGTCAGCGACAGCAGCGCGGCTACCAGTGCAACAGGCGCGCCGGGAACGGATTCCGGATCGAGCGCATCTTCGCCGCCGAAAGGCACCGTCGGCGAGATCGTGACTTCGGTATTCGCGCCGAACACGCGCCCCATCAGCGCATTCAAGCCGAGCGCGGTTTGCGGGCTCGGCCGGTAGCTATAGGGCACGACGCGGATGCGGGCCGCTTCGCCGCGATGCGCGCGCGCGATCGTCTGGAAGTACGCGTCGTCGACCGACAGCGGAAAGTGCTTTGCGAGCCGCCGTTCGACGACGAAATGGCCAAGCGCCAGGACGGCGCGCGGCAACAGCACAAACAATGCGATGGTCATGGCATAGAGGTGTATCCAGCGCGCGGCGTTCTCGCCGGGAGACGCCGTCGAACGGATCGCCGCCAGCGCGGCCTCGTCGGGAAGCGCAATCCCGGTGAGTGCCGAAGCCGGCCCGAGCACGGTCGACAGGATCGCGTGGACGGTGGACACATCGAGAAACGTGCTTTCCCAGACGGCGCGGTATTCGAACGCGAAACCGCGCAGATACAGACCGGCCAGCGCACCGGCTGCGAACGTCGCCGCCGAGACGTGAAGAATGCGCGCGATGCGCGACGCCGTCAGCGGCGCGGCAGCGCCGGTCCAGTCGTGGGCGAAGCGGGCAAGCGGCGGCGTGAGCCGCTCGAACCTGCGCGCAGATGCGACGCCGTGCGCGAATCGCGCGATCTGCAGCGCGATCGCGCCGAGGTGTCGCGACCCGGCCCCAATGAGGCGCATCGCCGCACGCGCCAGCAGCACCGCGTACACAATCAGATTCCACGCGAGCACCGCGATCAGCGGGGGCGCGAGCACGTTGATCTGCCGCGCCTGCCCGATCGCGTCGGTGGCGACCCCCGCGACGAACGCAATGAGCACGATCGCCCAGCCGACCCACGGCCGCCAGGTCAGCACACGCAACGCGCGCAACGCATCGCGATCTCTCGAACCGAGCCGCTCGGCGGCAAATCGCGCCCGCCTCGCAATAACGGCATCGGCGCTCGCCTGCTCGCCCTCGTACTGCAGCGCCGCCTGCGTCGCCCACTCGCGGTCGTCGTCGGTCCAATGGCCGTTCACCTTCGATGGCGGCGCTGTTTCATACGCGCGCACCAGAAGTGCGCTGCGGGCGTCGGTTTCGTTCATTCAGTGATCGACCTGCGTTCAGAGATTGCGAGAGCGCGACTATACGACATCGCGCTTGCGCTTCGGCGACATCACGATTGCGCTACGGCACGTCCGAACGGAGTTGGGAGAGGTGTCAAACGCGGAATTTCCCAGGGGCGACGCGAAGGCGATGCCCCGCCTACAATGAGTCATATCTGGTCTCCCCGGCCCCGTCTCGTGCAGTCCCCAGTGACTGCGCCTGCGAACGGCGGCCGTCGTGCACACCGCGAAAGCCCCCAAATTTGCCAACCTCCACATCACTGAACAAGCTGCGCAGGATATTTTTAAGCTGGCCGATAATAACGGCCGCGGGGCTGTTCGCGCTCTATCTCACCGTCGGCTTTTTCGCGCTGCCGGCGATCGTGAAGTGGCAGGTCGAAAAACAGGTGCCCGCAAAGCTCGGTCATCAGATCAGCGTCGGCGCGGTGCGTTTCAATCCACTCAACTTCAGATTCGAACTCGATGATCTGGCGCTGGCCGATTCGGGCGGGAGCCCGATGGCGAGCTTTAGGCGGCTGCTGATCGATTTCGAGCTGCGCAGCGTGATCGACCGTGCGTGGACTTTCGGCGTGGCGTCTGTCGAAGCGCCAGTCGTGCTGTTCAGCATCGACAAGAAAGGCCGGCACAATTTCGCCGCGTTGCTCGAGCGCCTGCGCAGTGAGGAGGAAGCCGGCGAGTTGCCGCGCTTCGTCGTGAATCGCATTGCGTTGACGAACGGCCGCATCGAGTTTCGTGACCACGTGCTCGAAGAAGCGCTGGTCACGCGGATCGAACCGCTGTCGATCCGGATCGACAATCTCTCGTCGTTGCCCGCGACGGCCGCCCCCTACTGGCTGTCGGCGAAAACCGCTGCGGGCGCCGAGCTTTCCTTCAGCGGAGGCGTGGCGCTGAATCCGGTTGCGGCGAAAGGAACGCTGGCGTTGCACGGCATCAACTTGAATACCCTGGTCAGGGGTCTGTCGCGTCTGGTCGCGATCGACTCGTCTGCGGGTACCCTGAATTTCACCGCGCAATACCACATTGCGGTCGATCGCGACGGCACCCTCTCCGGCTCGGCGCAGGATGTCGACCTCGAGCTCGCCGCGCTGTCGGTGACGGCTGCGGGCGCCGATGCGCCGCTCGTCGCGATCGAAACGCTCGCGCTTCAGAAAGGCCGCGTCGATCTCGACAAGCAGGTCGCGACGTTCGCCGGGTTCCGGCTCGCGAAAGGCCACGTCGCCGTGGCGGTGGGCGAGGACGGCGCAACCGACTGGGCGAAGCTCGTGCGCAAATCCGCTCCGCCTGAAAAAGCCGCGGCCACGCCGCCCGCATCGGCGACGCCGCCGCGGGTGGCGCGTGACCCCAAACCCTGGCGAGTCTCCGTGACACGCGCCGAAATCGCCGATATCGCGGTCAGGTTTTCCGACGCGTTGAGCGGCCGCACCGCGAATGTCGCGGCGCTCGGGTTCACCTCATCGCCGAGCGCCGAGTTCGGACCCGCGGGCACGCGACTCGAGCTCGACAAGCCCAGAATGACGATCGCCGATGTACGCGTCGAGAGCGCCTCGGAATCGCTGGGGATGCCCAGCGCCGTCGTCGAGGCGGGCCGCATCGCGGTCGTCGCCGCCGACCGGGGCATCGAGCTCGCGCTGGATGCGCCGCGCGTGACTGCGCCCGGCGGCGTCTCGGCGAAACAAGGCGGGGCGGTGCTGGAGCTGACCGGGCTCACGGTCCAGAGCGGTCGCATCGCACTGGAGAGCGCGGCGGCGATCGGCGGCACCGTGGACGCGCCGAAAATCGCGTTGGCCGGGATGTCGATCAAACGCGCCGCGGAAAGTGCGCAGCTGGGGAATGTCACCCTTGAAGGCCAGCGCCTCACGCTGCAGGCCGGCTCCGGCCGCTTCGACCTCGGCATCGACAAGCTGCTGAGCACGCTCGCGGATCTGCGGATGCGGCGTGGTGCCGACGATCTCGATCTGCGCCGCATTACGATCGCCGGCGAGCGGGTGTCGCTCGGGCAGACCGACGCGGGAATCAAGGCCGTGATGGGCACGACCGCAATCGCGATGTCCGGCCTTGCCGCACGTCAGGCATCCGACCGGATTGCGGTGAAAGATGGGTCTTTCGAAGCGAAAGCGGTGTCGGCCTCGACCGGCGGCGGATCGCCTGGCAAGTCCCGGGTCGACGCGCGGATCGACGACGCAGCGCTCAAGCTCGTCGCAGTCGGCATCGCGCAGGGCGCAAAGTCCGAGCTGGCCCGCGTCTCGGCTGCGAACGTAGGCGCAAAGTCATTGGTGCTGGCTGTGGCCGACGGCCCCGTCGACGTGACCGGCAACGGACTGAGCGCGGCGCTTTCGAACCTGATCGTGCGCAACCCGGCCGATGCGACCGAGCTGTTGCGGGTGGGCAAAGGAACACTATCCGGCGGCGTGCTTAACCTGAAGGACCGCGTGGTGAGCGCTGACAAGGTGGCGCTCGCCGATGGCAAGGCGCGCACGGGGTTCGACGCCAACGGGCGGTTCAACTGGATGACCCTGTTCGGAACAGCCGGGTCCGATGCCGGCGTGGCAAAGCCATCGCGGTCGGCTGGGCGGGCGGCGCCGAACGCCGCCTGGCGTCTGAGCGCGAAATCGGCTGCGCTCGACGGTTTCGAAGTGGATTTTGAAGATCGCCGTCGATCGCCCGCCCTCGCTGTCGGGCTCGAGGCGATCCGCGCCCGCCTCACCGGTGTCGACACCGGGTCTGCAACCCCGATGCAGGTCGAGTTGAAAGCAGCGGTCGCCGGCGGAGGTGATATCCAGGCGAGCGGCGCGGTACGCGCGGACAACGGAATGTCGGACCTGAAGGTCAGCACGTCCGGCGTCGTCCTCGCACCGGTGCAACCCTATCTGTCGGAAGTGGCGGAACTGAAGCTCGCATCCGGCACGGTATCAAGCGACGGTCGCCTGCGCTACGGCCACGCCGCGGGCGCCGATGCAAAGCTCGTTTACGAGGGCAGCTTCGCGGTCGATCGCGTGGCGCTCGAGGAAGTCGATCCCCAACGGCCGTTCTTCGCGTGGGACTCGGTTTCATCCGGCGACATGGTGGTGACGCTGGAGCCCAATCGCGTCGACATCGGCGAAGTGCGGCTCGACGGGCCCTCCGGGCGATTGATCATCGCCGAGGACCAGTCGGTGAACCTGATGGACGTGTGGAAAAGGAAGCCGCGCGAGGATACAGGCGCGAGTGACGATAAGCCGGACAACGTGAAAGCGGCGTCTGCTGAACAGACCGGCACCGGGGGCGATCCTTTCCCCGTCACGATCGCACGCGTGCGGGTGTCCGGCGGCGCACTCGATTTCGCAGACCTGAGCCTGCGCCCGCAGTTCGGGATCCGGATGCACGAGCTGGAAGGCGTCATCACCGGTCTGGGGACTGACGCGAACAGCACCGCGAAAGTGCAACTCGACGCACGCGTCGACAAATTCGGCTCCGCGAAGATTCGCGGTCAGATCAGCGTGCGTCGGCCCGAACAGCTCACCGAGATCGACATGACGTTTCGCAACGTCGACATGGCTACGCTGTCGCCGTATGTCGCCAAGTTCGCGGGCTACCGGATAACCGGGGGACGACTCGCGCTGGATCTGCAATACAAGGTGCTCGACAAGAAGCTCCTGGGCGAGAACAAGATCGTGTTGAGGCAGATGGAGCTCGGCGAGAAAGTCGAGGGTCCGCATGCGCTGGACCTGCCGCTCGAGCTCGCGATCGCCATCCTGAAGGACTCCGACGGCGTGATCGACATCGCGCTGCCGGTGCGCGGCAACCTGGACGATCCGCAGTTCGATTACGCAGCGGTGATCGGCAAGGCGATCGGCAACCTGCTCGGCTCGATCATCACCGCGCCGTTCAGGGCGCTCGGCGCGTTGTTCGGCGGCGGCGATGAGAAGAAGCTCGGTACGATCGACTTCGAGCCCGGCAGCGACGCCCTTGCGCCACCCGAGCGCCAGAAGCTCGAAGCGGTCGCGCGCGCGCTCAAGGAGCGACCGAAACTGATGCTGGTCGTGCCGCCGACTTACGCCGTCGGAAACGACGCGCCCGCACTCAAATCGCTCGCGGTGCGCTCCGACATTGTCAGGCACATGGGCGTCGAGTTGAAGCCCGGCGAAGATCCGGGGCCCATCGACACCGCGAATCCGCGCGTCCAGCGCGGCGTCGAGGGTGCGCTTAGCCAGCGCCTGGCACCGAGCGTGATCGCGGTGCTGAAACGGCGCGCAATCGAGTCCGCTGCACCGGCCGTCGAATCGCCCGATCGCGCCGGGGCTTCCGTGCAACCGAGCGAGGGTGCACGAGGCGCGACGGGCGCGTCGGGCGCTACGGGCACGTCACCCGGCCCGTCACCCGCGTTCTACCGCAGCCTCGTGGATCGGATGATTGCCGAGGAGCCGCTCCCCGAGCAGGCGCTCGCCCAGCTCGCCACCCGGCGCGGCGAGGCGATCGTGCGTGAGCTCACAGCGGTCGGCGGCGTGTCTGCCGCGCGCGTCACGTCCGGCGAGCTGCAAAAGGCAACCGACGGGAGCGACAAGGCAGTCCCGCTGCGCCTCGAGCTCGAGGTCGCCAAGTGAAGCCGGCTGCAGCGGATCTGCTGAGTCGTTTCGAGACCTTCGTCTGGGGCGTGCCGGAGCAGCCTCTGCCGCCGTGGAAAACGCGCGGGCTGAGGGTTGTGCGCACCGTGCTTATCCTGGCGCGCGATCTTTCGCACGGACAGCTCACCCTGCGCGCGATGAGCCTGGTCTACACGACGCTGCTGTCGATCGTGCCGCTGCTGGCGTTGAGCTTCTCGGTCCTGAAGGCCTTCGGGGTGGCCAATCAGATCCAGCCGATGCTGCTGACCTTTCTGGAGCCGCTCGGCGAGAAAGGCGAGGAAATCACGCTCAATATCGTGCGCTTCATCCAGAACATGAACGTCGGCGTGCTCGGTGCGGTGGGCCTGGCCCTGCTTGTTTATACGGCGATTTCGCTGATGCAGAAAATAGAAGCGTCGCTGAACTACATCTGGCACATACCGCGTCCCCGGCGGCTGAGCGAGCGGTTCAGCCGCTACCTCAGCGTGCTGATGGTCGGTCCGCTCCTGGTGTTTTCGGCGGTGGGCATCACCGCCACCGTCATGAACATCGACACCGTGCGCGAACTGCTGGCGATCGATGTGCTGGGCCAGACCGTGCGCGCACTCAGCCGGCTGGTACCTTACCTGTTCGTGATCTCGGCTTTCACCTTCGTCTACCTGTTCATTCCGAACGCGCGGGTGCGTTTCGTCCCTGCGCTGATCGGCGGAGTTGCCGGCGGAATCGCCTGGCAGTCTGCAGGCTGGATGTTCGCAATTTTCGTGGCCTCGTCGAACAAGTATTCGGCGATCTATTCGGGCCTGGCGATTCTGATCCTGTTCATGATCTGGCTGTATTTGAGCTGGCTCATCCTGCTCTTCGGTGCGAGCGTGGCGTTCTACGCCCAGCACCCGGAGTATCTATATGGCCGCGGCGGCGAGCCTCGCCTGAGCAACCGGATGCGCGAGCGGCTCGCACTGTCCGCGATGAGCCTAGTCGCGGGCAGGTTTCTCGCGGGAGAGCGCATGCCGTCGCTGTCGGATTTCACGGGCCTGCTGGGCGTGCCGACGCACACCCTGCACACCGTGCTCGATGCACTCGAACGCCGGGAGCTCCTGGTGCAGAGCGGCGACGACCCGCCTCGCTACCTGCTGGCGCAGGACCCGTCTCTGATCCCGGTGACCCTGGTGCTGGATACCGTGCGCGCGTCAGGCGAGGATGAATTTTTCTCTCCCGCAAGATTGCCGGCGCCACAGCCCGTCGACGAGGTGATCGACCGCATGAAACAGGCCGGGGACTCGTCGGTGGGCGAGGTCACACTGCGCGAGTTGGCGGCACCGCCCGCGGACCGCTCGCTCAGCGACGTAGGGGCGCCGCAGGCGGGTGCGCACGGGAATGCATGATCGCCGCTTCCAGGCGATGATGTTGCATAGACACACCCGACGGCAGCGACAGCACAACGGATCTGCAACGATCGGAGAGACTTCAGATGCGGCTTTATCAACTGGGCAAGCTCGGCAGCCTCGACGCGCTGCAGCTGACCGAGGCTGACGCACCCCGGCCGGGCGCAGGTCAGGTGACGGTACGCATCCGCGCGTGTGCACTCAATCACCGTGACCTCAACATCGTGTCCGGGAATTACACGAGTGTCGCGCTCAAGCCGGGTGCGATACCGCTCTCCGATGGGGCGGGCGAAATCGCGGCGGTCGGCCGGCACGTCACGCGCTGGAAAGTGGGCGACCGGGTCGCGCCGATATTTGTCCAGCGCTGGCTCGGCGGCGACCTGCTGCCCGAATACATGCCTTCCGCACTCGGTGGGCCGAGCGACGGCGTCCTCGCCGAGCAGATCGTACTGAGCGAAGAAGCGCTGGTGCGGATTCCCACCCATATGAGCTTCGAGCAGGCGGCCACGTTGCCCTGCGCCGCAGTCACCGCGTGGAATGCAGCGATCGTGAAGGGACAGTTGCGGCCCGGTCAGACCGTGGTCACGCTCGGCACCGGCGGGGTGTCACTGTTTGCCGCACAGCTCGCATCGATGACGGGTGCGCAGGTCATCGCGACCACCGGGAGCGACGGAAAAATGGAGCGGCTGCGCGAGCTCGGCGTGAGCGAGGTGGTCAACTACCGGACCACACCTGACTGGGATGTGCGCGTGCGCGAGCTCACCGGCGGGCGCGGCGCCGACCTTGTGATCGAGGTCGGCGGACCCGGATCGATCACGAAATCGATAGGCGCCATCCGCTATTGCGGTCACATCAGCGTGATCGGCAACCTCGCGGGAAAAGCCACCATCGATCCCGGAACCCTGTTCGCCAAGCGCGCGTCGATGTGCGGCATCCAGGTCGGCAGCCGCGACATGTTCGAAGCGATGAACCGGGCGATGGAAGTCTCGAAGCTCGCACCCGTGATCGACCGCGTGTTCGATTTCGAAGACGCGCGCGCCGCCTACGAGTATCTGGCGAGCGGCAGGCACTTCGGAAAGGTGGTGATACGGGTGGAGTAGGCGCCGCGCCTTACCGCAGCAGCGGGGTGCGCGCCACGCGGGCTTCGATGTCGGCGACGATGTTTTTATATCTGGGCGAGCCCACGCCGCCGTAACGCTTCTGGAACTCCGCCTCCGGAATCTCTTCCGCCAGGTCGGAGAAGGGCGGCATGAAATCACCCTCTTTCAGCCCTGGCGTGATCGCGCTCTGGAGCGTTTGCGCCGAGGTGGACGCGAGCGTCCCGAATCGCGTGCCTGCCAGATCGGCAGCCAGATCCTGAAAGCTGAAACCCTTGCCTTTACCCGTGCGACGCGAATCGTCGACCTCCCTGTATATGCCGATGGCGTTCGTCAGTGCGCCGCCGCCCTCGATCGCAAGCGCAGCCGAGACCAGAAAGTGCTGTGCGGAATCGTCGCGGCCATACAGCGTGACCTCGATCGGCACCGGCGCCTGCCACGAAGCAGCTGTGGGGATGATCGCCGACAGGTCCCGTCCGAACGCGAAAAATGCGAGCGTGATGATCGCCGCGCGATTCTCCCTGGCCGCATCGCCGCCGGCGGATCGCTGCTTTGCCAGGGCGAACATCGGCGGCAGGAGTTTCGACAACGCGACCGATTGGCTTCTGCCGGAGCGTTCGAGGGTTTCGAATAGACGATCCGAGTACGCGCGAAAGCGCGCCTGGTCGTCCTTGGAAATCAGCGACGCGCGGGCGCGGTTGACGAGATCGTCACGCCACTCGTAAACCAGTTTTACCTGAGACTGCGAGAGTGTCACGCTCTTCACCATCTCTCTTGCGATGTTGCCCTGCTCGGTCGCATTGAAACGCTTCATGATCTGCTCGAGCCCGAAGTCCGCCAGGAAAGCGGGAACCGGCAGACTGCCGATCGTGAGCTTTTCGAACCTCGGCAAGCCATTGGTCTGGCGTAAGACCGCATCGAAATTGAGCCACTGTCCGAAGGGACTCGAAGGCACCGCGACGCTTGCCTGCACGAGTGCTGCGCCGGACTGGAGCGCCACGCGCACGGCTGCATCGCGGAATCGCTTCGCGGCGTAGCTCACGATGAGGTTCACTTCCTCCTGTGTGGCCACGATCGTCCGGATGCCGCCCGCGCCCGAGGTACGCGGGTCGTGCTCTTCAATGAGCTTTTGCACCTTTTCGTAGCTGTCCATCGACAAATCGGCGCGGTGCAGGACGCGCGGTTGTTGCTCGAAGGCCAGCCACAGCGCGCCGAGCATGACGACGGCGAGCGTGATGAGGGCGTATGCAGCCACTTTTAGCGGCCGTTTCATGCCACCCGAGCGCGGCGCACGGATTTTGCGGCTCTCGTGCGTGCCGAGCTCCGATCGCCGTCGCGCCAGCTCTTCACGTGCCAGCGCATATTCGTCCCGGCCCGCGGCCACACCAGCCGCCGCGCTCGGTACGTGCTCGACGCGTGCCGTGCCCGGGGACCGGGGTTTTCCATGGCCCGACCGCCCATACTTGAGCCGCCGCATCAACCACGACGCGCCCTGGGTCAGTGCCACCGCGACGACGCCGATGATCAGCGGCATCGTCACAAGCCGATCTGATGACGTGCTCAGCACGGTCGTCAGGCCGAGGCACAGCCAGAAAACGATCCAGCCCCCCACCCGGATATAGCGTCGGCCAGACCATCTGCGTCGCGAACCTTGGTGAGGTGACGTCTTCATGCCAGTCTTCCTGTTCGTCTCGAGCCCGCTCCATCGGGATCATACAACAACGATCGGCCTGACCCGCGCGTGGAAACGCAACGTACGACACCCTTCGAGCGGCATGCCGGATTGGTTTGCGCGTCGCTCGCCGACCGGGCTGCGCGCATCGATCCCGCTCACGCAAATGGGGGACCAATTCAGTATTCGAGCGTTTCGCTGCCCGAGCGCACACGCCACCCGACATGCGTGCAATTGACCACTCGCCGGGCCGCTGATATGGTCGCGCCAAGCATCCCGCGCGACGCGCCCGGGCACGGGCAGCGCATGACCGTGCCGAGCACGGGTGATGCGCACGGAATCGGCGATGATGATCGAGCACGGCAGTCGAACTGGGAGGTGACGAACGGGTAAGACGGGATCGAGGGTGCCGCCGGGCGGTGGACACCATCGACCGCAATGAAAATAATTGAGAGGAGAACGTGATGAATCTCGCAGCCGCAACGAAACTCACAGGCGGAGCACTGGCAGGATTGCTCCTTGTGTGTGCGTCATCAGGCGCTTACGCTGCGCAGGCGGCGTATCCTGAAAAGCC
The DNA here is from genome assembly GCA_046597455.1 of Burkholderiales bacterium. GTDB lineage: Bacteria > Pseudomonadota > Gammaproteobacteria > Burkholderiales > SG8-41 > JAQGMV01. The sequence goes on from JBKJKJ010000483.1 coordinate 29,970, forward strand.
GATCAGATTCATCGTGCCCTTCGCGGCCGGCGGCCCCAGCGACATCCTGGCGCGCATGGTGGGCCAGAAACTCAGCGAGGGCCTCGGGGTGACGGTCGTCATCGATAACCGCGGCAGCGTGGGCGGCATACTCGGCTTCGAGCTCGCGGCGCAAGCGCCGGCCGACGGCTATACCATTCTGCTCGCGGTCAGCAGCGGGTTCACGATCAATCCGCACGTCTTCAAGAAGCTGCCGTATCGCGCGGATCGCGACTTTCAGCCCATCACGCAGCTCACGACCGGCGGGAACGTGGTCACGCTCCACCCGGCCGTCCCGGCCGGCTCGATCAAAGAGTTCCTCGCGCTTGCCAAAGCCAAACCGGGCGTCATCAATTACGCCACGACCGGCGCCGGCAATCTGCTGGGCATCGCGCTCTTCAAGTCGATGGCCGGCATCGATATGGTCCCGATCGCTTACAAGGGAACGGGACAGGCGGTGATCGCGCTGATCGGCGGGGAAGTTCAGATGTTCTTCATGAGCCCGCTGGTCGCGATACCGCACGTGAAATCGGGCAAGCTGCGCGGA
>JBKJKJ010000496.1:0-6390 GCA_046597455.1 Burkholderiales bacterium
TTAGCTGCGCGCTTTTCGAACACGAATCCGCTTACCCGCAGTCCCTCGAGCGTCAGCCCTGTCGTTCCACTCCCGTAGAATGGCGACCCGCCCGCGTTTTCGCCGGGAGATGATAACGATCGAATTGGAGGAGTGCATGAGCTACAGGCTTTCAATGTTCACGCGTCGATGCGCCACGACCGCTGTCGCGGGCCTGGTTCTGCTGCAGGGCGCGAGCGCGTTCGCCCAAAACTATCCCGCGAAGACAGTGCGCATCATCGTGCCTTTCGCCGCCGGCGGCCCTGCCGATCTTTACGCGCGATATGTCGCGCAACGCCTGCAGGAGACGCTGGGCGCGTCTTTCATCGTCGACGATCGCCCCGGCGCAGGCTCGATCATCGGCACCGATCTCGCAGCCAAAGCACCCGCGGACGGATACACGCTGCTCATGATGTCGAACACGCACACCGTGAACGAATCGCTCGTGCCCAAGAAACCGTTCGCGCTCATGAAAGACTTCGTGGCCGTCGCGCCGGTGAATTACTCCGACCTGCTGATGGTCGTGCATCCGTCGGTACCGGCAAAATCGGTGAAGGAATTCATCCAGCTCGCCAAATCCAAGCCGCGCAGTCTGAACTATGCGTCTTCGGGCACCGGCACGCCTTATCACATGGCCGGAGAGCTCTTCAAGGCCATGGCCGGCATCGATATCGTGCACGTGCCTCACAAAGGCAGCTCCGAAGCACGCACGAGCGTTGTCAGCGGCCAGGTGGAGATGATGACCGACGCGATCACGACGATGGCGCCCCTGGCCAAGGCGGGCCGCGTGCGTGCGCTCGCGACGACCGGGAAGAAGCGCTCGGACGTGATGCCGGACATTCCCACCGTTTCGGAAGCCGGCGTGCGCGGCTACGAAGCGACGATCTGGCTCGGCATCATGGCGCCGGCAGGCACGCCTAAAGCGGTGATCGACCGCCTGAACGCGGAGATCACGAAAATCGCAAGCCGACCCGACGTGAAAAAGAGCTGGCAGGACCAGGGCGCGGTGCCGATGACCATGACGCCCGCGGAATTCGAGCGCCATCTCAACGAGGACATCGCGAAGTGGGCGAAAATCGTCAAGCTCTCAGGCGCCCAGCCGGACCGGTAAGTGCATAGGCACACGTTGCGCCGGGCCGGTCCCGGCCTGCGGAAACGGCGACGCGGCGCTTTCTGCAAAGACGGGAAGCCGCGCAGCCGGGCCGGCTCAAAGCGGGGCGATCGCCAGCTCGAGGCGCTCGCCGCCTTCGCACAACGTGGACAATCGATTCGCCGTTTCGAGTGACGTCGTCAGCAGCGCGGTCGCATCCGCGACGCAAAGCGGCCTGCTGAAGTAGTAACCCTGTAGCTCTTCACACCCCTGGTCGCGAAGGAAAACGAGCTGCTCCGCGGTTTCGACGCCTTCAGCGATCACCTTGAGTCCCAGGCTGTGCGCCATCGCAACGATGGCCTGCGTGATCGCGGTATTGCCCGGATCCTGCGGCACGTCGGCTACGAACGAACGATCGATCTTGAGGCTGTCGATGGGGAAACGCTTCAGGTACGCGAGCGACGAATAGCCGGTCCCGAAATCGTCGATGGCGATGCGTATGCCCATTTGCTTGAGCTGCGTCAGCAGCGCGATCGCGTGCGGCGCGTTGTGCATCACGGTGCTTTCGGTGATCTCGAGCTCGAGGTAGCGCGTATCGCATTTCGTCTCTGCGAGCACTTTCATGATGTCGTCGATCAGGTGGCGGTGCACGAATTGCCGCGGCGAAAGATTGACGGCCACACGCACGGGCGGCAACCCCTGCTCGGCCCACAGCCTCTGCTGCATGCACGCCTGTGAAAGCACCCACTCGCCGATCGGCACCACGAGCCCGGTCTCCTCGGCGATGCCGATGAACTTGCCCGGCGCAAGCAAACCGGCCTCGGGGTGCTGCCACCGCACCAGCGCTTCCATGCCGCTCACGACGCCGGTCCTGGCGTCGAAGACGGGCTGGTAGTGCACCACGAGCTCGTCGCGCTGAAGCGCGCCGCGCAACTGCGACTCCAGCGTCAAACGCTCGACCGAATGCACATTGAACTGGTCCGAATAGAACTGGAACGTATTGCGCCCCTGTTCCTTCGCCCGATACATCGCAATGTCTGCGAATTTCATCAAAGACCGCATGTCCTGGGCGTCGACCGGATAACTGCAGATGCCTATGCTGGCGCTGACATGCACTTCCCGGCCTGCGATGACGAAGCTCGAGCCCAGCGCAGCGATCAGCTTTTCCGCGACGGTCGCGACGTTGGCGGCGTCGGGCACATCGTCGAGGAGCACGACGAACTCGTCCCCGCCCAGCCGCGCGACCATGTCGCCCGTGCGCAGGTTCTCAGTGAGGCGCTGCGCGACGTCGCGCAGCAACAGATCGCCGGACTCGTGTCCGAGCGTATCGTTGATGATCTTGAACCGGTCCAGATCGATGAACATCACCGCGAGACGCTTGCGCTGGCGCTCCGCCTCGACGATGGCCTGCTCGAGGCGCTGGTTGAACATCATGCGATTGGGCAGGTGCGTGAGCGAATCGTGCATCGCCACGAATTTCACCGCCTCCTCGGCCTGCATGCGCACGATGAACTGTCCGATCTGGCTGCCGACGGATTCCGCGATCTGGAGGAGCATCGTGTCAGGCTCGCGCACGTCGCGATGAAAGAATTCCATCACCCCCAGAATCTGGCTGCTCGTTCTCAGGGGAAACGCAAAAGCGCCGTGCAGTCCGGCGCGCTCCAGCATTTCCCTGCGGCCCAGGTCTGCCTGCTGGGTGATGTCCGAAATCCAGACCGGCTTGCCCGTCGCAAAAGTGCGGCGAACCAGCCCTCCGGCCATGTTGTCGGACTTGACGGTGCGGTGGATACCGATCTGGGCGAATTCCCTGATTTCAGGCCGGTCGATGCACCACATTTCCTGCCTGCGCAAAACACCCGCTTCCGTATCCAGCGAGTAGCGGTCGCCGTAATGCCAGCCCATCGTCTCGCAAATGGTGCGGATGATCGCAGGCACCGCATCCTCGAGACTCTGGGATTCCGCCAGCACACGCGTCACCGCGTGTTCCATCTTCTGGCGACGCTCGGATTGTTTGCGCTCAGTGATCTCGATGATGGTGCCGATCAGACCGACCACGGCGCCGTCACTGCGCGCATAGGTCGCCTTGTAATAGACCACGTCGTGCCGAACGCCGTCGGCCGTGGGGATGACGGCCTCGTACGTCTGGCTTCCCGGCTTGCGCCACAACGCCTGATCGAGCGCGTCCATTTGGCCGGCAAGCGCCGTGTCGTGCGGGTAGAGGTCGTACACGGTCCTGCCCACGAACACGCTACGCGACAGGCCGAAGAACTGCTCCCATGCCCGGTTGACGCCGCCGTAGCGGCCGTCAGTGCCTTTGAAAAAGATCGGATTGGGCAGCGCCTCGATCATCGCCTGCGTGAGACGCTGTGCCTCGGACAGCCTCGCTTCGCTCTTGCGCAGGTCTGCGGTGATCTGGATGGCGAGCTCGTGCGCGCGCTCGCGGGAAGATGCGAGAGACCGTATCAGGCCGGCCAGCAGCGAGCTCACCATGAGGCCCCCGACGAGCAGGATCCACGGCAGCGCGCGATCGGTCGGGGTCATGAAGTCGCGGGTGAGGCCTGCGAAACGCAGTTGCCAGCGGCGGCCACCGGTTTCGATCGACATGTCCCGAGCGAAATGACCTCGGTCACTCGCGGCAAACGCGCGCGATGGTTGCTTTTCGTAGAGCAGATACCCTGTATCGCGTGCCCCCACGCCGCTCGCGCCGGAAATTTCGAAGCGATCGTAGAGCCGCACACCCATGGGGCCCAGCAGGGGGTGTGCGAGCAGGTCGCCCACCATGTTGCGGGCGAGAAATGTTGCGCTCACAACGCCGGAAAATGCCAGCCTCCGCTCTTCCACCGTCGTGGTGGGCATACCGATTCGATACACGGGAACGCGCAGGCTGAATGCCGGCTGCCGATCCGGGTCGGAAGCGAGCGTGAGACGCCCTGAGAGCACCAGCTCGTCATTGTCCCGCGCACGTTCAACCGATTCACGGCGCTCTTCCGACAGCAGGTCGAGCCCCAGGCTGCCATTTCTCCCGGTGCCGAGCTCCGTGTAGAGGAGCGGCAGGTATTCCGGACGCTCGCCCGGCGTCTTGATCGCAAAGTTAGGATAGCCCGCAGGCTCGACGCTGCGGTCGTCGCGCACGAACGCCTCGAACCTTTTCCTGTCGGCGTGCGGGACCCGCGGCGCAAAGTTCACCGAGCGGATGCTGGGGTGGCGCTCAGGGAGATTCAGACCCGCAATGTAGAGCTGGAAATCCCTTCGAGTCACGCCGTCGGAAGCGCGAAAAAGCCCTTGCACGCCGAACATGACGTCGTGGGTGCTGCGCAGCCGGACATGGATCGATTCGGTGGCGTCCGAGATTGCGGAATCGACTTTGGACATCGCGTCCGCATGGACGCGCAGGTCTGCGATGCGCCAGCACAGCACCGAGAGCGACAAACCAATGACAAAAACGGCCAGCGTCGGCGACGGCCGCGCGTTCTGCACGCCGAGCTTTGCCCAATTCATCGCCACGTGAGGTCCTCTGTCGAGCGCTCATTTCTAGTTTTGGGAACGCGAGCCGGCGCATCCGCTGCGCCGGGCTCTCAGCGGTGTTACGGCAAATACGGCCCTAACTTGATGCGCGCCGGGATTCCGGGTGCCGGATTGAGAAGCCGCGCGTGACACAGTACAACTAGGGCCGATTTCCCTCTCAGCCGCGGCGTACTGAGGACTGGCTTTGGGTGGCCGCGATCTCGCCGGTCTCCATGAGCTGCTTGAACGCCGTCAGGTCGGCGCGCACTTTGCGGCCGACGTCCATGCCCACGAGCTTGGCGACCGCGGCGATAAGCGTCCCGGCAGGGGGATCGTACAGCAACTCGACCGTGACGAAGGTGCCGCGCCCCGCCGCTTCGGGCTCGAAATACACCGACCCTGCGTTGAACAGGTTCGAACCTTCGATCGAACGCCACGCCAGCAACACGTTGGGCTTGTCGTCGATGATCTCGGAATCCCATTCGATCGGCGCACCGCCCGGCCCGGCGGCGACCCAATGCGAGCGATTGCCGCCGAGCGCCTGCACCGATTTCAAATGCGGCATCACGCGGGGCAGGTTTTGCAGCTCGCGCCAGAAGCGGTAAAGCCTGTCCGGCGGGGCGTCGACCGTGATGGTCGTTCGCACGTGCTGCGGCGACGCTTTGCGTTTCGCCGACAGTTCGCGGGCGCAATAGACGTCGAGGGCGGTGACGCCGGCAACCGCGGCGATCGCAACACTGATGCGGCGCCCGTCCGAATCCTCCATAGGCGCCGAAGCCGCGAGCCCTGCCAGATTCACGGCATCGCCTGCGACGCGGGCTTCCAGCCAGGGGACGGGGTCGCGTTGCGTGATCAGCGCGATGCCTCCCGCGAGCTCTCGCAGTCCGCTCAGCCTCATCAGGGCCGGCGCGACCGGCAACCCGACGATACGGCATACGGCGCGCGGCGCAACGATCTGCGCGACACCCATGCCGACGCTCAGCCAGCCGAGCCCTCGCGCGAGACGTGCGGCCTGCGAGTTGTTCACCGCGTTTCGCCCCCGGGTCTCTCGTGCTGCCATGATCGCTCCTTGTGTTCCCATACCCGCCTGCAAGTCACGCACGGGTGCAACCCCCGTGCCGCTTCAGTCCGCCGATACACCGGCGGACTTCACGACCTTGCGCCATTTCTCCATGTCGTCTCTGAAGTACACCTTGAACTGCGCCGGCGAGGTGCCTTCAGCTTCAACACCCAGGCCTGTGAAACGCTCGCGCATTTCAGGGGTCTTCAACAACCTGACGACATCGTCAGCGATCTTGTCGATCACTTTGGACTGCGTGCCGCGAGGCGCGAAAAGCCCATACCACACGTTCACTTCAAAGCCCGGCAAACCCGATTCGGCAAGCGTCGGCACATTGGGCAACTGCGGTGAACGCCGCAGCCCGCTCGTGCCCAGCGGTTTAACCTTGCCCGCGCGTATCATCGGCAGGTTGATCGGTATGCCCCCCAGGTAAAAACTGAGGCTGCCGTTCATCAGGTCGTTCAGGGCCCCCGGCCCGCTCTTGTAGGGGACATGAAGAACGTCGACTCCCGCCGTCAGCTTCAAAAGCTCGCCTGCGAGATGATCCGAGCTGCCGCTGCCGCCGCCTGAGCCGAAACTGAGCTGCCCGGGCTTCGCCTTCGCGGCGGCGATCAGGTCTTTGACCGAGCTCAATGGAGAGCCTGGGCTCACCACCAGCACATTGTGACGCGAGGACAGTTGAGTGATGGGCTCGAAATCGCGCAGCGTATCGTAGGGC
>JBKJKJ010000005.1:0-5503 GCA_046597455.1 Burkholderiales bacterium
CTCCGGCCATCTGGTGAAGCTTCAGCAGGAGGCTCTTATAGCCGGCGATGAAGTCCGACGCGGATGTGGGGTCTATGACCATGCGAGCGGGAGCCCTAACTGATCGCGTTGAGCCTCGGGCTCAGACACGGTAGCGCCGCTGGCACGCGTCGGCTCAACGCGCGGGTGGGCAGCGCCATTGGCATAAAGCAACCCGAGGAATTGTTCGACCGTGAGCCCGGCGTCGCGGGCGATACCGCCGAGCGTAAATGCGTTGACGGGATTATGACGCGCGCCCGTGCTGAGCAACTGGTTAGGCTTCACTGCGTCGAGGCTCCACCAAAGCGCTCTCTGAACGATTCTCTGGCTTCACCGATGAACGGCAGGAGCTGATCTTCCGGCAACGCACCACCGAGATGCCCTGGCGCTCGGCTTCGACTTTGAGGACGTGTGCAGACTGATCGCTTGGTATGAAGAGCGTCTTGGGCAGCGTCTGCTTGTGCGCTTGTCCCTCCTTCAGCAAGCGCTTGGCATCCAGCTTCGACGGCTCCGGCTCGCTCACGGCTACGGGCGCGGAGCTCAAGATGAAGCAACTCGCCGCGTCCATCAGGGCAATGAAGTTGAGGTCACCGTCCCGCCCCGTGCGGATGGGCGCATCGTTCAGCCTGAAGGCGATCCAGGCGTCGTTGACATGAAACTGGTTCGGATGAAGCATGGAAGTGAAGTCTGTGAATTTTCGAGGGTGAAGAAGAAGCAGATTCCGGCATCCATAAGCGCGGGGGCGACGACACTTTGCGTTACTCGGAATCGCCGGCCCCGCGATTCGGAAGTTTGCATGACCCGCCCACGGCGGGCAAGACGGCGCAGGCGAGTGCTTCATGCTCAGTGGTACGAGCCCGTTAGGAAAAGGCCAAAAGCAGTCATCACCACATCACTTCGTCACTTTTTCATCCCCCCCTTACAACGCATCCTTCTTTATCCCCGCACTCTGGATGATTTTTGCATAGCGCGCGGTTTCGCTTTTCAGCAGCGCGCCCATCTCGTCCGGCGTGCCGAGCCACGGGTCCATGCCCGCGTTGGTCATGTGCTGGCGCAGCGCCGGGTCGGCGAACGCTTTGGCGATTTCCTGGTGCAGACGCGCCACGATTTCGCGCGGCGTTCCCGCAGGGGCCATCATTCCGTACCAAATCGACATCCTGAAATTCGGGTAACCGGCTTCCTTCGAGGTCGGCACGTTGGGCAGCGAGGCGACGCGCTTCTCCGACAGCACCGCGAGCGGCCGCACGCGGCCCGCCTTGATGAGCGGCAGCACGGACGCGACGGAGACGATGACTTCGTCCACTTCGCCGCCCATCAGTGCGGTCGTGGCGAGTGTCGCGCCTTTATACGGCACATGGACCATGTTGATCTTTTCGAGACTTCTGAGCAGCTCGTTGGCAAGGTGGTTGGTCGTGCCGGGGCCGCCCGAGCCGTAATTGAGCTTGCCGGGGCTCGAGCGCGCGAGCGTGATGAATTCCTTCAGCGTTTTCGCAGGCACCGAGTTGTGCACGAGCATCACGTTTTCGATGCTGGCAAGGCGCGCGACCGGTGTGAAATCCTTCACCGGATCGTAAGTCAGGTTCGAATACAGCAGCGGCGTGAGCGCGATCGCCGGCGAGGTGACGATGACCGTGTAGCCGTCAGGCGGTGCTTTCGCGACGAGCGACAGGCCGATGCTGCCGCCGGCCCCTGCGCGATTGTCCGGTACGAAATTCTGCCCCGTCTGCTCGCCGAGCTTTTGCGCGATCGTGCGCCCGACGAGATCGCTCGGCGCGCCGGGCGGGAAAGGCAGCACCAGCCTCACCGGTTTGCTCGGGTAGCTCTGCGCGTGTGCCGCGCCGACTGCGACGGCGCCGATCAGCATCGCCGAAGCGATGCGGGTGAATCTTTTGTGCATGAAATCTCCTCGTTGATCGGTGGAACACGACAGGCCGACAGGAATGAGCCGGATCCGCCACCGATGTTTATCGTTCGATCCGGTTCAGCGGATGTTCTTCCGTGCCCAGCCGTCCAGAAACGCGGCGATCTCGAGATTGTTCTTCTCGAGCATCATCATGTGGCCGTTGCCGCGGATGTTGATGTCGGGAAGGCGCACGAAATCGTTCTGCACGCCCGCCTGTTTCAGGAATTCCGAAGTGCAGTGATCGTAAGGCGCGTGATACGACGCTTCGCTGACGACGATCAGGATGGGGATGCCTTTGAGGTTGGGAAGCTGAGGGGCCGGATTCGCCGGCAGCCAGCAGCGCACGAGATCGGGTCCGCTCGGGGCGGCCTGCTGCGTCATGCGCAGGTCTTTCGGGTCGCTCGCTGCGGGAGCATACTTGAGCGGCGTGCGCGTGACGCCCCACGCCCTGCCTATCGCACCGTCCTTGAACCACCCCGGCGCCCCGGTGATCGTGTTCTCGTAGAAAGGCGGCCCGTTGGGCTCGATCGCGAGGATGCCTTTGACGAGCTTCGGCCGCGAATCGGCGAGCGCCCAGCCGAAAGGCCCTGACTGCGAATGGGTGAGCAGGATCGCCGGGCCGATCTTGTCGAGCAGCGCGATTCCCGCTTCGCGGTTGAGTCGCTCGATCATGACCAGGTCCTGGATGTCCTCGACCTGTGACGCGAAGAACTGATCGAACGCAGGATCGCCCGGCATTCCGGTTCCCGGCCACTGGGTGTGCAGTTTTGCCTGCGGGTACTGATTGGCCGACGTGGGGGCCGTGAAGCGGCTCGACATCGCGCCGGTAGTGGGGCGGCGCGTCTTGCCGTACGCTTCGCTGAAGAAACCCGATCGCGCGCGCCCAGGCTGATCGACGATGTAGACGGCGTAGCCGCGCTGAAGGAAATAATCGCCCCAGCCTTTGCGCCCGTCCGGAGTGCCCATGAAGTTGGTTCCGGTCTGGCCGCCGCCGTGCCACATGACCACCGGATACGGCTGCGTGCGATTCTCCGGTATCTGGTATTGCACGTACATCTGCCCGGTGCGGATCTCGCCGTCCGTGGTCTTCGTGTATTCGCCGCCCACGAAAAAGTAACCCTGCTCGGCGAGCACGAGGCGGCGGCTCGATGCGGATTCGTCAGGCGTCATCGTAGTGCATCCTGTCAGCGCCGATAGCGCGAGCCCGAGCAGGGTCGCGCAGGCCTTCCATTTCATGAGTTACTTCTCCGTTGAAGAACATGGTTATCAGGGCCTCGATGAACGCCGCGCACAAGCGTATGGCATCACGCGCATTACGCGGCAATCGACAGCCGCTTCAGCACTTCGGGATCAGGATCGACGCCGAGGCCCGGGCCCTGCGGCACGGCGATGCGCCCGTTCCGCGGATTGACCGCCTCGCCGAGCGGGGTTTCGTCGAAGTCGCAATAGAAGCGCTCGATCCAGACTTCCTGCGTCTGCGCCGCGCACACGTGTATCGAGGCGAGCAGGCCCGGGCCGAAATACGCCGAATGCGGAACGACGCGCACCCCCCACGTCGCCGCGAGGTCGAACACTTTGCGCATCTCGCTCACGCCGCCCACCTTGGTGACGCTCGGCTGGGCAACGGTCAGCGCCTTCGCCATGAACAGGCGCTGGAAATCGGCCACATTGGCGACGTTCTCACCGGCCGAGACCGGTATGCCGCCTTCTTCTCGCACCTGCGCGAGCAGCGCCGGCTCGGGCGGCCACACCGGTTCCTCGAGCCATTCGAGGTCGAGGTCCCGCAGGTCGGCGCACATGCGGATCGCCTGCTCGACGCTCCACGGACAATTGCAGTCGACCATGAGCGGGATGCCTACGCCGATCTTCTTCCGCGCCCCGCGAATGATGTCGCGATCGATCTCGTGGATCTTGATGAGCTTGTAGCCGCGCTCCAGCGCCTGCGTGATGTTGCGCTCGAGCGCTGGAAGCTTGCCGTAGCGCAGCAGGCTCGCATATGCGGGCAGGTCGCGGCGCTCGCCGCCGCCGAGCAATCGATACAGCGGAAGACCTGCAAGCTTGCCCGCGATGTCCCAGAGCGCGATGTCGATCGCAGACACGCCGTAGGTCACGGCGCCGTGGCGGCCCGCGCTGTGCAGCGAGCGCGCGAGATCGGCCATCAACGCGTTGATGTCCCGCGGGTCACGCCCGATGCACACCGGCGCAATGATGTTGTCGATGGCCGCGCGCGTCGCGGACCAGATGCGGTGGCCGAAGCCTTCACCCCAGCCGCTGACGCCTTCGTCGGTGTCGACCCGGACGAGCAGCATTTCGAGCGCCGTGCGAGCCTGGCCTCCAACATGCGGAACATCGCCGTCGAGCTTCAGCGGCATGTTGATGACGTGCGTGGTGATTCTGGTGATTTTCATGGCGGGCTCGTGTGTTGGCGTGCGCGACCTATTCTAGCGAGGCCGCAAGGATCGCGCTCACTGCCCGCCGCGCGAGCGTTGAGCGTGCGCAACTTGATAACGAATTCGTATGCTCTGCCTGCGACATTGATGAATCGGGAGGAGAACCGCATGTCATACGCAGTGTCCGAAGGGGTACGCCTGCACTACGAAGAAACCGGCAAAGGCACGCCGATCGTCTTCGTCCACGAGTTCGCCGACGACTGGCGAAGCTGGGAGCCGCAAATGCGGTTTTTTAGCCGCCGCTACCGCTGCATCGCGTACAACGCGCGAGGCTATCCACCTTCCGACGTGCCGCAAGCGCGCTCGAAGTACTCGCAGGCAATCGCCACCGACGACATCGCCAACGTGATGCGGCATCTGGGGCTGCGCAAAGCGCACATCGTCGGCTGCTCGATGGGCGGCTACGCGACCGTCCACTTCGGTCTGCGTTACCCGCGCATGGCGCTGTCGCTAACAGCAGTCGGCGTGGGTTACGGATCGGACGCGGACAAGCGCGAGCAGTTTCTCGACGACACCGAAGTCATGGCAAGGCGTTTCGATGAGCTGGGCACGCCCGCTGCGGTGAAGCCCTACCAGGTCGGTCCGTCGCGCGTGCAGTACCAGAACAAGGACCCGCTCGGTTTTCGCCGCTTCTGCGAGGAATTCGCGAAGCATTCGGCGCTCGGTTCCTCGAACACCCTGCGCGGCGTCCAGGCCCGGCGCCCGACGATATACAGCCTGCAGCGTGCCCTGTCGCAGATGAAAGTGCCGCTGCACGTGGTCGCCGGCGACGAAGACAATAACTGCCTGGAGCCCGGCGTTTTCATGAAGCGCGTGTGTCCCGGCGCGTGGTTGACGGTCGTGCCGAACACCGGACACGCGGTGAACGTCGAAGAGCCGGATTTCTTCAACCGCATCACCGCTGAATTCCTCGCGCAGGTGGACTCCGGCCGCTGGCGGCCGCGCGACCCGCGCTCGCTCACGCGCTCGACGATGGCAAAGCGTTAGTGTCCTGATTCATAAGTTCGCTTCAAAACCCGTTCGTCCTGAGCGGGGTAAGGCCCGCCGCGGGCGGGCCAAGACGAGATGGAGAAACGGGCGGTGCAGTGGTGGTAAGGTGGGATGCCGCTCTGGTGAAGACCGAAGACGCACT
>JBKJKJ010000018.1:0-6479 GCA_046597455.1 Burkholderiales bacterium
GGTCTATACGATGGTGAAGACCATGGCTGCCAATGTCGACTCGATGTCGGCCACCAACAAGGCGATCGCCGGCCTCAAGCCGAAAGACATGGCCGTCGACGTCGGCGTGCCTATGCACAAGGGCGCGCTGAAGTTCTACAAGGAAGCCGGAGCACTTTAAGAATCGCAGCATCGTGATCCCAAGCGGGGCGGCGACAAGCCGCCCCGTTTTGCATGCGCAATCCGAAGGAGGGGCTGTGACCGAAGAGAAACCGGCGGTGGAGCCGACGCGCATTGCGCTCAGATGGACCGTGATGGGCATCGCCGTGGCGATGTCGGTCTATCACATGTACGTGGCGGCATTCGGCCCGCCCGAAGCCGTGATCTTCCGCGGCACTCACCTGCTCTTCGCCCTGACCCTCGTGGCCCTCTTGTACCCGATGAGACCCAGCGGAGGCCCGGCGTGGCGCCTGGGCGATGTGCTGCTGCTGGTGGGCTCGTGGGGTTTCATACTCCACATCTTCCTGAACTACGAGGGTTTCACCAATCGCATCATCTACATCGACGACCTGACCCCGTGGGACAAGTTCTACGCCGTGGTCGCCATCGTGTGTGTGATCGATGCAACCCGCCGGGTTCTCGGGTGGGCGCTTCCACTCACCGCCCTCGCCTTCCTCATTTACGCCGCGGGTTTCACGCAGGTGAAGCTGCCGGTGCTGATGGAGCAGCTCTACCTTTCCACTGAAGGGATTTTCGGGTCGACGCTCGGTGTATCGGCTTCATATGTGATGCTTTTCGTCCTGTTCGGGGCGTTCATGGAGAAAAGCGGCACCGGGCAGCTCTTCATGGATTTCGCCCTCTCCATCACCGGGCACACTGCAGGCGGTCCCGGCAAAGTGGCGGTCGTATCATCGAGCCTTTTCGGGACTGTCTCCGGCAGCGCGGTCGCCAACGTAATGGTCGACGGCCCGATGACGATACCGCTCATGAAGCGCACCGGTTTTCGGCCGGCCTTCGCCGCCGCGGTCGAAGCCACCGCTTCGACCGGCGGGCAGATCATGCCGCCGATCATGGGGGCGGCCGCATTCGTCATGGCCGAGTTTCTTTCGGTACCGTATGCCCAGGTCGCGCTGTGGGCGACCATTCCCGCGATCCTTTATTACGGTGCGGTTTTTTTCTCGGTGCATTTCGAAGCCAAGCGCCACGGCCTGCACGGCATCCCGAAAAGCGAGCTGCCCCGCCTGGGCACGGTCCTGCGCGAGCGCGGCCACCTGTTCATCCCGATACTGATCATCCTGTTCGGCCTCATCGCGGGTTATTCCGCGCCGCTGTGTGCACTGGCGGGCGCGCTCGCGTGCATCCCGGTCGCCCTCATGCGCAAGAGCACGCGCGCGGGCATCAAGTGGAACAGCGTCTTCGCCGCCCTCGAAGAAGGTGCCCGCAATACATTGCCCGTGGCCATGGCGTGCGCGTGCGCCGGCATCGTGATCGGCTGCGTGACGATCACCGGGCTCGGAATCGTCTTCACCCAGCTCGTCCTGGGGCTCGCGCAGGACATGCTGCTGCTCGCGCTGATACTGACGGCGATTGCCGGGATCATCCTCGGGATGGGCATGCCCACCACTCCTGCGTATATCGTGATGGTGGCGCTGCTCGTACCGGCGCTGATCAAGCTCGGCGTGCCCACACCGGCGGCGCACATGTTCGCGTTCTACTTCGCGATACTCTCGGCGATCACCCCACCTGTCGCGCTCGCCGTTTACGCCGCGGCGAGCCTCGCCAAGACCGACCTGTGGTCTGCCGGCTGGGCGGCGGTCCGGGTGGGTGCGGTCGGATTCATCATCCCGTTCATGTTCGTGTTCGAGCCCGCACTGATGATGATCGGCACGTGGCCGAACATTCTGCAGTCCTTCACCACCGCGGCCATCGGCACCATGTGCCTGGCCGGAGGCATGTTCGGCTATCTCATTCGTGAGGCGCGCACGTGGGAGCGCGCAGCGCTGATTACCGCGGCACTGCTCCTGATCAAACCGGGATTCATCACCGATGTGGCAGGTGCCGTGCTGCTGGGGCTGGTCGTGGCGGCACAGCTTGCCCGCCCTGCAGCCGCGCCCGTCGCTCGCAGCGCCAAGGCGCCGAGTCCCGCCGAATGACGGGCGCGGGGCCAGGTATGGCAGAATCGTCGCTTCCATCAGCGGGAGAACGGCAATGAGCACGATCGGATTCATCGGCTTGGGCATCATGGGCAAACCCATGGCGCTCAACCTGATCAAAGGCGGCCACACCCTGCTCCTCCACAGCCGCAGCGGCGTGGCGCAGGAGCTCACCGAAGCGGGCGGCACCGCGTGCTCGAGCGCCAAGGAAGTCGCCCAGAAAGCTGACATCGTCATCACGATGGTTCCCGACACGCCCGACGTGGAAAAAGTGCTTTTCGGCGCGGATGGCGTCGCCGAAGGCCTCACCAAAGGCAAGATCGTGGTCGACATGAGCTCGATCTCGCCGATGGAGACAAAAGCTTTCGCGAAGCGCATCAATGCGCTCGGCTGCGAATACGTCGATGCCCCCGTCTCCGGCGGCGAAGTGGGTGCGAAGAACGCCGCGCTCACGATCATGGTCGGCGCACCGGACTCCGCTTTCGCCAAGGTGAAGCCGATTTTCGAGCTCCTGGGGAAAAACATCACCCTGGTCGGCGGCAACGGCGATGGCCAGACGTGCAAAGTCGCAAATCAGATCATCGTCGCGCTCAATATCGAAGCGGTCGGCGAAGCCCTGCTGTTCGCGGCCAAAGCCGGCGCCGACCCGGCGAAAGTGCGCCAGGCGCTGATGGGCGGTTTCGCCGCCTCCCGCATCCTCGAGGTGCACGGCGAGCGCATGATCAAGCGCACGTTCGATCCCGGCTTTCGCATCGAGCTGCATCAGAAGGACCTTTCACTTGCGCTCTCGGGCGCCCGAGCGATGGGCATGTCATTGCCCAATACCGCAACCGCGCAGGAGCTGTTCAACTCGTGCGTCGCGCTCGGCGGTGCCAAATGGGATCACTCGGCGCTCGTACGGGCGCTCGAGCACATGGCGAATCACGAGATCAAGTGAACGGTGATGCAGTGACGAGGTGACAAAGTGACGAGGGTTTGATCGGCATCACCGCATCACTGCACCATTTCATCACTGCATCACGACCAAACACTGAACGGCAGGAGCATCCAGTGAGCCTCACGGGAAAAACAGCACTCGTCACCGGTTCGACCGGCGGCATCGGCGAAGCTTTCGCGCGTGCATTCGCGGCAGCCGGCTGCAACGTGGTGATGAACGGCCTGGGCGAACCGGACGCGATCGAGAAGCTTCGCGCCTCCCTCGAAGGCCACGGCGGCCGGGTGCTCCACCATCCCGCCGATGTCGGCGTGCCCCAGGAAATCGAGGCCATGTTCGACGTCGCACAATCGACTTTCGGCGGCGTCGACATCCTCATCAACAATGCAGTCACACGGCACTACTCACCCATCGAGGATTTTCCGGTCGACAAATGGGAGCGCGCGCTCGCGGTAAACCTGTCGGCTGCGTTTCACACCATACGCCTGGCCATTCCCGGCATGAAACAGCGCAACTGGGGACGCATCATCAACATGGCGTCGATACACGCGACAAGCGTGGTGAAAGATCGCGTCGACTACGTCACGACCAAACATGCCATTGTCGGCATCACGCGCGCCGTGGCTTTCGAGACCGCGCAGACCGCAATCACGTGCAACGCGATCTCACCCGGTTGGGTGCTGACCCCGCACGCCGAAGCGCAGATCTCGCGAAAAATGGCTGAGGCCGGCTGCACGCGCGAAGCTGCCATGAGCGAGCTTCTCGAAGTGCGCCAGCCGAGCCGCCGCCCTGTATTACCGTCGGACGTCGCGGCGCTCGGTTTGTTTCTCTGCAGTGATGCGGCCGCGAACATCACGGGTGCAGCACTGCCCATCGATGGCGCGTGGGCGATCAGCTGATATCCATGAACGCGCCACCCCACCCCCTTCGCAAGCCTTTACCGGACGCGTTTCTGGCAGCCCTGGCAGCGCGCTTCGCCGATGGGCTGACTGTTTCCCGCGCGGTGCTCGAGCACCATGGGAAGGACGAATCGTGGCACGCTAACGCGCCGCCTGACGCCGTGGTGTTCGCGCAATCGACCGACGATGTCGTCGCGGTCGTCAAGCTTTGCAGCGAACATCGCGTGCCGGTCATTGCGTTCGGCGCCGGCACCTCTCTCGAGGGTCACGTGCTCGCGATCCACGGTGGCGTGTGCGTCGACATGACGCGCATGAATCGTGTGCTCGCAATCAGCGTCGACGATCTCGACGCCACTGTGCAGGCCGGCGTTACGAGGAAGCAACTCAACCGTGAGCTCGCCGCCAGCGGCCTTTTCTTTCCGATCGACCCCGGCGCCGACGCCACACTTGCAGGCATGGCGGCGACTCGCGCGTCAGGGACCAATGCGGTGCGCTACGGCACGATGCGCGAGAACGTGATCGCGCTGACCGCAGTGCTTGCGGATGGCAGCGTGGTGCGCACCGGAAGCCGCGCGCGCAAGTCATCGGCCGGCTACGATCTCACGCGGTTGCTGGTCGGCAGCGAAGGCACGCTCGGCATCATCACCGAGCTCACGGTAAGACTTTATCCGCAGCCTGAAGCGCTGTCGGCTGCGGTGTGCGCTTTCCCAAGCGTCGACGCGGCGGTGCGCACGGTGATGCAGACGATACAGCTCGGCGTGCCGATCGCCCGCTGCGAGCTCCTCGATGCCCTGACCATCAGCGCCGTCAATCGCCACAGCAAGCTTCGCCTGCGCGAAGCGCCGATGCTGTTCTGCGAGTTCCACGGCACGCAGGCAGGCGTGGCCGAGCAGGCGCAGACCGTGCAGGACATCGCCCGCGAGCTCGGCGGAATGGATTTCGAATGGGCGACGCTGCAGGAGGACCGCACGCGCCTGTGGCAGGCGCGCCACGACGCGTATCCGGCGTGTCTCCAGCTGCGGCCGGGCAATCGAGCGGTCGCCACCGATGTCTGCGTCCCGATTTCGCGTCTTGCGGAGTGCATCGCCGCCACCAACGAGGACATCGCGCGCGCCTCGATGCCGGTCGCCCTCTTCGGCCATGTCGGCGACGGGAATTTCCATCTCGTCATCCTCATCGACCCCGAGAATCCGCGAGACCTGGAGGAAGCGCAGGCGCTGAACAGCCGTGTAGTGATGCGCGCCATCGCGATGGATGGCACGTGCACCGGAGAGCACGGCATCGGCTTCGGGAAAATGGATTTCCTCGAAGCCGAGCTCGGCAGCGCGCTGCCGGCGATGCGAGCGGTGAAGCGTGCACTCGATCCGCACGGGATCATGAATCCGGGCAAAGTGATCATGCCGGAGCCGGTTCCCGGCCGATAACCCGCGCTGCCGCCCCGTCCTCGGCGGTCTCAGCTGGACCGACGTGCGGGTGATCGGCGCTTTCTTCCAAACCCGGCATGCTCGCTCCCGCTTACGCCCTGCTCTCGGCTGCATGCTTCGGTTCGGCCCTCATCGTCAACCATTTCGGCCTGCGCCACGCGACGAGCTATACCGGGGCGCGAATCAGCCTGTCCACCACCTTCATCCTGTGGCTGGCACTGGCGCCGGCACTGCTGGACCTGTCGCTGTGGCACGCCGGTGCGGCGGCTATTTTCGCCGTAGTCGGTCTTTTCTACCCCGCTGCAGTGACCGTGCTGACGAACGAGTCCAACCGCCTGCTCGGCCCCACGCTCACCGGCACGATCTCGAGCACCGCACCGCTCTTTGCCACGGCGCTGGCAGTGCTGGTGCTCGGGGAGCATGTCACGCTGCCCATCATCGCCGGCGGAATGACCATCGTCGCCGCGCTGGTCGTGATGTCGTGGCGGCACACACCCGGTGCGCGGATCGGGTGGCGCCTGCTTCTGCCGCTGTCCGGTTCGGCATTGCGCGGGATCGCACAAGTCCTGAGCAAGCTCGGCCTCGCGTTGTGGCCCAGCCCTTTCGCAGCAACGCTCATCAGCTACACCGTTTCGGCGGCCGGGATCTGGGGTGCATCCGTTGCGCTGCCCGAACGACGGCAAACCCGGCGATTGGGGCGAGCTGCATTTCCATGGTTCATGGCCGCAGGCGTCCTGAACGGTTGCGCGGTGCTCCTGCTCTACCATGCACTTCACATCGGACGCGTTTCGGTGGTCGCCCCGCTGGTGGCGCTGTATCCGCTTTTCACGATGGTTTTCAGCGCGCTTTTCCTCAAATCTGAAATTCTGACGCGGCGCACGATATTGGGCGCGCTCCTCGCAGTGACGGGCGTAATTTTCCTCGTGGCGGGTTGAGCGCAGCCGCAGCGACCGGCGCCATGTAAAATCGAGTCATGAGCTCAGTCATCGAACCCGTTGCCGTCGATTTCATTCGCCAGCGCGAAGTCGCTGCCGCGCTGCGTGCGTTCATGCCGGCCTCGGCAGTGTTATTCGAGCGCGAAGACGTCCAG
>JBKJKJ010000019.1:0-2698 GCA_046597455.1 Burkholderiales bacterium
GATGCGGATTTTCGCAAGCGCCAGATGGAAAAGCAGGAAACCGAAGCCAAAGCCCAGAAATCAGGCGCTGACGCCGAGCGGCGCAAACAAGCCTGCAATGATTCCCAGGCCTATCTCAAGAGTCTTCAGGCGCGTAATCGCATCACGCGGACCGATCCGAAAACCGGCGAGCGCAGCTACCTGGCGGACTCGGAATACGAGCCCGAAATCGCCAGAACCCAGCAGGCCGTGCAGGCGAACTGCAAGTAATTACGCATTTTCAGGGTCCGCGCCGGCGCGCGTGCGGCGGGCCTGCTTGGGGTCGGCGATGAGCGGCCGGTAAATCTCGAGTCGGTCACCGTCGCGCAGCACGCTATCGTCATCGACGACGCGGCCGAATAAACCCAGCCGCCCCGGCCGGGCATCGATTTCCGGATGCGTACGAGCGAGATCCGACAGAACGATTGCCCCGCGCGCGGTCGTGCCTGCCGGGACCTTGAGCGTGATCACAAGCGCCGCGTCGGCCCGCGCACACACGATCTCGATTTCGATCTGCAGCGCAGGTTCAACCGCCATAGACCTGATCAGCGCGGTGCACGAAAGCGTCGACGAGCGAATTGGCGATGTAGGTGAAGACCGGCCCGACGAGCGCCGCGAGGATCCTGCTCGAAAATTCGTAGTGCAGGCGGAACTCGATCTTGCACGCAGCGTCAGACAGCGCGTTGAAGCGCCACTCTCCCTCCAGGATCCTGAACGGACCTTCGACCAGCCTGATTTTCATCGACTGGGGTGGATCTTTTATATTTTCCGTCGTGAAGCTTTGCTTTGCGCCGTGATAATTGATGTGTATGGTGGCACGCGTGCGCTCGAGGTCGCGGTGGCTCACCGTCGCGGCGCTGCACCAGGGCAGGAATTCAGGATAGGCCTCTACCGCGTCCACCAGCGTGAACATGCGCTGGGCAGAGTGGCCGACGAGGACAGATTTTTCTACGACCACTTTTCTGCGACCACTTTTCTACAACCACATTGCCAGACCAATTCTTCTCCGCCGAGCCGGGCAGCGCGTGTCCGCTGTTAGAATGTGCGGGCACCGGCAGCCATCCATGAGTATCGTTCAAAACAAGAAAGCCTTCCACGACTATTTCATCGAAGAGCGCTTCGAAGCGGGTATCGCGCTCGAGGGATGGGAAGTCAAAGCAATGCGTGCGGGGCGCACGCAGCTGAAAGAGGCATACGTCGTCATCAGCAACGGTGAGTTGTTCCTCATCGGCTCCCATGTGAGCCCGCTTCCCACCGCCTCCACCCACGTGCAGCCCGATCCCACGCGCACGCGCAAGCTGCTGCTCAACGCGTCGGAAATCGACAAGCTCGTCGGCGCGGTGGAGCGTGCCGGCTATACCCTCGTGCCCATCGACATGCACTACAAGCGCGGCCGCATCAAGCTCGAGATCGGCCTCGCGAAAGGCAAGAAGCAGCATGACAAGCGGGAGGCGGAGAAAGACCGGGATTGGAAGCGGGAGCAGCAACGGCTGATGCGCGCCCGCTGAGGGTCGAGCCGTCCTGCAATAGCGCATCTGAAGGAGACGCTTTTGGAAATTGAGGTTGCCGTGCGCCGGAAACGAAAGTCCAGGCCGTCGCTACGCTTCGAGAAAGAAGCCGGGTGCGTGGTGTGCGGCGTCGACGAAGTCGGCTGCGCGCCGCTCGCGGGGCCGGTCGTGGCGGCGGCCATCATCCTTCCGCCCAAAGGCCTGCCGCGGAAGCTGACTGCGCTCATCAATGACAGCAAGATCGTTCCGGCAGCGAAACGCGAAGCCGCTGCAGCCGCCCTGCCCGACTACTGCTTCATCAGCTTCGGTGAAGCGAGCGTCGACGAGATCGACGCGATCAATATCTATCACGCCCGAATGCTCGCCATGCGCCGGGCGGTCGCGGGCCTGAGTGTCATGCCACAGCTCGCACTGATCGACGGCAATGCCACGCCGAAAGATCTCGCGTGCTCCGCACGCACGATCGTCGGTGGCGATGCGAAGTGCCTGTCGATCGCAGCAGCTTCGATCGTCGCGAAGGTTTTCCGTGACGCCTACATGCACAGGCTCGCCGAGGCGTTCCCGGGCTACGGGTGGGAAACCAATGTCGGCTACGGCACCCGCGACCATCGTAGTGCAATGGCGCGGCTCGGCATCACACCTCACCACCGCCGCAGCTTCGCGCCGGTGCGCCTGCACCTCGGCCTGCCGCTTTTCCCTGATCCGGCTTCCCTGCCACCGATCGACGAAGACCAGTGGACCTGAAGGCCGCCTCGCAGTCGGCGTCAGATCGGGAGGCACAACGGAATAGACCGCGGATACTTTCCGCGTAAATGCTCTGATTACCGAAACGGTTTCCGGTCGATAACCGGAGGAGGAGAGGTCACGCAGAGGAACCTTCGGTTCCACTCTGTTCGATTACCCCCACCGAACGAAGTGAGGTGGGGTGGGGTGGCTGATGGGACTCGAACCCACGACAACTGGAATCACAATCCAGGACTCTACCAACTGAGCTACAGCCACCACTGGACCAACAGAACTACCGAACGATGAAAGAGCGTGCTTCGAAGCTGGCGCGCCCGGCGGGACTCGAACCCACAACCCCCGGCTTAGAAGGCCGGTGCTCTATCCAGATGAGCTACGGGCGCCTGTCGGGATGCGGAAAAACGATGGATAGCGACCAAGCCGCGCGG
>JBKJKJ010000050.1:0-18116 GCA_046597455.1 Burkholderiales bacterium
GTAGCTGCCGTTCTCGTACCAGTCCGCCAGCACCCATCGTTCGCAGAGGTGCCCGTCTACCGTGTGCAGGTGTTTCGCCGGCCGGTGTGTGTGGCCGTGGATGAGTCGGGGATAGCCTGACTGTCGCAAAGCATCTTCGACTGCGGCGTCGTTCACGTCCATGATCTGCGCGGTCTTGCCGAGCTTGGCGTTTATGTTGCGGGCCCGTAACGCTTCCATTTCGGCGCGCCGCGCGGTCAGTCCCTGAGCCAGGAACCGTGTCTGGTTTTCGGGGTTATGGGCGTAAGCGCGGAATTTGAGGTATTCCACGTCGTCCGTACACAGCGTGTCCCCATGCATCAGCAATGTTCGGCTGCCGTGGAGATCGAGGACCGTTGGGTCATCGATCAGTCGGGCGTTCGCGCGTTGGGCGAATTCCTGCCCGACCAGCACGTCGCGGTTGCCGTGCATGAAATGCACCGGAACGCCGGTGGCGGTGAGCGCAGCGAAACCCTCGGCGACCGAGCGGTTCAGCGGGTCGTCGAAATTGTCGTCGCCAAGCCAGTGCTCGAAAAGATCGCCGAGTACGTACAGCGAATCGGCACCGCAGGCCGGCCCCGACAGAAAAGAAAAGAACTGGTCGACGATGCGCGGCCTCTCCATCGCCAGGTGCAAATCGGAGATGAAGAGGCTATGGGCCATCGGGATACAGACTCCAGGTTCGGCCACGGCGTTTCGCGCGCTTCTGCGTTCGACCGAATCCCGATCTGCGTCGGTCCGTGACGCCTACGCGGTGACTTCTTCGGCGCGCTCGATGATCACGTCCTCAACCGGCACGTCCTGGTGCATGCCGCTGGTTCCGGTTTTCACCTTGCGGATCTTGTCGACGACGTCGTTGCCCTCGACCACACGGCCGAACACGGCATATCCCCACCCCTGCGAAGTTTGGGCTGTGTGGTTGAGGAAGCCATTGTCCCCGACGTTGATGAAGAACTGGGCGGTCGCCGAATGGGGATCCGATGTACGAGCCATGGCGACCGTGTATTTGTCGTTCTTGAGTCCGTTATCGGCCTCGTTCTTCACCATGTCGCGAGTCGCTTTCTGCTTCATGCCCGGTTCGAAACCGCCGCCCTGGATCATGAAGCCGTCGATCACGCGGTGAAAGACGGTGTTGTCGAAGAAGCCGCTTTTTACATATTCGAGAAAATTGGCGACGGTCGCGGGTGCTTTCTCTGCATCGAGCTCGAGGCCGATGACGCCGAAATTGGTGTGGAGCTTGACCATGGTGGATGTCCTTATTTGGAAGGGGCGGAATCGATGAGCCGAATGCGCTCGATCACGACGGGTTTCACGGGCACGTCGGCGTGGGGCGGCTTGCCGGGCCCGGTGGCGACTTTCGTGATGCGCTCGACGACGTCCATGCCCTTGATGACTTTGCCGAACGGGGTGTAGCCGTATCCGCTCTGCGTCGGCGCCTTGAAGTCGAGCGTCGGATTTTCCGCGACGTTGATGAAGAACTGCGCCGTGGCGGAGTGCGGATCGGCGGTACGCGCCATGGAGACCATACCCACCCCGTTGCGCAAACCGTTGCCGGCTTCGTTCTTGATCGGCGGTCGCGTCGGCTTTTCGCTGAAGTCCGCGGTGAAACCGCCGCCCTGGATCATGAAGCCGGGCATCACGCGGTGGAAGAGGGTGCCATTGTAGTGGCCGTCCTTGACGTAATGGAGGAAGTTCTGGACGGTGCCGGGGGCGTTCTCCGGATACAGCTCGAGCGTGAAAGCGCCCATGTTCGTGCGGACTTCAACCTGCGGATTGGCCGGTGCCGCGGCAGTGGCGACGGCAGCGAACAAGGATACGGCGAGCGCAAAAACAGCGAATAGAGTTTTGAGCATAGGTGGACTGAGAATGGCGAGGCCGCGGGATGCGGACTCTGGGAGCGAAATTTAAACGGTTACAGCGCGATGCTCAAGCACCCGTCGGGACAGCGCGCGCCGGCCGGATTTCGCGGACGCCGAGACGCACCCGGAGTCGCTTCGGCAGCCAGGGACGACTCGCGCGGGTCGCATCCCCATAAATGGGGCCCCTGCTCCTACGCTCACGCCGCTGCCTCATCACAGGCCACACGAATGCGCAGGGGATCGCTTCGGCAGCCAGCGGCGACTCGCGCGGGTCGCATCCCCATGAATGGGGCCCCTGCTCCTACGCTCACGCCGCTCCTTCATGGACGATTCTCCAGCCGGAGCCTTCCTTGATCCAGTACTGGCGCTTGCGCATCCTGTTCGACAGGTTACTGCTGGTGTAATTCTGCTGGAATGTCACGACGGCGAGGCGCTCCTTGCCGGGGTATAAAAACATGCTCACCTTGTCCAGCTTCACTTTGACCCACTGCTTGCCGCCGTTGACCTGGCGCTTCTGGGCGGCAAATCCCTTGTAGTCCTGGGTGCCGGAGGTGAAGCTGTGCGAATAATGGCCGAGATAGCGCTCGGTATCGAGGCTTTCCCAGTCGCGGCGCCACTGCTCGACCGAGCCCGCGAGATCCTGCCTCAAACCGGTAACCGCCTGCGGTTCCACCCACTCGATCGAGCTCGAAATGATGACGGGCGTCAATCCGATCTGAACACGCTGGCGGATCGACTCTAGATCGCGGTTGGTCAGCACCACGCAGCCGTCGCTCGCCTGCGGCGGGCGGCTGAATGTGTCCGAGGGCGTGCCATGCAGCCAGATCCCGCTGCCGCCGCGGCCTTCGCGCCGGTCCCATTCGTTCGGGTAGCTGATCGGGAATGCCCCGACCCCGTAGAGATCGGCAAGCTTCTCGCGTGGCATGCTGCTCGTGACGTAATAGACGCCGAGCGGCGTTTTCTTGTCGCCTTCGCGCGCCTTGGCGATGCCGTTCTTGCCGCTGCTGATGTAGTAGTCGGCGAGATAATGTGCGGTGCCGTTGCGGTTCTCGAAGACATAGAGCGTCGATTTGGACGTGTCGACGATGAGCGCGTATTTCTGGTCCGGCTGCAATTGCACGAGGTATCGCGGCACCCGGTCACCCGGACGCTCGGTCCGGGAGCGCGCGAGGCGGGCGCGTGCTTCCTCGCGCAAATCGGCTACACGGTCGAGCGGGACGCCCGTCGCCCCGCCCATCGTCTTGAGCGGCTGCGACCGCGCCAGCAGCAGGTCGCCTTTGATGAGATGCGCGAGCCGGAAGTTCGGATAGCTCTTGAGGACCTGCTCGACTTCGGCCAATGCGAGATCGAGCCGGTTATTGTTGATGGCGAGCAGAGTCTTGACGAGCAGCGCGTCCGGCTCGACACCGGCGGGGGCGGCGGCGTTAGAGGCCGGCGCAGTGACTTTTGGCGGGGCAGACGGCTGAACCGGTTTTCCGCCCATCGCGCCGGCAGGGATGGAGACCCATAGCGCGGCTGCAATTGCCGCGCTTATGAAACGGCGTGCCTTATTCGGGCGCTTCAGTTGCCCGACCTTTCTTGCTGGATGAGCCACTTTTCGCCGTTCTTGACCATGACGAGCGTCTTGGTGCTGGTGACATTCAGCGTTCCCGACTTGTAGTGCTGGCGGAAGCTGACGATCGCGCGGTTCTTGTCATCGAATTTGACGCGCGGTGAATCGACATCGACTTCGATTTTGCGCGGCTTGGCTACGCGCGACTTGCGCTCCGCTTCCCACGCGCTGCGCGACCTGCCTTTAGGCGTCTCGAAATCGCTGGCGTAGGAACCCAGATATCCGGAAACATCGTTCGCAGCCCAGGCTCGGGCCCAGGCGTTCACTGCCTTGAGCACATCATCCGTGCCGCGTGCCGCTGCAGCTTCCTTCTTCGGCGGCTCTTTCGCAGCGGGCGCGCTGGCGGAAGCAGGCGGCTCAGCGGGCTTGGCGGCGGGGGTCGGTGCCGCCGCTTGCGGGGCGGGCGTGGGTTTGGCCGCAGGCGCAACCGGGGCCACGGGCTGAGACGCCGGTGCTGTGGGCGTGTCAGCCTTGGCGACTAAGACCTTGCCGGGGACTCGCGGCGTCTGCGAGAACAGGTCTTTGATGAGGTTGAGCTTGCCCTGTGCAGCCTGATTGCCGCGGTCGAGCTGCAACGCCTTGTCGTACGCCTGACTCGCCATCTTGGCGTAGATGTCGCCCAGATTCTCATGCGCGGTGGCATAGCTCGGGTGAGTCCGGATCGCCATCTCAAGCGAGTTTCTCGCTTTGTCATACTGCCCCTGCGACGCGTACAGCACCGCGAGATTGTTATAGGGCTCGGGCAGCTCGGGGAAATCCTGCGAAAGGTCGGTGAAAACCTTGATCGCCTCTGCCGGCTTGTTCTGCTCGGTGAGGATCAGGCCTTTCAGGAATCGGCCTCGCGCATCCTTGGGACGGGGTGCAAGATAGCTATTGACCCGTTCCATGGCCTTGTCGAACTGGCCCTGACGAAACAGTTGGTTCGCGTCCTGAAGCGGATCGGCCTGGCCCCACACGCTCGTGGAAAGGCCAAGGCCAACGGTCAGGACGAGCACAGCGATGCGTGGAAGCCTCATGTTATACTTTGCCGGAATTTTTTCAGCGGCTGTAGTTGCAAAAACCTCGAAATTCTACCAAGAACACCCGGCAAATCAAACAGCGGGCGAGTGTATTTTCAACTTATATCTCGGCGCGGCCGCCGAATTCTTGAGTCTTTAGGCCGTTTTTCTTTCCCGCCCCGACATGCTGAAGATATATAACACGCTCGCGCGCGAGAAGCAGCAATTCTTTCCCATCGAACCCGGCAAAGTCCGCATGTATGTGTGCGGGATTACCGTTTACGACTTCTGCCACGTCGGGCACGCACGGTTCATGGTCGTCTTCGATGTGGTCCGGCGGTGGCTGCGCGCGTGCGGATTCGACGTCACCTATGTTCGCAATATCACCGACATCGATGACAAGATCATCAAGCGGGCGCACGATAACAACGAGCCTGTAGACGCGCTCACCGCGCGCTTCATCGCGGCGATGGACGAGGACGCCGCGGTGCTGGGCGTCGAGAAGCCTGATTTCGAGCCGCGAGCGACCGACTACGTGGGCGGTATGCTCGACATGATCGCGATGCTCGAAACAAGAGAGCTGGCGTATCGCGCCAACAATGGCGACGTCAATTATGCGGTTCGCAAATTTCAGGGCTACGGAAAACTTTCGGGAAAGTCCCTCGACGAGTTGCGCGCCGGGGAGCGCGTGGAGGTGGACGGCGCAAAACGCGATCCGCTCGACTTCGTGCTGTGGAAGCATGCGAAGGAAGGCGAGCCGCACTGGGATTCCCCGTGGGGGAAAGGCCGACCCGGATGGCACATCGAATGTTCGGCCATGTCCACCGCGCTGCTCGGCACGCATTTCGACATTCACGGCGGCGGCCAGGACCTGCAGTTTCCTCACCACGAGAACGAAATCGCACAGTCGGAAGGTGCGCACCAGTGCACGTTCGTCAACTACTGGATGCACAACGGTTTCGTGCGCGTGGACGACGAGAAGATGTCGAAATCGCTCGGCAACTTTTTTACGGTGCGCGAAGTGCTCGCGAAATACGACCCTGAAGTCCTGCGTTTTTTCATCGTGCGCGCCCAGTATCGCAGCCCGCTGAACTATTCGGACGTTCACCTCGACGACGCCCGGAATGGGCTGACCCGCCTCTACACCGCGCTGAAGGGCCTCGACGTCGTCCCCGGCGAAATCGACTGGGAAGAGCCTCACGCCTCGCGTTTTCGCGACGCGATGAACGACGACTTCAATACGCCCGAGGCCGTCGCGGTGCTTTTCGATCTGGCCGGCGAGCTCAACAAATCGCGCTCGATGGCCCACGCGCAGCGCCTCAAATCGCTCGCGGCCCTGCTCGGCCTGCTACAGCGCGATCCGACTGCATTCCTGCAGGCCCTGCCTGCCGAAGGCGGGCTCGACGCGAAGCGCATCGATGAGCTGATTGCCGCGCGCACTGCCGCGCGCAAGGCGAAGAACTTTGCCGAAGCCGATCGTATCCGCAAGGCGCTGACCGACGACGGTGTCGCGCTGGAAGATACGGCGCAAGGCACTCTCTGGCGCCGGGAGTAGGTTCCCGCACGCCCCACGCGCCTTGCCTCCCTTCCTGCAAAGCGCGGTCGGCCTTTTCCTGCTGCTCGGAATCGCGTGGCTGCTCGGCGAGCACCGGCGAGCGCCACCCTGGCGCATCGTCCTGGCGGGCGCGGGTCTGCAGATCGTGCTCGCCGCACTGCTTCTGAAGGCGCCGCCCCTGCAGGGTTTCTTCCTCGGGCTGAACGACGCGTTGCTCGGCCTCCAACAGGCGACGCAGGCCGGCACGACTTTCGCCTTCGGTTATCTGGGCGGCGGCCCGCTGCCGTTTGCGACGAGCGGCGCAGGCTCCACCTTCATCCTCGCTTTCAGCGCGCTGCCGCTGATACTGGTCGTGAGCGCGCTGTCCTCTCTGCTTTTCTATTGGCGCATCCTGCCCGTGCTCGTGAAATCCCTGTCGCTGCTGCTGGAAAAGACGATGGGGGTCGGCGGCGCGGTGGGACTCTCGACCGCGGCGAACGTGTTCGTCGGGATGGTCGAAGCGCCGCTCGTGATCAGGCCGTATCTGCGCATATTGAGCCGCGGCGAACTTTTCATCGTCATGACGTGCGGGATGGCGGGTATCGCCGGAACCGTGATGGTGCTGTACGCCAGCATTCTGGGCCCGGTCATTCCGGGGGCGATGGGGCACATACTCGCCGCATCGCTGATCAGCGCGCCCGCAGCCATCGTGGTGGCGGCACTGATGATTCCACCTCAGGGCCTGCCCGCGGATGCGACGCTCGACGTCGATACGGGCAGTAAAAGCGCCATGGACGCCGTGGTGCGCGGGACGACCGAGGGCCTGGCGCTGCTCCTCAATATCGTCGCGCTGCTGATCGTGCTGGTGTCGCTGGTGACGCTCGTCAATCTGATCCTGGGCGCGCTGCCCGCGCTGAACGGAGAGCCGATTACGCTGCAGCGCGCGCTGGGTTATGTCATGGCGCCGCTGGTGTGGCTCGCGGGCGTTCCCTGGAGCGAGGCGGTGACGGCGGGCGCGTTGATGGGAACCAAGACGGTGCTCAACGAATTCATCGCCTATGTCGAGCTGGCCAGCCTCGCGCCCGAGGCGCTGAGTGAACGCAGCCGCCTTATCATGACGTACGCGCTGTGCGGCTTCGCAAACTTCGGCAGCCTGGGCATACTCGTTGGCGGCCTTACCGCGATGGTCCCCGAGCGGCGGGACGAAGTGCTCGCGCTCGGATTGCGCTCGCTGGTGTCCGGCACCCTGGCCACACTCGTGACGGCAGCAACTGTCGGGATGTTCATATGAGAGCGCATTTATCGCGCGCGGGCAGCACGCCAAGGCGCGCTGCGCCGCAGGCGCGTTATTATCGCGGCCCGGGGAGGCAAGCATGCTGATCAGTTGTGCCGTATACGAGGACGGCAGGAAGCTCGCGGATATTCCGCAAGACGAGATCCACCTGCACCTCGAAAAACCCGGGCGTTTCGTCTGGGTCGCCCTGAAGGACCCGTCGCCCGAGGAACTCGAGCAAATGCGCGTGCAGTTCGACTTGCACGAGCTCGCTGTCGAAGACGCGCTCCACGGCCATCAGCGGCCGAAAGTCGAAGAATACGGCGACTGCCTTTTCGTCGTAATGCAGACGGTCGAGCTCATGGAAAGTGGCAACGCCCTGCATGAAGGCGAAGTCGATGTCTTCGTGGGCAAAAACTATGTGCTTTCGATCCGCAAGCGCACGCAGCATGGTTTCAAAGGCGTGCGCGAACGCGCGGAGCGCGAGCCGCATCTGCTCAAGGAAGGCCCGGGCTACGTGCTGTACCTGCTCATGGACGCGGTCGTGGACCGGTATTTCCCCGTCGCCGACGCGTTCGAAGACGAGCTCGAACGCATCGAAGATCGAATTTTCAAGGGCGCCCCGGCGCGGGCGAACATCGAGGCGCTATACGACCTGAAACGCAAGCTGATGGTGCTGCGGCATGCAGTCGGTCCGCTGCACGAAGCGGTGGGCAAGCTTTACGGGGGGCGTGTGCCCGCAGTCACCACGGGCGTTCAGGAATACTACCGGGATGTCTACGACCACCTGTTTCGCATCACGCAGTCGATCGACAGCCGGCGCGACATGCTGACCACGGCCATCACGGTGAACCTGTCGCTCATCACGGTCAACGAGAGCGAGACCATGAAGCGCCTGGCCGCGTATGCCGCGCTGGTCGCGGTGCCGACCATGATCGCGGGAATCTACGGGATGAACTTCGAGTTCATGCCCGAGCTGCACTGGAAAATGGGTTATCCGGTCACGCTGGGTGTCATGGCCATCGTCGACTGTTACCTGTTCTACCGCTTCCGGCAAGCGGGCTGGCTATAGGCTATAGGCCTACGCGGCCCTCCCGGCTTTCGTCTCACGATTTATCGCTGACCGCGAAGAACTCCTTGACCTTGTCCATCCACGACTTGGCGCGCGGGTTGTGGCGTCCCGAGTCCTTGCCACTGATGGTCTCGAACTCCTCGAGCAGTTCTTTCTGGCGCGGTGTCAGGCTGATCGGCGTCTCTACGCTGACATGACACAGCAGATCGCCGTGCGCATTCGAGCGCACGCCTTTGATTCCCTTGCCGCGTAGCCTGAACACTTTTCCGCTCTGGGTTTCTGCGGGAATCTTGATCTTCGCGTAACCATCGAGCGTCGGGATCTCGATGTCGCCGCCGAGTGCCGCAGTCGTGAAGCTGATCGGCATTTCGCAATGCAGATCGTTGTGGTCCCGAGTGAAGACCTGGTGGGGCTTGATGTGGATGACGACGTAAAGATCGCCGGGCGGCCCGCCGTTGACGCCGGCTTCGCCTTCCCCGGAGAGACGGATACGGTCGCCTTCGTCCACGCCGGACGGGATCTTCACCGACAGCGTCTTGTGCTGCTTCAGACGTCCGGTGCCGCTGCACGGCTGGCACGGACTCGGGATGATCTTGCCGGTGCCATGACAGCGCGGACACGTCTGCTGGATGGAGAAGAAACCCTGCTGCATGCGAACCTGGCCGTGACCGCTGCACGTCGTGCATTGCGCGGGTTGCGTGCCGGGTTTCGCCCCCGTGCCTTTGCAGGTTTCACATTCCTCGAGTGCGGGGATGCGGATGCGGGTTTCGGTGCCGCGCGCCGCGTCCTCGAGGGACACTTCGAGGTTGTAGCGCAGGTCCGCGCCGCGGAAGACCGTCGAGCGTGAGCGCCCGCCGCCGAAGATGTCGCTGAAAATGTCGCCGAACGCATCGGAGAAGCCACCGCCGAAGCCGGCCCCTGCGCCTGCGCCGACGGACGGGTCCACACCGGCGTGGCCATACTGGTCGTAAGCCGCACGCTTGTTGGGGTCGGTGAGGATCTCGTAGGCTTCCTTCGCCTCTTTGAAGTGGTCCTCGGATTTGGGGTTATCCGGATTACGGTCCGGATGATGTTTCATCGCAAGCTTGCGATAGGACTTCTTGATCTCTTCTTCCGAGGCGTCCTTGTTGACTCCGAGAACCTCGTAATAATCTCTTTTAGCCATGGCTCCCTAGCGCCTGGAATGCAACTCGATGGGCGATCTCAAAAACGCAGAAAGGGGAGGCCCGCTCGGGGCCTCCCCATTTCTTCAGCGAAACGCGGATCCGCGAACGGAACCCTTACTTCTTCTCTTTGACTTCTTCGTACTCGGCATCGACCACATTGCCCTCGTCCTGCTGCGCGCCGCCAGCCGTGGCGCCGGGGGCCGATTGTCCGCCGCCCGGTTGCCCCGGCTGCTGCGCCTGCTCCTGGGCATGCATCTGCTCGGCAAGCTTTTGCGCAGCCTGGGCGAGCGCCTGGGTCGCCGCTTCGATCTTCGCCTTGTCGTCCGACTTCATCGCGTCTTCGGCTTCTTTCAGCGAGGCTTCGATCTTCGTTTTGTCGTCGGCCGGAAGTTTACTGCCTTGCTCCGCCAACTGCTTGCGGATGGTGTGCACCATCTGATCGCACTGGTTGCGGGCGTCGACCAGCTCGCGCGTCTTCTTGTCTTCCTCGGCGTGCGCTTCGGCATCTTTCACCATGCGCTGGATCTCTTCTTCCGAAAGACCGCTGGACGCCTGGATCTTGATCTTGTTCTCCTTGCCGGTCGCCTTGTCCTTGGCCGACACGTGCAGGATGCCGTTAGCGTCGATGTCGAAAGTGACTTCGATCTGCGGCATGCCGCGCGGCGCAGGCGGAATGTCGGTCAGGTTGAACTGGCCCAGCGACTTGTTCGCCTTGGCGATTTCGCGCTCGCCCTGCAGCACGTGGATCGTCACCGCATTCTGGTTGTCGTCCGCAGTCGAGAAGACCTGACTCGCCTTGGTCGGTATCGTCGTGTTTTTCTGGATGAGCTTGGTCATCACGCTGCCCAGCGTTTCGATGCCGAGCGACAGCGGCGTCACGTCGAGCAGCAGCACGTCTTTGACTTCGCCCTGCAGCACGCCGCCCTGAATCGCCGCGCCGACCGCGACCGCCTCGTCGGGGTTCACGTCCTTGCGCGCTTCCTTGGTGAAGAATTCTTTCACCTTGTCCTGCACTTTAGGCATGCGCGTCTGCCCGCCGACCAGAATGACGTCGTCGATCTCGGACAGCTTCACGCCCGCGTCTTTCACGGCGATGCGGCACGGTTCGATGGTGCGCTCGATCAGATCTTCCACGAGCGACTCGAATTTGGCGCGCGTGACCTTCACCGCCAGATGTTTCGGTCCTGACTGGTCGGCCGTGATGTAGGGCAGGTTCACCTCGGTCTGCTGCGACGAGGAGAGCTCGATCTTCGCTTTCTCCGCGGCGTCCTTCAGACGTTGCAGGGCGAGCATGTCCTTGCGCAGATCGAGGCCGGAATCCTTCTGGAACTCGTCGCACAGGTAATCCATCAGGCGCTGATCGAAATCTTCGCCGCCGAGGAACGTGTCGCCGTTGGTCGACAGCACTTCGAACTGGTGCTCGCCTTCGACCGCAGCGATTTCGATGATGGAAACGTCGAACGTTCCGCCGCCCAAGTCGTAGACCGCGATCTTGCGATCGCCTTTTTTCTTGTCGAGCCCGAACGCGAGCGCAGCCGCCGTCGGCTCGTTGATGATGCGCTTGACTTCGAGGCCCGCGATGCGCCCGGCGTCCTTGGTCGCCTGGCGCTGCGAATCGTTGAAGTATGCCGGAACCGTGATGACGGCTTCGGTGACCGGCTCCCCGAGGTAGTCCTCGGCGGTCTTCTTCATTTTCATCAGGATCTGGGCCGAGACTTCCTGCGCGGAAATTTTCTTGCCCCGCACCTCGATCCAGGCATCGCCGTTGTCAGCCTTGACGATCCTGTACGGCATCAGCTCGATGTCCTTCTGGACCTCTTTTTCCTCGAACCGGCGGCCGATCAGGCGCTTCACGGCGTAAAGCGTGTTCTTCGGATTGGTGACCGCCTGGCGCTTGGCCGGCGCGCCCACCAGCACTTCACCGTCGTCCATGTAGGCGACGATCGATGGCGTGGTCCGCGCCCCTTCCGAATTCTCGATGACCTTGGGCGCACCGTTCTCCATGACCGCCACGCATGAATTCGTGGTTCCCAGGTCGATTCCTATGATTTTTCCCATGTGTTCCTCACTCAATCTCGAAAAAACGCTGCAAAAAATGCCTCACTGCCGACGATATGGGGTTAATCCGTCAACTTTCAACGGCCTTCGCCTTTGTTACGGTCACCAGCGCCGGGCGTACCACCCGGTCGTGGAGCAGGTAGCCTTTCTGCAGGACCTGGACGACGGTGTTGGGCTCGGCACCGGACTCGACCGTGCTGATCGCCTGGTGACGGTGGGGATCGAACTTCTCGCCCGCGGGGTCGATGTCGCGCACGTTGAACTTCTCGAACACGGATTTGAGCTGTTTCAGCGTGAGCTCGACACCGGCGCGCATGCTCTCGACCGTGGTGTCTGCCGACGCCAGCGCCGCTTCCAGGCTGTCCCTGACGGGGAGCAACTCGGCCACGAAATTCTCGACGGCGAATTTGTGGGCGTTCGCAACTTCGGTCTGACTGCGCTTTCGCACGTTATCGGTCTCGGCGCGGGCGCGCAGATAGGCTTCCTGATGCTCCTGCGCGGCCTGCTCGGCCTGTTGGACGCGCTGTTCGAGCTCGGTCGTGGGCTCGGTCTGGGTCGCCTCATCGGTGTTGGACTGGGTGTTATCGGTGAATTCGGGTGTTTCCTGCATCATTTACTCCTATCGACCCGTAGCAAATGGGGACGGGCACCCCGATTTCAAGAGAACCCGGCGATTCCGCCCAGGCCCGTGGTCACGCCGGGGAGCCGCAGGCCCGTCGCGGCGGGCGGCGGCTCCATCCAGCCCGCAAGGTTACGCACGGTAAGGTCCGTGAGCGCCTTGACCCATTCATGCCGATCGTTGAGGCAGGGAATGTAGCGCAGCTCGCGTCCCCCAGCCGCCGTGTAAATGTCGCGGCCTTCGATGGCAATCTCCTCCAGCGTTTCCAGGCAGTCGCAGACGAAGCCGGGACAGATGACATCCACCAGGCCCAGCCTGCGCTGTCCGAGCTCCGCCAGGACCTCGGCGGTGTAGGGCTGCAGCCATTCGGCGCGCCCGAAGCGGGACTGGAAAGTGACGCGGTATTCGCTTTGTGCGAGTCCCAGCGCCTCTGCAAGGCGTTTGCCCGTGGCCAGGCATTGGGCGTAGTACGGGTCGCCCAATTCGACGGTGCGGCGCGGCACGCCGTGAAAGCTCATGACCAGCACATCGGGCCGCCCGCGCCGGCCCCAGTAGTCGCGCACGCTTGCTTCGAGTGCGCCGATGTAGCCGGGGTCGTCATGGAATTCGCGGACCGTGCGTATTTCCGGCTGGTTGCGCAGGCGCGACAGCGCCCCGAAAGCCGCATCGAAAGCAGTCGCCGTGGTGCTTGCCGAATATTGCGGATAGAGCGGAATGAGCAGGACGCGATCGCAGCCGCGAGCCTTCAGGGCCGCGATCTGCTCGGCGATCGAAGGCTGGCCGTAGCGCATCGCATAAGCGACCGCCACAGGCGCCTTCAGGCGCTCGCCCAGATAGCCTTGCAGCAGGTTGGTCTGCCGCGCGGTGTAGACCCTCAGGGGGGAGCCTTCGGGCATCCAGATCTGGGCGTAGCGTGCCGCCGATGCTTTCGGGCGTCTGGGTAGCACGAACAAATTCAGTATGACCCACCACACGACGCGTGGAATTTCTACGACGCGCGGGTCGGAGAGAAACTCCCTCAGATAGGTGCGTACCGCCGCCGGGGTCGGCGCCTCGGGCGTCCC
Source organism: Burkholderiales bacterium (assembly GCA_046597455.1). Classification (GTDB taxonomy): domain Bacteria; phylum Pseudomonadota; class Gammaproteobacteria; order Burkholderiales; family SG8-41; genus JAQGMV01. The sequence continues at coordinate 13,274 of JBKJKJ010000050.1, forward strand.
GAGGTTGATCAACAGCACGCCTGTGCGCGGATTGTCGACGGCATCGTTGGACGGCGGCTCGGGAGAATAGCGTGGCATCGAAGGGACGGTGAGGCGTAAGCGGACGGGCGTGAGGGGTCAAAGGTGAGCGGGGCGACGCGGGGCGAAAGCGTACATCACAATTACACCGGCAGGTGTTACGCCTGCCGCCTTACGCCGTGCGGGTTTAATGATGCGACAGCGCGCTCGAAAGCAGCTTGGCGGTGATGTCCACGATCGGAATCACGCGCTCGTAGGCCATGCGCGTGGGGCCGATGACGCCGACGGTGCCCACGATCTTCCCATCGACTTCATAAGGCGCGGTGACCACGCTGCATTCGTCGAGGGAAACCAGCCCCGACTCGCCGCCGATGAAAATCTGCACCCCGTGCGCCCGGCTCGAGATGTCCAGAAGCTGCAGCAAGCCGGTCTTGCGCTCAAAGAGGTCGAAGAGCTTGCGCAGCCGCTGCATATCGGACGACAGGTCATCCACGTCGAGCAGGCGGCCTTCGCCGGAGATCACGACGTCCTCGGAAGAGTCGCTCATGGCCTGACTGCCGATCTCGAGCGCCTTGGTCATGAGCTGTGTCATGTCTTCGCGCAGCCGCTTCAACTCGTCGTGCATCCGCTTGCGGGTTTCCTCGAACGTCATTCCCGCATAGTTCTGGTTCAGTATATTGGCGGCCTCGACCAGCTCGGAAGGCGTGTAGGTGCGATCGGTGATCAGGATGCGGTTCTGCACGTCACCGTCGGGCGTGACCAGTATCACCAGGATGCGGGTCTCGGAGAGCTTTACGAATTCGATATGGCGAAATCCGGCGCTGCGCCGCGGGGTCATCACCACCCCCGCGAAGCGAGTCAGATCCGCCAGCACCTGCGAAGCCGAGGTCACGAGTCGCTGGCGGTTGTCGGAATCCAGCTTGCCTTCGAGCCGATTGATCTCGAACAGGTCGAGCGGTTTGATGGTGAGCAGGGTGTCGACGAAAACGCGATAGCCGCGGGCGGTGGGAATACGGCCCGACGACGTATGGGGACTGGCGATGAAGCCGAGGTCCTCGAGGTCCGCCATCACGTTGCGTATGCTGGCCGGCGACAGATCGAGACCCGAGAATTTCGAGAGCGCGCGCGAGCCGACGGGCTGGCCTTCGATGATGTAGCGCTCGACGAGGGTCTTCAGCAGGACTTGCGCGCGCTCGTTCAACACCGGCTTTTCGCTGGACATGAAAGTCATTCTACACAAAAACCCATTGCTTCAACCGTACGCTAAGCTGTTAAACGCAATAGGTAAATCATCGTTTACACGAAGCTTTGCGAAGCTTCTCGGCAAGCTTTGCGGTATGGTTTAATGCGGGCAATGAAAAAGGCCTTCACCACCGTCGCGCTGATCGGCAAGTACAAGAGCCCGGAGATCGCGCACCCGCTGCTCGAGCTCGCACGCTTTCTTGAAGAGCGCGGCGTGCAGGTCATGATCGACCGTCTCACCGCCTCTCATATCGGGGAGTGCCGCTACCCGGCGCTCTCGCTCGAGGAGCTCGGGGCGCGCGCCGATCTCGCAATCGTGCTCGGCGGCGACGGCACCATGCTCAACATTGCCCGCACCCTCGCGCCTTTCGACGTCGCGCTGGTCGGCGTGAACCAGGGACGGCTCGGCTTCCTCACCGATATCTCGCTCGATACGATGTTCGAGACGATCGGGGAAATCCTCGAAGGCAATTACGTCACCGAGGACCGCATGCTGCTCGAGGCCGATGTCTTCAGCGGCGCGGAATCGGTGTTCAATGTGCTGGCGTTCAACGACGTCGTGGTGAGCAAGGGTGTTCGCGGCAGCATGATCGAGTTCGAAGTGCACATCGACGGCGAGCCGATCTACACCCAGCGCTCCGACGGGCTCATCATCGCGACACCCACCGGATCGACGGCTTATGCACTTTCCGCCGGCGGTCCGATCGTGCACCCTGCGCTGCGGGTGATGTCGCTCGTGCCGGTATGTCCCCACACGCTTTCGAACCGGCCCATCGTCATCAGCAGCGACAGCATCGTGGAAATCGTCGTGCACAGCGCCGACGACCCTCGCGCGCACTTCGACAGCCATTCGCATATCGAATTGCGTGAAGGCGACCGGATACGCATCCGCCGCTACCCGCACGACATCAGTCTGCTGCATCCGGTGGGGCACAGCTATTACGCGATGCTCAGGCAGAAGCTCAAGTGGAACCGCGAATGAAAGGCCGTCGGCAACCGGCTCGGCGCGTGTTCTTTTCTCTCGCCTGCCTGGTGTAAAACATGCTGCGCAGCTTAAGCATCCGCGATTTCGTCATCGTCGAGCGTCTCGATCTGGAGTTCGACTCCGGTTTTACCGTGCTCACCGGCGAAACGGGCGCGGGCAAGTCCATCCTCGTCGACGCGCTGGCGCTGGTGCTCGGCGCTCGCTCTGATGCGAGTGTCGTGCGCCAGGGCGCCGAGCGTACCGAAATCAGCGCCGAATTCCAGATCGAGGATGCAGGCGCGCTGGGTAGTTGGCTGCAGGCGCAGGAGCTCGCGGGCGACGAAGGCGCGTGCCTGCTCCGTCGCGTCATCGACGCGGGCGGACGCTCGCGTTCGTTCATCAACGGCAGTGCGACGACGCTCGCGCAACTGCGCGAGGCTGGTGAATTCCTGGTCGACATCCACGGTCAGCACCAGCATCAGTCCCTGCTGCGGGCGACCGCGCAGCGCGAGCTGCTCGACGGGTTTGGCGGTCTGGTGGAACTCGCCGGGCGCACGGCCGACCTTTACCGCGCCTGGCAGCGTCGGTGCGACGATCGCAAAGCGTTCGAGTCCAATTCGGCGGCGATGGAGGCCGAAAGCGAGCGGCTCGAATGGCAGGTGAAAGAGCTCGATGCGCTGGCGATGACGCCCGACGCGTGGGGTTTGCTGCTCGCCGAGCACGGGAGGCTCGCGCATGCGGCGAATCTGATCGAAGGCGCACAACACGGGCTCGACGTGCTTTCCGAAGGCGAAGCGGCGGCGCTCCCGCAGTTGAACGGCGTCATCGCGCGCCTGAACGGATTGCTCGAGTTCGATGGCTCACTGCGCGAAGTGCTCGACACGCTGGAGCCTGCCAGCATCCAGATCCAGGAAGCGGTTTACAGCCTTCGGCACTATCAACAAAAGCTCGACGTCGATCCCCAGCGTTTGCGCGCGGCGGAGACCCGGCTGGATGCGGTCCATTCGGCGTGCCGAAAATATCGAATCGAGCCTGACGACATACCCCGTGTCCTCGCGGGAGCTCGTGTCCGGCTCGCCGAGCTCGAGGCGGGCGGAGATCCGGAGGCGTTGAAAATGCTGGAGGACCAGGCGCTGGCGGCGTATCGGGCCGAGGCGGAAAAGCTCGGCGCAGGCCGAGCCAAGGCTGCCAAAAAGCTCGGCGCCGAGGTGAGCGCGTCCATGCACACGCTGGCGATGTCCGGCAGCATTTTCGAGATCACGCTCGAAGCGCTCGCGGCGCCTTCGCTTCACGGCCTGGAGCAGATTGAATTCCGGGTGAGCGCGCACCAGAGCATGGCGCCTCAACCGCTGGCGAAGGTGGCGTCAGGCGGGGAGCTCTCGCGTCTCAGCCTTGCGATTCAGACAGTGACGAGCCAGGTCGCGCAGGTGCCCACACTGGTCTTCGACGAGGTCGATGCCGGCATCGGCGGGCGTGTGGCCGAGATCGTCGGCAAGATGCTCAAGCAACTCGGGCGCAAGCACCAGGTGATGTGCATTACGCACCTGCCCCAGGTCGCCGCCTCAGCCGACCATCAATGGCAGGTCGCGAAAACGAGCTCCAAAACCAAGGTGTCGAGTCGCGTCGTCGCGCTTCAGGCCGAGCAGCGTATCGACGAGATCGCGCGCATGCTGGGGGGCGTAAAAATCACCGCCACCACGCGCAAGCACGCGGCCGAGATGCTCGGTTTCAGCGACGAAGCGACGAAGCGACGAAGCGACGAAGCGACGAAGCGACGAAGTGACGAAGTGACGAAGTGACGAAGCGACGAAGTGACGCGGGGAGGGGCCGCAAACCGTCAGGGCGGGGCCGGGCAGCGGTTTTTCCGTGGATTCACCCACCACCGCGTCCGGCGCGGTGCGGACAATCGGTGCGCGTGCACTCGACATAGAGGTGCAGCGAATGGTCCTGTATCCTGAAACCGCGCTCCATGGCGACATCGATTTGCCGCTTCTCGATTTCCGGATCGTAGAACTCCTCGACGCGGCCGCATTGCATGCAGACGAGGTGGTCGTGGTGCGTGCCCTCGTTCAGCTCGAACACGGCCTTGCCGGTCTCGAAATGATTGCGCGACAGGATGCCCGCCTGCTCGAACTGCATCAACACGCGGTACACCGTCGCCAGGCCCACACCGGCGCCCTCGGCCAGCAGCATCTTGAACACGTCTTCGGCGCTCATGTGGCGCTGCGTGGTCTTTTGAAAAATCTCCAGCACCTTGATGCGCGGCAGCGTGGCCTTCAGGCCGCTGTTCTTGAGTTCGTCGGCGTGCGTCATGGCGGGCGGGTTCATCGGTCGGGCGTCGGGTCAAGCGCGGGTCGGCCCGCAGGGGCCAACCGCTAGAATCGGTCGATCATATCGAGGGTGGCGCCCGTTTCGGCGCGCCGCGTCCGCACCATGTCACTGTCAACGTTTTTCCGCGCGCTCGCGCTGGCCGGGCTCGCTGCCTTGGGCGGCTGTCAGTACCTGCCGTCCGTGCCGAAGGTCGACTGGTCGGCCGACCGCTTTCTCGGCGTCGTCACGCCGTACAAGGTCGAGGTGGTGCAGGGCAACGTCATCACCAGCGAACAGGCCGCCGCCATC
>JBKJKJ010000398.1:0-2562 GCA_046597455.1 Burkholderiales bacterium
GCCAACAACCGAGGACGGCTCGTCGCATCCCTGCGCTTCGAGCGCAAACATGCCCTGGAGCAGCGCGCTCAACAGCGCCGCCGGCGGCCCTTTGCCGGCGACGTCGCCGAGCATGAACGCGAAACATCCCGTCGTCTGCTCGGCGTAGTCGAAGAAGTCGCCGCCGATCGATCGGCACGGCACGGTCGCGGCCGCGGCTTCAACAAACGAGCGGTTGACCGATGTTCTCGGCAGCAGCATCGCCTGAATTTCCGCGGCAATTTTCATTTCCTGGTCGAGCCGCGCCTTTTCGGCGGCCTCGCGGTAGAGCCGCGCGTTTTCGATCGCGACGGCGGCTTCGGTGGCGAGCGTTTCGAGTGCGGTGCGCGTCGAGGCGGACGTCAGCGAGCCTTTTTCGCGGCTGTCGAGATAGAGGACGCCGATGCGCCGGTCTTCTCCGCCGGCGCTCGCGTCGTCCACGTACCGCACCAGGTGGAGCGGCGCGCACACCACATGGCGAATCCCGAGCGCGACCGTGCCGGCATGGACATCCGCCATGTCGCTATCGAGGAGGTCGGCCACGACTTGCGTGACGCCAGTCGTGAATGCGGCTTCAGGAATCTTGCGGCTCATCTGAAAGGTGGCGCCCGACAACGTTTCCTTCGAGCGGCCGCGCGCCAGCTTCATTTCGAGTGCCGACGGCAATGCTACGCCGGCGAGCATGATGAATCCGCGTTCGGCGCCGGAGATCGAGATGGCGGTATCGAGCACGAGCCCGAGCACGTCCTGCAGCACGCGTCCGGAGCCCAGCGCGCGCAGCCCCTCGAGGAGCGCCGCGACCTGCCGGAAATCGCCGATGGCGCTGGTGCTGCTCTTGAATTGCGACGCCGAGAGATCCTCGGTGGCGAACATCAGATCGGCACCGCCGCCGCGCCCGATGCGCACCTGGTCGCCCGGCTTCAGGGTCTGCTCGCTGATTTGCGTGCCGTTGACGAACGTGCCGTAGCGCGACGCCTTGTCGCGCAACACAAAGTCCTCGCCGACGCGAACGATCTCGGCGTGTTCGCGCGAGACTTCGCTGCCGGAGAGCGGCAGGTTATTCGTTTCACGACGGCCGATCGTGAACGGCGTCGAATCGATCCCTACGCGGCGATCACCCGTCGTGTCCCTGACATCAAGATGTGCCACACACGCTCCCGATTACCGGTATCGAAACCACCACACGGCGGCGGCGATCACCACGGCAAGAACCGTAATTATGGTCCATCCGCCTACGCCGATACCGCCGCTTCGGCGAGACTCGGCGCCCCGAGGGACCTGCCCGGCCTGACGCGCCGCAGCGGCGGGAGCCGGGGAGGCCGTTCCGCACTTGTAGCAGATGATCGCCTTGGCCGCGATCTTAGTGCCGCATTTCCTGCACGTCATTTCCTGCACGTCATTCTTCGTCACCCCGTGGGGCATCGACTCCGTTCGTTATACTGGCTGACCGGCGCATGATTCCGCTTCGTGACGTCATTCCCTCACGCACCACGCCGTTTGTCACATTCTCTCTCATCATCATGAACGTCCTCGCGTTTCTTTACGAGTTGACGCTCGCGCCTTCGCAATTGAACAGCCTGGTGGCTGCTGCCGGAATCGTCCCGGCCGCCACAGGCTGGCTCACGCCGACGCTCGTGACCTCGATGTTTCTCCATGCCGGGCCGGCGCATCTCATCGGCAACCTGCTGTTTCTGTGGATCTTTGGCGACAACGTCGAGGACCGCTTCGGGCACGGCCGGTATCTGTTCTTCTATCTCGCTGCGGGCATGGCGGCCGGCGCTGCGCAGGCGATGGCCTCGCCCGATTCAAGCGTCCCGATCATCGGGGCCAGCGGCGCGATCGCGGCCGTGATGGGCGCGTATTTCGTGCTGTTTCCGAAATCGCGCGTGGTGATGTTGATCTGGCTGGTGTTCTACGTCGACTTCGTCGAGATCCCCGCCGTGCTGTTCCTTGGCTTCTGGTTTCTCTTTCAGTTCATTGGCGGGCTCGGCGCGGCCGCAGGGGCCGGCGGCGTGGCATTCATCGCCCACCTCGGCGGTTTTGGCGTCGGCGCGGCGCTCGGCCGCATCCTGGCCCGCCCCGAGCGGGCCGACGTCAGTTGGTGGGATCAGCCGCGGGCGCTTTGAGCCGGGCCCGGACGTCGCGCGATAGGGTCGCCAGCTCAATGATGAGCGCTTCCCACGCCGGCTGATATTCCTCCGGCTTCATCTGCGGTTTCCGTTTCCTGAGCGCGTCGAGCTGCATCACCAGCAATTCCTGACGCTGCACCATCTGCTGCAGCTCCGGATCCGCGGGTCTCGATGCGATCACAGCGTCCATGAACGTCAGGCTCGCAAGCGTGCCGTCCTTGCCCTCGCCGGTCGCCTGTCGGCCTGCGCCGTCGCCGTCGTCATCGAGCGCGGCGTGCTCCGGCTGGAGCAGCCCTTTCTGTTCGTAGGTCACGCGGACCACGCGGGAGGCGTAGGCAAAAGCCTCCCACATCGAGATTCGCGTGTCCTTGTCGAGATCGGCCGTCGGCGCACCGAGCGCCTGCACAAACGCGTC
>JBKJKJ010000599.1:0-5283 GCA_046597455.1 Burkholderiales bacterium
ACAAAAAAGCCGCCTCGCTGGGCTTCAATCTGCAGCCGATCACCGCCGTTGGCGCATAGCACACGCACCGCTATCGCTTTGATTCGGCGACAGTCTATAGGCTGTTTCTTGAGAGCGCCGTGTAGTCGAAGGACGAATGCACCAAGCCCCACCCCCGTTCCTCCTGAGCGTAACGACGTGAAGTCGAAGGATGAACGAACCCGCGCTGCGGGCAGCGAAGTCGACAGGTGAATGCTGCGCCGGCCGTTCGTCCTTCGACCTCGACCGCTGCTGCCGTAGCTTGTCCTGAGCTTGTGGGAGGGCTCAGGACGAACGGATTTGGAAGCGAACTTATGAATCAGTCCACTAGCGTCGGTATTCGCGCAGCGCCGGGTTGACCCGGTCGATATCGGCTTTGACCTGCTCGGGCGTGCGCGCGTAAACGATTTCCCGGCCCATGATGGTTCCCGCATAAGCGCTGCGCGTGCGCGTCGGGGTGAGCTCGCATTTGACGCTGTGAACGCCCGTGCCGAGCACCACCTGTATCACTTCGGGCCGCTTGTTCAGGACGACGACTTCCATCGTCTGCCCGGTCTCGCTTACCTGCACCTTGATGGTCTCTGTGTTCATGTGTCGCTCGCACGGCCGTGGAGCATCCGTTATACACGGTTAGCCGGCGTTTCGCGGAAGGTCGAAGCGAGGCGAACCCGGGTCAGCCCGGAACGTACCGCCTCGCCAAGCCTCAGCCGCATGGCGTCATGCGCCTCCCGCCCGGGCGAAGATCTGCGCGAGCTCGGCGCGGTCTTGCGTGTGCGCCAGGGCGGCCATGAGCAGTATGCGTGCCTTGAGCCCGCTCAGGTAGCCCGACGACACCGCGCCTTGCGCCAGAAGGCTCGCGAGTGATCCGCGATAGCCTTTGCCCAGGTGCGGCGCGCCCGACGTGACGCGGGTTGCAATGACGACCGGAATACCGGTTTCGAGTGCCGCGCAAATGCCCTCGTAGAAAGAGGCGTTGACGTTGCCCCCCGCGGTGGCCTCGACGACGATTCCGGCGACGCGCTCGCGCACGCACGCACGAAGCATCAGGTCGTTCGCCCCTTGCGCCATGCGCACGAGCTGCACGTTCTCCTCGACGCGCCCGACGTCGAGGTGCACCCGGCGCTCGGGGTTAGCCAGGAAAGTCACCGCGTGCGCGGTCACCATGCCGATCGGGCCGCCGTCCCGGCTCGCGAAGCACCGCACGCTTTCGGTGTGGGATTTGTATACGTCTCTTGCGGCGTGGATCTCGCCGCCGAGTGCTGCGAGCACACCGCGCCCGCGCGCTTCGGGCGATGAGGCGATCATCACGGCATAGAGAAGGTTCCGCGGCCCGTCGGGATCGGGCTCGTCAAAATTGCGCTGCGCCCCCGTGATGACCACCGGTTTATCGGTGCCGAGCGTGAGGTCCAGCAGGTAAGCGGTTTCTTCGAGCGTGGCGGTGCCGTGTGTGATCACGGCGCCCGCCACGTCCTCGTCACGCAGCACCCGCCGCAGGGTGTCCCGCAACGCGAACGCGGTCGCAGTATCCATGAGCGCACTGTTGATGTTGGAGTGCTCGGTCACACGCAGCCCGGCGATATCGGCGAGCCCGGGAACGGCGCTCACCAGGTCACGCGCAGACGCTGCTGACGTATGCCCACCGAGCGTCGCATCGTATCTCGATGCAATCGTTCCTCCCGTACCGACGATGCACACCACCGGCTTCGACATCCGCTTGCCTCCAGGTTGGACCACCGCGCGACCGGTCACGGGGCCGCGCATCAATCACGCTGCGCCTGCATTCGAACTGCGACGCTCACTCCGCTTTGATGTTCGCGTCTTTCACGACCTTCGCCCATCGCTGGATCTCGGAGGCGATCGCGGTACGAAACGCTTCCGGCGTGCTCGCGATCACTTCGACGCCCATCGCAACGAGGCGCTCCTGGTTGTCGGGGTGCCTGAGGATGCGTCCGACTTCAGCGGAAAGCTTGTCAACGATCGGTTTCGGAATGCCGCGCGGGCCGAGGATGCCCTGCCAGTCGCGCACGACGATGTTCGGCACGCCGGCCTCGCCCATGGTCGGCACGTCGGGCAACTGAGTCGAGCGTTCTTTCGAGGAGACCGCCAGCGGGCGCAGCCGCCCCGCCTTGATGAACGGCAGTGAGGACGTCATCGATGCGAAGCTCATGGACACGTTACCGCCGACCAGGTCGGCGATTGCGGGACCACCGCCCTTGTATGCGATGTGAGTGAGCCTGATCGCAGTTTGCAGCGCGAAAAATTCTCCGATCAGGTGCGGCGCCCCGCCGATCCCGGAAGAGGCGAATGTCAGCTCGCCCGGCTTCTGCCTGGCGATGGCGATGAGCTCATTCACCGATTTCACGGGCGACTTCGCATTCACCACCAGCACGTTGCCGACCGCGGCCGTCATACTGACCGGCTCGAAATCTCTGATCGCATCATAAGGCAGCTTGAGCAGGCTCGGATTCACCGAGTAGCGCAACGAGACGAGCACCACCGAATAGCCGTCCGGATTCGCTTTGGCGACGATGTCCGTGCCGATGATTTCCGAGGCACCCGCGCGGTTGTCGACGATGACCTGCTGGCCCCACGAATCGCTGAGCCTTTGGCCGACGACCCGGGCGACCCCGTCGCTGCTGCCTCCCGGCGGCACCGGCACCACGAGGCGGATCGGCCGGCTGGGATAACTCGCTGCAGCGTCGGTCCCCGGCCCCTGCGCGATGGCGGCGTGGCTCGCTGCGGTGAGCGCGGCGGCCGCGCCAAGGATTTTCAGAAACTGCATGACGTACCTCCCCAGGGTCGTAAACCTAACCAGCGCAGGATGTGCTTCCGCACTATAACGTGAACCTGCGAACCGAACGCGCAGATCCGCGGCATTCTCGGGACGCATCAGTGACTCACTCCCTTCTACCGGGGCGCGGCAGCGTTTTCCACGCGCCGACGAGCAAACCGAAACCCGCCAGCGTGATGACCACCGACCCCACGTACATGCCTCTGAGCCCGACGAAGTCGGCCAGCGCGCCGGAGATGATGGCGCCGGCTCCGGCACCGATCTGGAACGAGATGCTGAAGGTCGCCATCGAGCGTCCACGGGAGCGGGGATCGGCCAGGTCCATCGCCAGCGCCGTGGTCGTCGAGCCGATCAGGGCCATGCCGACCGCAACGAAAAATCCGCCGACGAGTATGACTGCGATGCCGTGTGCAACGATGATCAGTGCCAGACCGATCGCCTGTGCGGCGAGACCGATCGCGATGGCAGGACCGCGCCCGATGGCGTCGGATTGCTTGCCGAGCAGCGGACGGATGACGAGGCTGGTGACGCCGGCGAGAACGTAAAACCATCCGATATTCCCGATGCCGAGCGAACGGGCATACAGCGGCAGGAAAGCCATGACCGACGGGGCCACGAGCGACGAACAAAGGTTGAGGCCCGTCGCCAGGAGTACGCCGCGCTCCAGGAGACGGGCGCGCCCGGTTCCGCCGCCGGGCGACGGGGCCTCTTTCGTTTCGTCTTTTCTCCTCGCGAGGCTGCAGGCGATCGGCAAACCCAGGAGCGCGAGCACTGTCGAGAGCAGGAACACCGTCTGGAATCCGCCGTCGCCGCCGATGAGCCACAATCCCAGTGCCGGGAAAGCGATGGTCGCGCTGGTGGTCACACTGGAGTAATAGCCGGCCGCCTCGCCGCGCCGGTCCGGCGGCGCCGCAATCGCGAGCGTGGTGTAGCCGCCCGTGTTGACGCCAGCCCAGCCCAGCCCCCTCACCACGTTGCCGACGAACAACATCGCGAGCAGTGGAATCAGAAATCCCAGCGTGCCAGCGGCGAGCAGTGCAAGTCCGATCGCGAGCACGCCCGCGGCGCTCCACCTGTCGGCGACGCGACCGACGAGCGGGCGAAAGATCACGCTCGGCACGGCGAATGCGAGCAGTGCCAGCCCCGCCGTGAACGTCGAGCCGCCCAGATCCTGCACGTAGAGCGGGATGACCGGCGTGAGCACCCATTGGTTCGCGTAGCCCAGGAACATGGAAAGGCACAGCAGCACGAAGGGCTTGGTGGCGAGGGCGGACCCGGAAACGGTGTTATTCATGCGGTGTTATCGAGGGATTGGAAGCTGTTTCATAAATGACCCTCACGTGTGGCATGCTCACGTCCGCCATCGATCAACCGATTCCACGTTTGCTCCCCGAACAGCCATGAAACCTCCCGACTCCGCGAGCGTGCGCGCGCTCGAAAACAAAACCTTCCTGCTGCTGATCGTGATCGTGACGCTGGCATTCGGCTGGATACTGTGGCCGTTCTACGGCGCAGTTTTCTGGGCGACGGTCCTGGCGATCCTGTTCGCGCCGCTCTTTCGTCGGCTGGCCAAATTGATGCGCCAGAAGCGTACACCTGCCGCACTCGCGACGGTGGCAATCATCCTCGTACTGGTGATACTGCCGTCGGCCATGATCGCCGGCATGCTGCTGCAGGAAGGGCAGGCCCTCTACGGGCGCATTCAGTCGGGCGAGGTCGATTTCAGGCGCTACGCACAGCAGATTATGGACGCCGTGCCGCCGTGGATCGCGACACTGCTCGATCGCTTCGGACTCACCAGCCTGGGGGCGGTACAGGAGCGATTATCAGCGGGGCTGATGAAAAGCGTCCAGTTTCTCGGCAAGAACGCATTGAACATCGGCCAGAACACGCTCGAATTCGTCGTGAGCTTTTTCATCATGCTCTACGTGCTGTTCTTCCTGCTGCGCGACGGGACCGCGCTGGCCAGGCGCATCAAAGCGGCAATCCCCCTGGACCCGGCGCTGCAGGTGAATCTCTCGGGCAAGTTCGCCAACGTGATCCGCGCCACGATCAAGGGCAACATCGTCATCGCCCTCATGCAGGGCGCACTCGGCGGCCTGATCTTCTGGCTCCTCGGCATTCAGGCCCCGATACTGTGGGCCGTGGTAATGGCGTTTCTTTCCCTGTTGCCCGCGGTCGGCACCGCCCTCGTCTGGCTGCCGGTTGCCGTTTATCTCCTGGTCACCGGTGAGGCGTGGCAGGGCATCACCCTGATCGTCTACGGCGTGCTCGTGATCGGCCTGGTCGACAACATCGTGCGTCCTATCCTGGTCGGCAAGGAAACCAAGCTGCCCGACTATATCGTCCTGCTCTCCACGCTGGGCGGCATCGCGATATTCGGACTCAACGGCTTCGTGATCGGCCCCGTCATAGCCGCGATGTTCATCGCCGTGTGGGACGTGTTCGCGAGTTCACGGTCGGACAGGTGAGTC
>JBKJKJ010000075.1:0-9485 GCA_046597455.1 Burkholderiales bacterium
GGTTTGTCGGCTCGTCGAGGAGCAGCAGGTCGGAGCGCGCGATGAGCGCCTGCGCGAGATTGAGGCGCATGCGCCAGCCGCCTGAAAAACTAGCGACGCTCCGCGTGAACTCGTCATCCGCGAAACCCAGGCCGGACAGCAATGCGGCCGCGCGCGAGGGCGCCCCGTAGCCTTCGATCTCCTGCAGGCGCGCGTGCAGCTCGCCGACACGGCCGCCTTCGTGGCTCGCCTCGGCTGAAGCGAGCGCACGCTCGATCGCGCGCAAATCGGCATCGCCGTCCAGCACGTAGTCGATGGCCGACGTTTCGAGTGCGGGCGTTTCCTGCGCAACCGAGGCGATACGCCATGCCGGGGGCAGGTCGCAGTCACCGCGATCGGGGTGCAGTTCGCCGCGCAGCATCGAGAACACGCTCGATTTTCCGCTGCCGTTCGAGCCGACGAGACCGACTCGCCAGCCGCCGTGAATCTGGAGGTTGGCGTCTTCGATGAGCTGCCGCGCGCCGCGCGCGAGCGTGAGATTGCGGAACTGGATCAAGGCGAGGCTGACGGGTCGCGAAGAACCGGGGAGGGAGAGTCAGGCTTCAACATGAAAGAAGCAAAGCGTTAGCGTGCGACGAAAGCCCGTGATTCTACTAGCTCGCCCGCGGTGCGACATCGTTTCGACCCGATTCGGTCGGGCATCGCATGCATAATGCGTACTGTGCGTGTTGTCGCCAGCCGATCGCCACCACCCCAGTGCGGAGGAATCGATGCGCAATCCTTTCGACATGCGACTCATCCAGCGCGGCGCGCGTCTGAGGCGCTCGCCTTATTTCGAAGCGACGCAGCGTGCGGGCTGCTCCGGTTACACCGTCTACAACCACATGTTCCTGCCCATCGGCTACGACGAGCTCGAAGGCGAATACCGCAACCTCCTCGAGGGGGTGACCGTGTGGGACGTAGCGGTCGAGCGCAACGTCGAAATCGCTGGGCCCGACGGCTATCGCTTCATGAGCCTGCTGACCCCCAGGGACCTGTCGCGATGCAGGGTCGGGCACGGCCGCTACGTCCTGCTGACGGCCGAGGATGGCGGCATCGTCAACGATCCGGTACTGCTGCGCATCGAAGACAATCGATTCTGGCTCGCCGCCGCCGACAGCGACATCGTGTTGTGGGCGAAAGGCGTGGCTTTGAACAGCGGCATGGACGTCCAGATCCGCGAGCTCGACGTCGCGCCGGTGCAGATTCAGGGGCCGAAATCACGCGACGTGATGCAGCGACTCTTCGGCGAGCGCGTCCTGTCGCTTTCGTACTACCAGTTCTTCGAAGCGGCGCTGGGTTCGATACCGGTCATCGTCACACGAACCGGGTGGACCGGCGAGCTGGGCTACTAGATTTACCTGCTCGACCCGACGCGCGGGGTCGAGCTGTGGGACCGCATCATCGACGCGGGCACGCCTCACGGCATCGTGCCGACAGGCCCTTCGGACATTCGGCGCATCGAGGCCGGAATTCTGAATTACGGCATCGACATGACCCTCTCGACCAACCCGTACGAGGTCGGGCTCGAGCGCCTCGTGAACCTCGACAAGCCCGAGGCTTACATCGGCAGGGACGCTCTGGAGCGCATCGCTGCGCTCGGTGTGCAGCGCAAGCTCGTCGGCGTGCAGATCGACGGCGCGCCCCTCGATCTGAACATGACGCGCTGGCCGGTGCGCGCGGGCGACGTGCCGGTGGGAGAAATCACCTCCGCGGTCCATTCGCCGCGGCTCGCGAAGAACATCGGCTACGCGATGGTGCCGGTGGGGCACGCGGCAGTCGGGACGACGTTTCAAGTGGATACGGACGATGGCGAGCGCGGCGCGGTCGTCGTGGCGATGCCATTCATCGACCCGGCGAAAACGATCGCCAAGCGCTAGCGTCGTTCCTCGACTTCGCTGCGCCTGCTCGGGACGAACGGAAAAGGAGGGACTGCGCAGTCAAAGCCTGCTCTAAGGCAGCGTCTGTTCGAGCGTCCTGTTCAGCTTGTCGACGAGCTCGAACACGTGCTGCTCTTCGAAAATGAACGGCGGCGCGATCATTACATTCTCGCCGCGCTTGCCGTCGACCACGCCGCCCATCGGATAGCAGATCAATCCGTTCTTCATCGCCTGCAGGCGTATGCGCTCGCTCAGCTTCAACTCCGCCGCGAAAGGCTCTTTCGTAGTGCGGTCACGCACGAGCTCGAGCGCGAGGAACAATCCGCGCCCCCGGATATCGCCGACATGCGGGTGATTGCCGAACTGCTCGCTCAACGCACTTTTCAGCAGCGCGCCCATATTGCGCACGTTCGACAACAGGTCATGCTCGCGGATTTCCGCCTGCACGGCCAGTGCAGCGGCGCAGGCGGCGGGGTGGCCGGTGAAGGTGTGCCCGTGCATCACCACGTCGGAGCCCGCGGCAATCGCCTTGTGGACTTTGTCGCCGACCAGCAGTGCGCCCAGCGGAAGGTAGCCGGCGCTCAGGCCCTTGGCGAGCGCAATGAAATCGGGCGCGACGCCTTCATCCTCGCAGGCGTAACGCCTGCCCGTGCGCCCCATGCCGCACATCACCTCGTCGAGAACCAGCAGCACGCCGTACTGGTCGCAGATTTCGCGCACCCGCCTGAAGTAACCCGGTGACGGCGTGACACAGCCCAGCGTCGAACCGACGACCGTCTCGGCAATGAACACCGCGACGGTATCGGGCCCGAGCTCCAGAATTTTCGCTTCGAGCTCGTTCGCAACACGCTGGCCGTACTGCACGTCGCTCTCGCCTTCACGCTGACCGCGGTAGGGAAAACACGCTGAAATGTGATGCGTCGCCGAGAGCAGCAGCGGCTCGAACACCGCGCGGCGCCCTATGTTGCCGCCCACCGAGAGCGCCCCCGAAGTCGTCCCGTGATAGCTCTGCATGCGGCCGATCACGTGACGCCGCTGCGGCTGGCCGATCTCGATGAAATACTGCCGCGCCAGCTTGAGCGCAGCCTCCACTGACTCCGAGCCGCCGCACGTGAACCACGCCTTGGTCAGGCCCGCCGGCGCATCGGCGATCAATTCGTCGGCGAGCGCCTCCATCGGCTCATTGCTGAAAAACCGGGTGTGCGAAAACGCGAGCGCGTCGATCTGCGATTTGATCGCTTCGCGCACCCGGGTGTTGCTGTGCCCGAGACACGAAACCGCAGCACCGCCCGAGCCGTCGAGATAGCGCGTCCCTTCGGCGTCGATGAGATAGACGCCGTCGCCTTTCACAGCGACTGGAAACTCCGCATCGAGACTGTGGCGATAAAGTGCGTTGGTCATGTGTCGGCCCGGAAGAAAATCAATCGAGCTTCGCCCCGCTCAGCTTCACCACTTTTGCCCATTTATCGAGGTCGGCGAGCAGGAATCGGCGGAAATCCTCGGGGCTGCTTCCGACCGGCTCGGAACCATCGGCCAGGATGCGATCGCGGGTGTCGGGCCGGTTCAGGATGTTGACGATTTCGGTGTGCAACTTCGTGAGTATCGGTTTCGGCAACCGGGGTGGCGCCATCACGCCATACCAGCCCACCACTTCGAAGCCCGGTATCGCCTCGGCCATTGCCGGCAGGTCAGGCATCGCGGCCACGCGCTTGGGTGCCGTCACGGCGATCCCGCGCAGCTTGCCGCCTTTCACCAGCCCCTGGGTCGCCTGCATCCCTGCGAAGTTGAAGTGATATTCGCCGCCTGCGAGCGCAGTGAGCGCCGGCCCGGAGCCCTTGTAGGGGATGTGCTGCGCCTTGATTCCCGTCATCAGCTTGTAGAGCTCGCCCGCGAGATGCCCGCCGCTGCCATTGCCCGCCGAGCCGAAGTTGATCGGCCCCTGGTGGGTCTTGGTCCAGTCGACGAATTCCTTCAGGTTCTTCGCAGGCAGCGTCGGGTTCACCACGAGCATGAGTCCCGCACGCGTGAGCTGCGTGATCGGCGTGAAATCGTTTACCGCGTGATACGGCAGCTTCGAATTGAGCGCCGCATTCACCGTGTGCTGGTGATAGCCCAGAAACAGCGTGTAGCCGTCAGCCGGTGAATTCTTGGTGATTTCAGCGGCGATGACACCGCTTGCGCTCGCGCGGTTGTCGACGATGAACTGCTGCTTGAGCGTTTCGGTGAGCCGTGCGCTGAAAAGACGCGCCAGGATGTCGGTCGTGCCGCCGGGTGCCGCCGGCGTGATGAAGCGCACCGGGCGCGAAGGATAGCTCGCGACGTCCTTCGTGCTTTGCGCGAAAGCGATGCCCGAAAGCTGAGTCACTGCGACGACCGCCGCCAGAACCGGCAGCGCGCGGGTGATGAATCGAACCTGCATGGTGTCTCCTCATTGATCGTTGTCGGCGAAGGATACAGGCCGTCCCCGCCTTCGCCAATACGCGCCCGATCGTTGCCCATGTATTTTCACCGCTCGTGCTCACCCTATCGAAGCGTGACAACCGCAGCGCCGCTTCGACCGTACCGCCACGCGACGCTCGGGGCGAACGGCTGGCCCACGCGGGCTTGTACTCCCGGCAGCGGCACGACATAATCGCGCCGTCTTCTCCCGGAGGTCGCTATCGCACGACGTTTCATCGGTATCGCCCTGCTCGCGCTGGTGCTTTGCAAAGCGTCCGGAGCCGCTGAGTTCTTCGGAACGGTCATCGCCGTTGCAGACGGCGATACCGTCACCGTCGTCGACGCCGCGCGCCAACAGCACAAGGTTCGGCTTTCAGGAATCGACGCCCCGGAGCGACGCCAGGCTTACGGCGAGCGCGCGAAGCAGCATCTGTCGGCGCTGGCCTACCAAAAAGTCGTTCGGGTCGTCTGGGTCAAACGCGATCGCTATCACCGGATCGTGGGGCGCGTCTTCGTCGGAGAGTGCAGCGGGCACGGATGCCGATATCCCGTCGACGCCGGGCTCGAGCAGATCAGGGCCGGACTCGCATGGCACTACAAGCAGTACGCTCGCGAGCAATCGAGCGCCGAGCGCTCGGCTTATACCGCGCTGGAGACGCACGCGCGCAACCACGGCGCAGGCCTCTGGAAAGAGGCATCGCCCGTGCCGCCGTGGGAATTCCGGTCTGCTAACATGCTGCGGCGTCCCCCATCCGGAGAACAATGAATGCGCATCACCGTTCGATCGATCGCAACCTTCGCGGCCTGCCTGGCGTGGATCCCGTGCGCGCTTTCAGCGCAACCTGCCCCCGATTCCTACCCCAGCCGGCCGGTGCGCGTCATCGTCCCGCTCGCACCCGGCGGCGGCAGCGATTACACCGCACGCTTCATCGGCTCCCGGCTCTCCGAGCGCGTCGGCCAGCCGGTCATCGTCGACAACCGGCCCGGGGCATCGGGCGTGGTGGGCACGGATCTCGTGGCCAAAGCGACACCCGACGGTTACACGCTGCTGCTCGCCTACTCGACACACGCCCAGAGCGCGCAGCTCTTTCGCACGCTGCCTTACGACCCGATCAGGGATTTCGCACCGGTCACGATCGTGATTTCCACGCCGCTCACGATGCAGCTCCACCCTTCGGTACCGGCGAAAAGCGTCAAGGAGTTCATCGCTTATGCGAAGCAGAACGAAGGCAAGTTGAACTACGGTTCATCGGGTCCGGGAAGCTCACCGCACCTGACCACCGAGCTTTTCGGTTCGATGGCCGGGATCAGGATGACTCACATCCCCTACAAGGGCGTCGGCCAGTACATCACCGCGCAACTGGGGAACGAAATCCAGTTCTCGTTCGCCAACATGTTCACGACCATGCCGCACTGGAAAGCGGGCAGGCTGCGCCTGATCGCCACCAGCGGCAGCAAACGCCTCGACGCGATGCCCGATCTGCCCACGATCGCCGAGTCCGGCGTTCCGGGCTTCGAATCGGTCACGTGGTACGGTTTCATGGCCCCCGCGAAAACCCCGCGCGCGATCGTAGACAAGCTTCAGCGCGAAATCCACGCGATCACCTTCAGCCCCGAAGTGAAAAAACAGTTCGTCGAACAGGGTAACGAACCGCTTGCGAACTCGCCGGAAGACTTCGCGAAAATCGTCAGGTCCGACGCGGACAAGTGGGGCGCAATCGGCAAGAAGCTCGGCGTCAAACTCGATTGAGCATGAAGTGACGGGAAGCCGGCGCTGAACGTTCCGCACGTTCCATATGATGGCGCCTGCCTTGACCCTGTAGCGCCTCGCGCCGAGAATCGCCGTTGGACACGTGAAGGAGAATTCGATGCAAGCACAGGAACAGAACACGACAGTCTCCAGGACTGCGCCCGCAGTCAATTCGCTGGCCGCGTTCGCGGTGGTGCCCAGCGGTGCGGCCCTCGCCGCCGAAATCCAGGGCGTCGATTTTTCGCTGCCGGTGCCGGACGACGTAAAGGACGCCCTGCGCAGAGCGTGGGCCGATCACCTCGTGCTGCTGATCCGCGGCCAGCACATCGATGACGAACAACTGCTCGCGACCTCGGGCATTTTCGGGCCACCGCATGAAGCCGCGTCGCGCAAGTATCACCTGAACGTCGGCGCGAAAATCGACGACACGCACATGATCTCGCGCCATCCGAGCGTCACCATCATTTCGAATCTCGACGAAAACGGGAAACCGGTGCTCGACAACGGCGGGCTCGGCAGCTATGAAGTGGTGTGGCACACCGATAACTCGTACGTCGAAGTGCCGCCCGCGGGCAGCATGCTGTACGCGCTCGAGATCCCGCCGGCGGGCGGTGGCGGAGACACCTCGTTCAACAACCAGTATCTTGCGTACGACGAGCTGCCGGAATCGCTCAAGAAAGCGATCGCAGGAAAATCGCAGGTACACGATTCGAGCCGCAACAGCGCGGGCATCCTGCGCCCCGGCGTGAAGCTGCCCACCAAACCCGAGGAAGTCGAAGGGCCGGTGCATCCGCTGGTGCGAGTGCACCCGGTTACAGGCAGGCGCGCCCTTTATCTGGGACGCCGCCGGGTATGGCCTTCGAACTACAT
Organism: Burkholderiales bacterium; assembly: GCA_046597455.1. Classification (GTDB taxonomy): domain Bacteria; phylum Pseudomonadota; class Gammaproteobacteria; order Burkholderiales; family SG8-41; genus JAQGMV01. Next base: position 6,958 of record JBKJKJ010000075.1, read on the forward strand.
TATCGGGATGCCGACCGACGAAAGCGAAGCACTGCTCGATGCGCTATGGGCTCACGCCACCCAGCCGAAATATGCATGGACGCACAAGTGGCGCGTCGGTGACATCGTGCTCTGGGATAACCGGTGCTGCATGCACTACCGCACCGAGATCGATCTCTCGCACCGCCGAGTGATGCATCGCACGACCATCAAGGGCACCCCTCTGGTAGGGGTATAGGCGGAGGGGAGTCGGCCGCAAGGTCTCCCTTGCGGCCTCCAAAAACTGCTGTAGATCAAGCTGCGATCGGACGCGCGCCCTTGATCTGGGTGCGCAGCATGAAGCGGCGCTCGTTCGGATCGAACGCAGTGCGCTTGTGCATCACGCAGCGGTTGTCCCAGATCAGCAGGTCACCGACATTCCATTTCTGATACCACGCGTTCTGCCCCTGGGTCGCGTGCGCCCATAGACGGTCGAGCAGCGCCTCGCTCTCATCCAGCGGCAGGCCCACGATATAACCTGCGGGGCGGCGGCCGAGGAAGAGCGCGGGGCGGTGGGTGACCGGGTGACGGATAACGATCGAGTGCACGGCACCCGGCGCTTCGCGCGGATCGGTGAATTCCTGGTAACCCTTGCGCAGTTCGCCTGCACTGTTGCGGCTGGCGTCGTGCTTGATCTGCTTGCCTTCGATCGCGGCTTTCAGATCCGCGGGCAGGGTGTCGTAGGCGTCATACATGCTGATGAACCCGGTCTCGCCCCCGGTCTGCGTCACTTCGAGCCCGTAGAGTATTGCAGCCGAGGGCGTGACGTCGTTGTAGGACATGTCGGTGTGCCACACCGCTTCTCCGTATCCCAGGCTGCCCAACGGCTTGCCGTCCACGATGACGTTCGACATGACCGCGAGATTGGGATAACCCGCGATCCACGGCTCGCCCGTCTTGTTGATCGGTGCCTTGTCGAGTTCGCCGAAGCGCGCGCTGAACTCGAGAAACTGATCCTTCGTCAGATCCTGGCCGCGAAAGCGCAGCACGTGGTGTTTCATCCAGGCGTCGAAAATCACCTTGAAGTCCGCATCGCTCAATTGCGACAGGTCCATTCCCGCGATATCGGCGCCTACGGGTTTGTCAGTGGGGATGACCTTGACTGCTGACTGGGTGCGGGACTGCTCTGCGATGGCTGACATGGGGTCGGTCTCCTGGATGAGAGGCTGCATTCTATCGGATATTATTAATAATTTACAATTCGCTTATCTTCGCTATAATCCCGCCTCGCGGTTGCGCCCAAGCGGTTCTCTAAACCATTGATTCATGACAAATATTTACCCCGACGCAGCCACGATGCTGCCTCAGACCCTGCCCGAGAAAATCGCGGCGGCGCTCGCCGAAGGCATCGTGTCGGGACGATACGAGCCGGGCGAAAGGCTGGTCGAGGCCGTTCTGGTCAAGGAATTCGGCGTAAGCCACGGCCCGGTTCGCGATGCATTGCGCATCCTCCAAGGGTCAGGGCTCGTTCTGATCCATCCCTACCGCGGCGCGCAGGTGAGCGCCCTTTCGGTTCGCGAAGTGAAGGAGATCTACCAGGTGCGCGCGGCGCTCGTGGGGCTGCGCGCACGATGGTTCGCGGAGGATCCCGATCGCGCCGAGCTCCTGGTGCAGGTCGAATATCCCGTCGACCGGCTCAACGAGCTCGCGAAAACCGACGATGCGGCTGGCGAATACATCGCGGTCGCACTTTCTCTGAATCGCATGCTCACCGACAACCTCAGCAACCGCTGGTTGAGATCGATGTTGCAGGCCCTCACGCTCCAGACCAGCCGCTATACGCGCCTTGCGCTGGCGACCGCCGAGCGCCGCAGCGAATCCGCGCGGCTGTGGCGCACGCTGGTCGATGCGATCAAGGCGGGCGACGGGGACCGCGCCGAGGACATCGCCTCGACGATATCGCTCGCCACGCGCGATGCGGCGATCCGCAGCCTTCAGGAACGCGACCAGATGACGTTAATGCAAACCCCGGCGCCCGCATCCGCAGGCGAACCCGCGACCGGCCGCCCGACCGCCGCCGCCGGCCGCAGCCCCAGAACAGGACCTCAGTCATGATCAAATCCGCCCTGAAACTCACGCTCACACTCACGATCGCCGCCAGCGCCGCGCACGCCTACGCGCAAAGCTACCCCACCCGGCCGGTACGCGTGGTGGTGCCATGGCCCGCCGGCGGCTCTATCGATTCGGCCGCGCGAGTCGCCTCGCAGCGCCTCTCGTCCGCCCTCGGCGGCAGTTTCGTGGTGGACAATCGCTCGGGGGCCGCCGGCACGATCGGCGCCGACACGGTCGCCAAAGCCCCTGCGGACGGCTATACGCTCATGGTGCATTCCGCGACCCACGTGGCGAACGCCACCACGTACTCGAAGCTGCCTTACCGCACGCTCGAAGATTTCACGCCGATTGCGTTCATTTCGGCCCAGCCCGCGATGCTGCTCGCGCATCCCTCGCTGCCGGTGAAGTCGGTGCGCGAGTTCATCGCGCTGGTCAAGGCGCGCCGGGGCCAGACCACC
>JBKJKJ010000068.1:0-9180 GCA_046597455.1 Burkholderiales bacterium
TGTGCCGCGCGGCTTCTCCTCGTCACCGTTCCTCCTCCCCCCGTGCGTGTTATCGACGCGCTGCGGGCTCGGGTATTTCGCGATCGGTGTGCAGGGACAAGGCGCGCAACGCTCACACGAACGTGAGCAGACGCCGCGGGTTATCGACGAGTATCGCGCTGATCTCGTCCTCACTGAAATCGCGCCGCATCAGCGGCACGATGTTCTCGAAGATGTGGCCGTACCCGTGGCCGCCGTATTCGATCAGCCGCGTCTTGTAGCAGATGTCGTGGGAGATCAGGATGCGGTCGAGAAAGCCGCGGTCGGCGAGCCTGCGGAGGGTGGCGAGGCGCATCCCGTCGTTTGGCATGTGCACTTCGGGCGAGCGCCAATAATATGTCGTCTCCTGTCCGAAGAGGTCGAACTCCATGACGCAGCCGGTATCGGCCAGCCTGAAGAGCCGCTCGTCATCGAAGATCGTGCGGTCGAGATGGCTGATGATGGTGCGCGACGCGTCGCCGCCTTCGGCGCGGATGAGGTCCATCACTTCCTGCGGCTGGTCGGGGTTGCGGCCGGGATGGACGTTGAGCGCGGCGCCGGTCTCGCCCTGCGCGATCACCGCTGCGGTCATCACGCGCTTCTCGAGCGGCGACCACTGCGCCTGGCAGCCGATCTCGCCGATGATGCCGGCGCGAACATCGGTGCCCCACGCGCCCTCGAACACCTGCGCGATGATCTCCTGCGCGAAGCGCTCGACGCTCTTGCCCTGGTTCGAAGGGTCCTGGTATTCCTCGACGTAGTAACCGCAGCCGATGACGATCGGCACGCCGGCGGCTACGGATATCTCCGCGAGGCCGATGGGGTCTGGCTTCAGGCCGCCGCACGTGAGGTCCACGACCGTTTTGCCCCCGGCTTCGCGCATGCGCTTGAGCTCTTCGATCGCGAGCGCCTTGTCGAGCAGCCGGTATTTGGTCGGATGCTTCTGCTTGCCGTACATGATCGAGAAGACGTTCTGCAGCGTGATGGGGTAGTCGGGCTCGTTTAGCGCTGCCATCTTCGGTGGCGTGATGTCGCAGAGCACGTGCTCGTGCATGAGGGTGGGGCCGAGGTCGGCGGGGTCGAGTATGCCGCCGACGGCCTGGGCTTTGCCGCGGAGGTCTTCTCGTGTCAGCTTCGCCATCACTTCCGTGTGCTCGCGATCGCGGCGTCCACCGCTTCGCGCAGACCGCTCGCGATGGTATCTATCGCTTCGTCGTCGACGATGAAAGGCGGCGCGAGCAGCACGTGATCGCCGCTGCGGCCATCGATCGTGCCGCCCATCGGATAGCACATGAGCCCGCGCGCCATCGCTTCTTTCTTTATCCGCGCGTTGAGCGCGAGCTCGGGCGCGAACGGCTGTTTCGTCTCGACATCGGCGACGAGCTCGATCGCCTGGAAAAGGCCGCGGCCGCGGATGTCGCCGACGTATTCGTGCTCGCCGAACGTGCGCATGAGCGCTCGGCGCAGGTTGTCGCCCTGCTTGCGGACGTTCGCGAGCAGATCGTCTTCCTTGATCACGCGCTGCACTTCCAGCGCCGCGGCGCACGCCGTCGGGTGCGCCATGTAGGTGTGGCCGTGCTGGAAGAAACCGGTGCCGTCGCGCACCGCGTCGAAGATGCGGCCCGACACCAGCAGGCCGCCGATCGGCTGGTAACCCGCGCCCAGCCCTTTGGCGATGACCATGAGATCGGGCGCGATGCCTTCCTGCTCGCAGGCGTGCAGTGAGCCGGTGCGTCCCATGCCGCACATCACTTCGTCGAGGATGAGCAGCACGCCGTAGCGGTCGCAGATCTCGCGGATGCGCTTGAAGTAGCCGGGGCTGGGCTCGACCGCGCCGAGCGTCGCGCCGACGACCGTCTCGGCGATGAACGCGCAGACGGTAGTGGGGCCGAGCCGCTGGATCTCCTGCTCGAGCTCGTTCGCGGCGCGCAGCGCGTATTGCTCCTCGGTCTCACCCTCGCGCTTCTCGCGATAGCTGAAGCACGGCGAGATGTGCTCGAACTGCGGCAGCAGCGGCTCGAAAGGCTGGCGGCGCCAGCGGTTACCGCCGGCGGCGAGCGCGCCGATCGTATTGCCGTGATAGCTCTGCCAGCGCCCGATGATGTGACAGCGCTCGGGCTGCCCGATCTCGAGCACGTACTGGCGCGCCATCTTGAGCGCGGCTTCGATGCCTTCGGAGCCGCCGGAGTTGAAGTACACGCGCTCGAGACCGGCGGGCGCGTCGGCGATGATCGTGTCGGCGAGCGTCTCGGCGACTTCGGTCGTGAAGAACGACGTGTGTGCATACGCGAGCTGATCGACCTGGCGCTTGATCGCCTCGGTCACGCGCGGGTGGCCGTGGCCGAGGCACGACACGGCAGCACCCCCCGAGGCGTCGAGATAGCGTTTGCCGTTGCTGTCGTAAACGTACAGCCCTTCGCCGCGCACAGCGACGGGCAGGTCGGATTTTGTGTGGCGGTGGAATACGTGCTTGCTTGCCGGCATGCGGTGCTCCTCTACTCCAGCGAGACGTTCGCAGCCTTGATGACCTTGGCCCAGCGCGCGGTCTCGGACTTCATGATCTCGGTGAGCTCGGCCTGCGTGGTCGTGCGCGCTTCGGTGCCTTCAGCGCTCAGGCGGTCGCGGATATCCTGTGTAAGCGACGCGCGGATCACTTCGGCGTGCAGCTTCGCAAGAATGTCCGGCGGCGTGCCGGCGGGCGCGAGCAGCGCGTTCCAGAGCGTCATGACGACACCCGGGTACCCTGCTTCGATCATCGTCGGAAGTTGAGGTGCTGCGGGCGAGCGCTTTTCGCCGGTGACCGCGAGCGCGCGCAGCCTGCCCGCCTTCACCAACGGCAGCGACGGCGGCAGGTTGTTAAACATGAGCGGTATCTGTCCGCCAAGAAGATCTGTTGTCGCGGGCCCGGTTCCCTTGTACGGAACGTGCACGATATCGACACCGGTGACCATCTTGAAAAGCTCGGCGGCGAGATGCCCCGACGAGCCCGCGCCCGCCGAACCGAAGTTGAGCTGGCCCGGACGTGCTTTCGCGAGCGCGATCAGCTCCTTGACCGTAGCGACCGGAAGCGTGGGGTGCACGACCAGGATCGTGGGCTGTGTCGCGAGTATGCTGATCGGGGCGAGCGCGCGCTGCACGTCGAAAGGCATCTTGCGATAGAGCCCGGGATTGATCGTGAGATTGGTGCTCGCCGTCACGAGCAGCGTGTAGCCGTCGGGCGTGGATCTCGCCGCGGCCTCGGAGCCCACGTTGCCGTTGGCGCCGCCGCGATTGTCGACGACGAACTGCTGCCCCGTGCTGTCGGACAGCGCCTTCGCATAGACGCGCCCGACGAAATCGGCGCCGCCGCCTGCGGGATAGGGCACGATCACGCGCACCGTGCGGGCAGGATACGACTGGGCGAAGAGGTTGCCGGTGAGCGTTAATACAACGCCCGCGAAGATCAGGCTGAATACGCGCGCCATCGAGTGATTCTCCCGGTAGTTTCAGTGCATTATAGGGCCCACACGAAACTTTTCCGGACTAATGACATGGCAATGCTCAAAGGCGGTCTCATCCAGATGTCGTTGAAGAAGGACACGTCGCACGCGCCGCGCGACATACGTGAGGCGATGCTGGACGCGCACGTGCCTTTCATCGAGGACGCGGGGCGGCGCGGCGTGCAGGTGCTCTGCATGCAGGAGATTTTCAATCACCCGTACTTCTGCTGCGTGAAAGATCCGAAATGGTTCGAGGGCGCCGAGCCCGTGGAAGGCGGGCCCACCGTTACCGTCCTGTCGGCGCTCGCGAAGAAGCACTCGATGGTGATCGTCGCGCCGGTCTATGAGCTCGCGCAGAATGGCGGGCGCTACAACACCGCCGCCGTGATCGACGCAGACGGCAAGCTGCTTGGCAAGTATCGCAAGGTGCACGTGCCGAACCGGCCGCAGGGCTCGGCCGAGCAGTTCTACTTCGAACACGGCGATCTCGGCTTCCCGGTGTTCGACACGGCATACTGCAAGCTCGGCGTGTACATCTGCTACGACCGGCATTTCCCCGAAGGCTGGCGCGCGCTCGCGCTGAACGGTGCGCAGTACATCGTGAATCCGTCGGCGACGGTCGCCGGCACCAGCCAGTACGCGTGGAAGCTCGAGCAGCCCGCTGCGGCACTCGCCAACGACGTGTACATCGGCGCGATCAACCGCGTGGGAACGGAGGCGCCATGGAACCTCGGCCGCTTTTACGGATCGAGCTACTTCGTGAGCCCGCGCGGCGAGATCATCGCTCAGGCGAGCGAAGACAAGGACGAGCTGCTCGTCGCGGACATGGACCTCGCGCTCATCGAAGAGACCCGCGCGTTGTGGCATTTCCGCGAGCATCGGCGGCCAGCGGCGTATGGGGAGCTCGTGCGCGAGGCGTAGAGAAGCCCGCCTGCGGTGAGGCCGGCCATCATCTTGCCGCGGTACACAGCGAACCCGCGGACGCGCAGCGGCAACACCCCCGCGCGCCTTCGCGCGCGCTGGGCAGCGAGGGCCCGGCGCTCGACGGCATCACGGTTCTGGTCGTCGACGACGAGCCCGGCAGCCGCGAACTCGTGCGGGGGATTCTCGAAGAGCGCGGCGCGAAGGTCATCACGAGTACGGGCGCGAACGAACTCCGCCGCAACCCGCACCATGAAACCTTCAGCCTACGGTCCTTTCGACTACGTCCCGCTGCCGGAGCGGCCCCGCCTCGAGTGGCCCGACGGCGCCCGCCTCGCCTTGTGGATCGCGCCCAACATCGACTCGATCCGGCGTCCGGCGACTTTGCATCTGAACGTTCAAAGTCACTGGATTCCGGATGTGCGTCCAGTGCGGTGACCCTGCCCTGGAATGCTTAATCCAGGGTCCGGAATGACGGACTCTATGCAGTGAGGGGCGAGGCGTGAGGCGTGCAACCTCCCGCTCGTCATCCCGGACTTGATCCGGGATCCAGTGACTTTGGAACGCTCAACGACACTGGATTCCGGACGTGTGTGCTGCGCACCTCCGGAATGACGAAAGCTGAGCTACGCGCAAGCCAATCCGGGCAAGGTGAAATTCGGCTCGTCACGCAACGGTTGCAGCATTACAGGATGGAGTGTTTCAAGAAGGTTGCGGGATCGAACATCCTGCACGGGCCCTATAAGGCCGTGCCGTCGCCGATCGCGATTACGGTCGGCGACTTCCACTACGGTTAGTGCGGCAACCAGCCGACGCTCGTCGGGCTATACTCGCACGATGCCGTAATTGGACAGGTCGAATGGCAACTCGAGTCGTATCGAAAAATCCGGACGTCATGGGCGGAACGCCGGTATTCGCCGGGACGCGCGTCCCCGTCCAGACGCTTCTTGATTACCTCGAGGCTGGTGATTCGATCGATGAATTCCTCGACGGATTCCCGAGCGTCAGGCGAGATCAGGTGATCGGGTTTCTCGAGCAGGCTAAAGACAGCCTGATCGCAGCCAGCGATTGAGGATATTTCTCGACGAGTGCATTGACCGGCGCCTGGCGCGGCAAATCGCCGGCCACGACGTCTTGTCGGCTCAGCAGATGGGCTGGAGCGGGCGCAAAAACGGCGAGTTGCTCGCTCTTGTGGCCGCGCAGTTCGATATCTTCCTGACGGTCGACCGAAATCTCTCGTTCCAGCAGAACGTGCCCGCGTTCGATATCGCCGTTATTGTGCTCAGGTCCGCTTCGAATCGATTGGCCGATCTCCAGAATCTGGTGCCGGAACTGCTCGCTGCGCTCGCCGACGCGCCGCGGCGGGCGGTCACATACGTCGGGCGCTGAATCCCACTGAGGAGAGCGCCAAACAGCGGCGCGCTTCTCGCGAACGCGCGCGCGGTGATGATTCGAAGTCGCTCACGTCGGTTTTCCGCCCCGCTTGCCGGGCTCGATCGTGATGATGTCCTTGTAGCTCATATTCCCTCCGACCCGCATCGGATCACTGTGGCAGCTTCGAGCGCTATGCGCGCTCGCCTTCCAACCTGACGCCGTGGACCTCCACGCACTCATATGCCATGCGTGGATCAGGATTGGGGAACGCACAAGCCTCGGCGGCTCCGGAAGTGCTCTGCGGATCGACAACATTCGACTGCCGACACGAGCAGATCGTCGTCGCCACGGCTTTGCACACCACGCCCGACCTCGGGGTACGCGCTAAAGAGTCTGCAGCAGGCCGTTCATGCTTCGACTTCAGCGTCTTACGCTCAGCACGAACGGGCGGAGAATAACGTTCGCACGATAGGGCCTGGAAAAATCCTATACTCCCCCTGAGCGCTTCGCAGGCCTGCAAGGAGGAGGACATCATGGAGATTCGCTGCCTGGGCGAGGGTATCGGCGCCGAGATCACCGGCGTGGACGTCACCACCATGGACGACGCCACGTTCGGGAAAATCTATCGGGCGTGGCTCGACTACAACGTCATCTGTGTGCGCGGGCAGAACCTGTCGACCGCGCAGTTCATCGCGTACAGCCGGCGCTTCGGCGAACTGGCCGCGCATCCCTCGAAGAACACGCGCCACGCCGACCATCCGGAAATCACGATGCTGGGGGTGAACAAGTTCGGCGCGGACGGCACGCTGAACCAGAAGATCTATCGGCGCGGCGCCGCGGCGTTTCACACCGACGGCAACTACGAGGTCGTACCGTTCAAGGCCACGCAGCTCTACGCCCTGGCCGTGCCGAGCCGCGGCGGCGACACCTACTTCGTCAGCATGTACACGGCCTACGACGCGCTGCCTGACACGCTCAAGCAACGCCTGGAAGGGCGGTATGGCGTGTATGTCTACGGCGGGCGCAGGACCGAATACAACCCGCTCCTCACCAAAGAGGACTTCGACAGCCGCAAGCCGGTGCGCCATCCCATCCTCGGCACGCATCCGGAGACCGGGCGCCGGGTGCTTTATTTCGATACCGTGAAGATCGCGCAGATCGAGGGGATGGACGCAGCCGAAAGCAACGCGCTCATCGACGAGCTGGCGAACCACATGACGCCGCACGGCACGCAGTACGTCCACAAGTGGCAGAAGGGCGACATCGTGATCTGGGACAACCGCTGCTCGTATCACCAGGCGGCGGGCGACTATCCGCCGGAGGAAGACCGCATCCACTGGCGCGTGTCGATCAAGGCGTCGCCGCCGGTGCTGGCGCGGTGAGCGTGGACGCAGCATCGCGAGCGACCGGCCAAACCGCCTCCACGCTGACCTTCCTCCCAAGCGGCACGCGACATCCGAATGCAGATTCACGCCGGGCAGGAAGCGGAAGTTTCCCGTGTCTGGCGTTGCTGCTGGCGCTCGGATCGGCACCCGCCTGCGGGCAGGAGCAGGTGTCCAAGCCCATCCGCATCGTCACGACTGCGGTCGGCGGTGGTGGCGATTTCGTCGCGCGGCTGATCGCGCAGTCGATTTCGGGACCGCTCGGGCAGCCGGTGGTCGTCGACAACCGCGCAGCCGGTGTGATCGCCGGAGAGCTCGTGCTGAGAGCGCCGCCTGACGGTCACACGCTGCTCGTGCACAGCAACACCTTCTGGATCGGGCCGCTGCTGGAAAAGACGCCTTACGAACCGCTGCGCGATTTCGCGCCGATCACGCTGGCGACCGCCGCGCCGAACATCCTCGTGGTGCATCCATCGCTGCCGGCAAAGTCGGTGAAGGAGCTGATCGCGCTCGCCCGGGCGCGCCCCGGGGACCTGAACTACGGCTCGAGCGGCACCGGCGGGTCGTCGCACCTGGCCGGCGAGCTTTTCAAGCACATGGCGCGTGTGGACATCGTGCGCATCCCTTACAAGGGTACGGCGCCCGCGCTCGTCGACCTGATCGGCGGGCGCGTGCAGCTCATGTTTTCGGCCGCCTCACCCGTGATGCCGCATATCCAGTCGGGGAAGCTGCGCGCGCTGGCGGTTTCGACGGCCCAGCGCTCCACGACGCTGCCGGGGCTGCCCACGATCGCGGCCTCGGGCGTGCCCGGGTACGAGTCGGCGCAGTTCACCGCGGTGTTCACGGCAGCGAAGGCGCCGCCGGCGATCGTGAGCCGCCTGCACCAGGAGATCGTTCGTGCGCTCGGCAGGCCCGAGCTCAGGGAGAAGTTTCTCGCTGCCGGCGTCGAGCCCGTAGGCAGCACGCCGCAGCAGCTTGCGGCGACGATGAAGTCGGAGTTCGCAAGAGTGGCCCAGCTGGTCAAAGAGGCGGGGATACGGGCGGAGTAGCGCCGGGATGTGGGACGGCAGGGCTTGCCGGTCAGGGCGTTCACCTTTCGACTTTGCCGCGCGACGCTCAAGACGAACGGGTAAGGGAGGGCTTAACAAATCCGTTCGCCTGCGCTGAAGGGGAACAGCGGTTGTGAATCCGTTCGCCCTGAGCCCGCGCGGTGCGCGGGCAGTCGAAGGGGAACGACGGGTGTTCATGCTTCGGTCAGGCCGTTCATCTTTCGACTTCGCTGCCGCGACGCTCAAGACTAACGCTGTTCACCCTTCGACTTTGCCGCGCGACGCTCAGGGCGAACGGGTAAATGAAGGCTTCACAAAACCGTTCGCCCTGAGCCCGCGGTGCGCCTGCGGTCGAAGGGGAATGGCGGTTGTGAAATCCGTTCGCCCTGAGCCCGCGCGGTGCGCGGGCAGTCGCAGGGGAACGACTGTTGTTCATGCTTCGGCCAGGCCGTTCAGCTTTCGACTTTGCTGCCGCGACGTTCAAGACGAACGCTGTTCACCCTTCGACTTTTCCGCGCGACGCTCAGGGCGAACGGGTAAATGAAGGCTTCACAAAGCCGTTCGGCCTCGGCGGGCGCGCCGCGCCTGCAGTCGAAGGGGCGCGGCGGTTGTGAAATCCGTTCGCTCTGGCGGGCGCAATGCGCCTGTGGTCGAGTAGGAGCGGCGGTTGTGAATCCGTTCGCCCTGAGCCCGCGCGGTGCGCGGCCAGTCGAAGGGGAACGGCGGTTGTTCGTGCTCCGGCCAGGCCGTTCATCTTTCGACTTCGCCACCTTGCCGTAGCTTGTCCAGAGCCTGTCGAAGGGCTCGAAACGAGCGCTGTTCACCCTTCGACTTTGCCGCGCGACGCTCTCAAGAAACAGCCTATAGACTGTCGCCGAATCAAAGCGATAGCGGTGCGTGTGCTATGCGCCAACGGCGGTGATCGGCTGCAGATTGAAGCCCAGCGAGGCGGCTTTT
>JBKJKJ010000399.1:0-4491 GCA_046597455.1 Burkholderiales bacterium
CGAACCGCAACCGCGCGCGAGGATTGCTGCGACGCGCACCAGTGCGTCGTAAGGCAGTTCGGCACCACCGATGCGACGCGGCTGCAGGATGCGGAAAAGTCCCGACTCGCGAAGCGCGGCCAGGGTCTCATCGGGTATGCGGCGCAGCGCTTCGGTTTCGCGGGCACGGGACGCGAGCGTCGGAACGAGCCGTTCGGCACGTTCGAGTGTACTCGCGTAATCGGGGGGCGCTTTGCGCATGAATTAAGGCTCAGCCCGGGACGGGCTCGGGCGCGCCCGTTTTCGCAGACTTGAATATGGCTTCGAGAGCTGAGATGTTGGCGATCATCTGTTCCTGCGGCACGGGGTAGGGGGAGCGCCCCAGCGCCGCGTCGGCGAAAGCCTCGAGATTGGCAAGCACGTTGTCGGCAGGCGGATATTCCACGGTCGAGCGCTTACCGCCCTGCAGGCATTTCGTGAGCACCCAGCCTTCAGGCGCTTCCGGATGACTTTTGTCTCTCACTTCGATCCAGCCCTTGTTGCAATACACCGCGAACCGACCGTCGAACGGTGTCGCCAGTATGGCACTGATCAGGGCATGGCCGCCGTTCTTGAACGAAACGAGGATCGCCAGCGTATCGCCGTTAACGAGCTGACTGCCGAGCTGTTTCACGCTCGCATAGGCGCGCTCGGCCTCGCCGAAGACGCCCACGGAAAGATCGAGGAGGTGGATTCCGGTCGCAGTCATCGGGCCCGCAGGGGCCTCTTTACCCGAGAGGCGCCAGTTGTCCGCGGGAAGGCTCAGGAACTTGTCCTGGCTGAAATTCGCCTCGACCTGCAGCGGGGTGCCCAGCTCGCCTGATTTGACGATGCGCATCAGGTCCATGATTGGCGGCTCGAACCGCCGCTCGTGTCCCACGGCGAGCGCGACCTTGTTGCGATTCACCGCCTCCACCGCGCGCAGGACGTCGGCGCGTGTCATGGACAGCGGCTTTTCGCAGAATACGTGCTTGCCGGCATTTGCCGCCGCCACGATCTGGTCGGTGTGCTGGGTGTGCGGCGTGCACAGCACGACCCCCTGGATCGAGGGATCACGCAGCACGCTGTCGAAATCGGTCACCACCTGGACACTGTGCTCGCGCGCGAAATCGGTAATGCCGGCCGCATTGACTTCGACGACCTTGGCAACGCTGAGCTTGCTGCTTCTCTTGATGAGCGGGACGATGATCTTGCCCCACCATCCCATTCCGACGACCGCTACGTTGAACACTGTGAAATTCCAGTCATTTAAAGAGTTACCGCCGCTGAGCGCAAATAAACGCAGAAAAACCGGGCGCCGCGTGCGTTGGCTGTGTCGGCTGTCGCATATGGGCGGTTCTCCGCCTCCGGCAGCAGCACCTGAATTCCGGTTTCACGCCGCCTTGCCGCGACGTCCGATTGCCGCATTGACCGCAGGCATCACTTTTTCCGCCATGAGTTCCATCGAGCGCCTGGAGAGCTTCGCATCGACCCAGTCGTGGCAGGCGTAGGTGAGCGTGCCGAAATCACCCACCTGATCCTGGAAAGCGAGAATCTGGTCGACGACGCTGTTGACCGTGCCGGTGATGACGAGCTTCTCGGTGACGTACTCCGGTGTGATCGTCGAGTCGGGGATGTTCTGGTCGACCTTGAACAGATTGCCGCGACCGCCGAAGCCGACGAGCTTGCGCACGAGTTGTTTGAAATAGAAATGGTATGGGCCTTCAGCGCCGTGCCCGTAACGTTTTGCGGTCGCCTCGTCATCGGCAACAAAGATGCTTTTGGCGACTCGCCACTCTTCGGGTCGGGCGACGTGACCGGCTTTCTTGCGGCCTTCGACATAGTTGGGCCAATGCGTCTTGACCCACTCGGGCAGCAGGAAGTTGGCTGAGATGGGTTGCCATCCGCGCTCACCCATCGCCGTCACGCCTTTGGAGAAAGGCGCGACCACCGTCCCTACGATCGGGGGATGCGGTTTCTGGTACGGCTTCAGGATCGCGCCCTGACCGATTTCGGGAATCATCGTGCGCTCGGTAGAGACTTCCCAGAACTGCCCTTTGAGGTTGTAAGGCGGCTCGCTCTCCCAGATCTTGAGTACCATGTCGATGCACTCGACGAACATGGCGTTGCGATCCTTGCCGAAGTTGCCGAACACTTCGGCGTCCGATGCGAGGCCGCCGGGGCTGATGCCCATGATGAAGCGGCCTTCGAGCATGTTGTCGATCATCGCGACCTGTGCTGCAACCGCAGCAGGGTGGCTGTTGGGCATGTTGATCGTGCCGCTGCCGAGCTTGATGCGCTTGGTGTCGTGCGCGAGGCTTGCGAGGAACATGAGACTGGAGGTTACGGTCTCGGCCGTATCGGTGACATGCTCGCCGACGAATGCTTCCTCGTACCCCAGCCGGTCGGCGAGCAACACGGCCTCGCGGTCTTCGCGCAGTGTTTCCGGATAGCTGCGTCCCGGCGGATGCAGCGGCATCATGAACATGCCCAGTTTCATGGGTGCTCCTGTTGGTGCGATCGGGCGATCGATCTATTCGGTTTCAATATGTGCATCCTTGATCACTTTCGCAAAGCGCGCGTTTTCCCCTTCCCAGAACTTGCGGAACTCGGCTGGCGAGCTGCTCGTAATGATCGTCACACCGCCGTCGCTCAGGCGTTTTGCGACGTCGGGATTCTTCATCGCCTCGTGGGTCGCCTTGAACAAGCGGCTGGTGACGGCAGCAGGAGTGCCTTTGGGCACGTATATGCCCTGCCACGAGCCGACGACCATATCGTGGCCCTGCTCGCGCATGGTGGGCACATCGGGCATCGCGGGTATGCGCTGCGGCGAAATCACGCCGAGCATCCGCACCCGGCCCTGTTTGGCGAAAGTCAGCGCGGACGAAAAAGTCACGAACATCATCTGCACTTCGTTGCCGAGCAGACCGATCATCGCAGGTCCGGCGCCGCCTTTGTAATTGATCTGCTCCGCCTTGGTCCCGGTCGCCATCTGAAATATTTCCATCTCGAGCCGATTCGCACTGCTCGGCGCCGGCGAGCCGTAATTGAGCTTGCCGGGGTTCGCCTTGAGATAGGCGATCATTTCCTTGAGGTTCTTGGCGGGCAGGGATGGATGGATGACGAAGCACCCCGGCACGTCGACGACCTGCGTGACGCCCTGGAGGTCACGCAACGGCCGCACCGGAAATTTGGTGAAGACGTTCGGGTTGATCGCCATCGTGCCGACGTTTCCCAGCAGGAAGTTGTAACCGTCCGGCGTGGCCCGCGCTGCGACCTCCACGCCGATATTGCCTGCCGCGCCCGCGCGGTTGTCGACGACCACCTGCTGCTTGAGCTGCTCGGCCAGCGCGGGCTGAATGATGCGCCCGACGAAGTCGGACGCGCCGCCCGGCGCGAAAGGCACGACCATGCGTACCGGCCGGTTCGGGTAATCGCCGTCTGCGGCATGCGCAATGACGGTAGTAAGCCCCAGTGCAGCAACTACGGCCGTCCGGCGCAATGTCAGTTTCATCATGTTGCTTTCCTCCTTCGGTTTTTAGCGCCGCTCTAACGGCCGCGCTTCTCGTCTTCTGCATCGATCGGCAACGCAACCGGCTTCTTCAGCCGGGCCGAGAGGTCGATCGCCTTCGTCAGCATCAAGCGGTTATGGCCTTCCGCGGCAGTGGCGTGCTGGGTCGTGACACCCATCGACAGGCGCGTGAGCCACGAGTTGGTTTCTTCGCGCATCGGGCCGCGCAGCTCGCCCAGCGCCATATCGCCCACCGGGTAGCTCGTCAGGAAGTCGACGCGTCGCGATTCGTGCGGGGCGTAGCCTTCGCCTTGCGCCTTGTTGACGGCGAGCACGATATCCCGATGCGTGTCGTCGATCGTGAGCACGCCTTCGGTGCCGACCGCGCCGACCTCGAGGCTGTATACCGCGCCGGGCCAGACTTCGGGCAACGCCCACGAGATCGCCCCGTGATAAATCGAGCCGTCTTCGAAGGTGATGACGTAGCCGGTACCGTCGATGCCCTTCCATGTGGGGCCCAGGGCTTTGTCGACCGAGCGGGCGTAGACCTCGACCGGTTTCTTGGATTCCATCAGCCACATGACGATGTCGAGCGCGTGAGTGCCCGAGATCACCATGGGCGAGATCTGCGAGGGATCGGCAGTGCGTTTGTAGTTGTCGATGGCGACCAGCCGGTTCATGAACGCGCGGGACGTCACCATCGTGACATCGCCGAGCGCGCCGGTGCGAACTTTCTCCTTGGCGACCAGCCAGCGTCGGCGAAAACGCTGCGTGTAACCGATCACCGCGTCCACACCCGCTTTCTCGATCGCGGCGAGCACCGCGGCGGATTCCGCGAGATCGGTCGCGAGTGGTTTCTCGATCATCATCGGCAGCTTGCGCTCGAGCGCCGCCATGATCGGGCCGACGTGCAGGTGCTCGTCGGTCGAGACGATCACGGCGGTGACTTCCGGACGCTTGAGCAGCTCGCGATAATCGGCAGT
>JBKJKJ010000555.1:0-22483 GCA_046597455.1 Burkholderiales bacterium
GTCGAAGGTGTGAACGCTGTGCCCGGCTGGGCGCATAGTCTGCGCAGCGCGTGCCGAGTCAGGCGGTTTATCTTTCGACTTCGCCGCGCTACGCTCACGACGAACGGATAAACGAAAAAGGCATATCGGGAACCTGCCTCGAGCCGATTGTCGAAAGGCGCGTGCGGTTTTGCATCAGCCTGCCAGACTTCCCTCTGTTCGTGATCGGCGGGACCGAGCGCAGCGAGGGAAACCTGGTGCCGTGATTCCGAAGTTCGCAGCCTATTTCGCTGTCCGTTCGTCGTGAGCGTAGCGATGTGAAGTCGAAGCATGAAGGGCATTGTTCGTCGTCCATCCTTCAACTTCGACACCGGTGGCCGTGGCTTGTCCTGAACGTGTCGAAGGGCTCAGAACGAACGGAGTTTCCCGCGAGCTCATGACCGGGACTGCCAGGTTTCCCCCTGTTCGTTCACCGTGCCGAACGCAGCTCAGGCGATCTGGAGCTCTTTCCTCAGCTCCGAAATCACCTGCACCTGCGATTTGGTGCGCCACCGCCTGCGGTTACCGATCGCCTCGTTCTCGACTTCGGGATTGACCTTCATCGCGACGAACACCGGCCCTTTTTTCTCGAGGATGTCCGGCAGCGCTTTCGAGAACGCGTCGAGCTGGTCGAACGCGAAAGCCCGCGGATAACCGGCTGCGCGCGCCATCTCGTCGTACTTGACGTCCTTCGCATTCGGCACCGGTTGCCCGCCCGTCGTCGCGTAGCACTCGTTATCGAGCAGGAAGTGATAGAAGTTCACCGGCTTCTGCTCAGCCACGGTGATGAGCACCCCGAGGCTCATCTGGAGATCGCCTTCGGAATCGAAGAGAACGATCTTGCGGTGCGGGAGCGCCATCGCCAGCCCGAACGCGAAGCCGCAGTGCCCGCCCATCGCGGGGTCGCCGAGCGGAATGTCGAGCGGTGTATCGCTGATGTTGATCCAGTGCTTGCCGCCACGCCCGGAGACGACGATCGCGTCGCCGCGGTGTTTGGCGAAAATCTTCAGCATATCTGCGGTGTCGAACATGATCGATCTCCTATTTCGCGACGAAGCCGTGATACTCGTCGCCGACGAGGATCGCAACGGGCCGTTTGGTTTTCTCGGCTTCCTTGAACGCCACGTCGATGCGCGGGGCATCGGCGTCGTTCTCGACGAGGTAATAGTTGATGTTGAAAGCGTTCAGGAAGCGCTCGGTGTAGACCGCGGCGGTGTCTGTCGTCACGCCGTGGCGCGTCCAGCCTCGCAGGCCCACCATCAGCACCACCGGAACCTCCATGCCGAGGAGCCAGCCGCGGATCGAGTCGCCGGATTCCATCAGACCCGTATTCTGGATCAGGATGAGCGGCTTCTTCCCGCCGGCATACAGACCCGATGCGATCGCCGCCGCCGTGCCTTCACGCGGCACCGCAACGAGCGTGATCGACGGCTCCGCTTTCATGAGCATGTAAAGCCAGTTCGTCTCGCTGTCGGGCAGCCATACGACGTGCGTTACGCCGTGCTGCTTCATCTGCGCGAGAACGGTTTCGGGACTGAGATGCGTGGTTGCGGCTACCGTGTCGTTCATGTCGAACCCTCCTATCGTCGGACCACCTTCATAACGAACCGGGAGGAACCCGGGTCTCTCGTCGTAACCTCTCTACGTTCGGCTCTCTACCCACCGCTCTGCGACGTCGAGCCGCAGCAACGGTTTTAAAAGAAGAACAGGCTGGTCGCTGCCAGGGTCATGCAAACATCATCGCGCCACCGTTGACGTGCAGCGTCTGGCCGGTGATGAAGCCGCCACCGGGGCCGCACAGAAAGCGCACGACCGACGCGATCTCTTCGCTTTCGCCCAGGCGTCCGAGCGGAATCGTTTTCCTGGGACTTTCACGTTCCGAGCGGTGCGCCGGGCGCGTCGTGTTGATACTTCCCGGCGACACGCAGTTCACGCGTATGCCATGCTCGGCGAGCTCCCTGGCCAGCACGCGGGTAAGCCCCACGAGCCCGTTCTTCGCGGTCGTGTTGTGCGCCTTGCCCGAGTTGCCGAGGAGTACGGCATCCCCCGCGAGGGTGACGATGTTGCCGCCGCCGTTTTCGATCATCGACGGCAGGCATGCCTTGATGCAGTGAAAAGATCCGTCGAGCGTGATGGCCATGGTGCTGCGCCACTCCTCGAAGGTCATATCCACGAAGCGAACCTCGCGGCGCTGTGACGCGTTGAGGACGAGGATATCCACGCGGCCATATCGCTCCAGGACACCGTCGCGCATCGCTGCCACCGACGCGGCATCGGAGATGTCGGCCATGAACACCCCGGCATCACCGCCGGACTCGCGGATCTGCCTGGCGACACTGTCGGCGGCTTCCCGCGAGCTGCGGGTGTTGATTGCGACTTTGGCGCCCGCATCGGCGAGCGAGAGCGAAATCGCGCGCCCGATGTTGATCGCACCGCCCGTGACCAGTGCGACTTTTCCGGCGAGCTCCTGCCCGTTTGCCGTCACCGCGTCACGCCGTGACTTCAGCGACAGGCACGGCAACGCCTTCCTGCTCGCACGTGTTGGCCACGTCGCTGACCGTGGTGCGGTGCATGTCCCGCACCCAGCGCAGGTCGTCGTAATCGGTGCCGCGATGCAGCGTGCATCGGTTGTCCCACATCACGAGGTCTTTCGCGCGCCAGCGATGCGTGTAGACGAACTGCCGCTGCGAGGTATGCGCGATGAGCTCGTCGATCAGTGCGCGGCCTTCGGCCTTCGGCCTCCGGCATGCCGAAAATCCGTCCGGCGTGGGAGGCGATGTAAAGCGATTTCCTGCCGCTCTCGGGGATCGTGCGGACCAGCAACTGCGGCACCGGAGGCAGCCGTTTTCCTTCGTCAGTCGTGAATTCGGCGAAGCCGCTGCGCTGGCGCGACGTGGCGATCGAATGCTCCGCGATCAGACCCTTCAGCCTGTTTTTCATCGCAGCGGGAAGCGCGTCGTATGCGGCGCGCTGGTCGGCGAATTCGGTGTGCCCGCCCACCGGCGCGATGGTGCGCGAATACAGCAGGGAGCACAGTCCCGGTCGGAATTTGAAAGAACTGTCGGTGTGCCACAACCTGTTACCGGCTTTGTACATGCGCTGACGGCTGTTCTCACCCCAGATTTTTCCATCCGACGTGAGGTTCGAGATGTCGGCGAAACTGACGCTCAGCCGGGGCGGCGAGACTTTGGGGTCGAGTACGCGATCCATTTCGACCGGCCCGAACTGCTCCGAGAATGCGAGATGCTGCTCGGGCGTCAGGTCCTGGTCCGGGAAAACGAGCACGGCATATTTCCAGAAAGCCTGCTTGATCTCCGACACGTCGCTCCCGGTGAGCCGGCTGAGATCGACGTCCCCTACTTCCGCGGCGAAGTCAGGCGTGATGGGGCTCAGCGTGATGCTCATAGTGTGGTCTCCTCTCTCGAGCGCCATGGTTGTCGCCATGAGCCGATCATAGTAGCAGAGCCGGGCAGGCCGTCCATTACATCCCGTGGCGCGCTCGCAGCGCCGCCCTGAACGGGGCGTGTTTCACGGGCTACACCGGCCCTCGCGTTGGTAATAGACTAGTGGAGCGTACCCTTAGAACCCGTACCACCTTACCGGCGAGCGACGGGCGCGCTCCCGAGCGGGCGGCCGTTGCGAACGTTACTCTCGAAATCACTGATACAGGCCACTAGGCGACCGGACGCTCCCGTGCTTCTACGGGGCAGGTTGCGACCCTGCAGGAGGCACATGTGAAAATCCTCGTGGTAGACGATCATCCGCTGATCCGCGAAGCGATGAGATCGGTGCTGCAGCAGCTCGATTCCGACATCCAGGTCCTCGAGGCCGGCAACTGCGAAGATGCCCTGGCGACCGTCGAGCGCGAGCCGGATCTCGCCCTCGTGCTGCTCGACCTGCGCATGCCCGGCACCAGCGGACTGGCGGGACTCGAGTCGTTGCGGGAAATGCACCCCGGAATCCCGGTGGTCGTGCTCTCCGCATCGGAAGACCGCAACGACGTCATGCGTGCGCTGGACCTGGGCGCGATGGGTTT
Organism: Burkholderiales bacterium; assembly: GCA_046597455.1. Classification (GTDB taxonomy): domain Bacteria; phylum Pseudomonadota; class Gammaproteobacteria; order Burkholderiales; family SG8-41; genus JAQGMV01. The sequence continues at coordinate 4,055 of JBKJKJ010000555.1, forward strand.
CATCCCGAAAACGCAACCGAGCCGCGTCATGATCGGGGCTTTGAAGCTGGTGCTTTCGGGCGGCGTCTACCTGCCGGCGGAGATATTGTCGCAGCCGGCTGCTGCGCCGGCGCTCGCGCAAGGCGAAGCGCCTTATCAGTCGCGTACCAGTCCGGTCGACCTGGGCCTCACGCCGCGGCAGACCGAAGTGCTGGCGCTGCTCGTTCAGGGCAAGCCCAACAAGGTGATTTGCCGTGATCTCAATCTCGCGGAGGGCACGGTGAAGATCCACGTGGCCGCGATCCTCAAGGCGCTCGGGGTCATGAACCGCACGCAGGCCGTGGTCGCGGTGAGCCGGCTGGGACTGATGCTCACACCTATAGGACGCAAGACGGCAGCCGAGCCGGCCGCCCCAACTTCGTGATTCTTCACGGGCTTAGAAAGTAGCCTGCCTGCCCGTCGGTTCCCTGGAGGGACTTGCCGCTCATTGGCGCGCACCCGCGGCGCGCTCTCACTCGGTCAGCAACGCGTCGAGCAAAGCCCGCAATTGCGCGGGCGGTACCGGTTTGTTCAGGTGCCGATATCCGCTGGAGGCGAACTCCGCGAGTCTTTCGGCGCCGATGTCGCCGGTGATGATGGCGGCCGGCACGGCGCTACCGTAGCGTTGCCGCAGTGCTTCGATTGCCGCCGTCCCCACACCTTCGCGCAGACGATAATCCGCGATGATGCCGTCCGGGCGCAAGCCTCGCCGCTCGAGCGCCTCCTGGGCCTCCTCGAGCGACGCCGAGGTCACCGGCTCGCAACCCCATTGCCGGAGCAGCATGCCCATGCTGTCGCGTACGGCGCGCTCGTCGTCGATAACCACCACGACCTTGCCATCGAGGCGCGTGACCGCCCGTGGCCCGGGCGCACGAACCGCCACGTCGAACGCCGGGTCCAAAGGCACTTCGACTGAAAAATAGGAACCTCTGCCGATCCTCGAACGCACATCGATGCGATAGCCGAGCAGCACGCTCAGGCGGCGCACGATCGCAAGCCCGAGTCCGAGGCCCTTGCTCCGATCGCGCTCCTTGTTGCCGATCTGGTAGAACTCTTCGAAGATGCGCGGCAACTCGTGGGGTGCAATACCGATTCCGGTATCCCATACTTCGATGCTCACGTTCGCACCGCGCGCCCGGCAGCAGACCATCACGCCGCCCGCGTCGGTATAGCGTATGGCGTTCGCCACGAGGTTGTTCACGATGCGCTGCAGGAGGATCGCATCGCTTATCACCGCGCGGTGAGAAAGGTGAACGCGCAGCTCCAGGCCCTTGGTGCGCGCGGACGGGCCGAATTCGGCGTTTATCCTTTCGAGCAGCGCGTCGATACGAAACGTCGTGATATTGGTTTCGAGCACGCCTGCATCGAGCTTGGAAATATCCATGATCGCGCTGAACAGATTCTCGAGCGCATCGACCGACGAATTGATGCTGCGCGTGAGCTCGCGCACCTCGGGCTGATCGACCTTCCCCTCGAGGACGGCGGCATAGAGACCCAGCGCGTGCAGCGGCTGACGCAGGTCGTGGCTGGCGGCGGCCAGGAACTGTGATTTTGCGCGGTTCGCGGCTTCCGCGTCGCTGCGCGCCGCGGCGTGCCGGCTTACTTCGTGGTTCAAGGCCTCCAGCGCCAGGCGCAGCGCGCGCATCGGCAGCACGCGCAGCACGAAAAAAACGAGACCCCCGAGGAGCAGCCCCGTCACCGCTGCGATCCCGGTGTGCTGCCACAGCGGACGTGTGGAGCGCACGATCTGCAACTCGCCCACGCGCTCGCCCGCATCGAACACCCCTGCGGCGAACGAGAGGGACGGCGCGCGAGGGTGCCCGCCCATTTCGGCGATCACGCTGCCATCGGCCGCGAGCAGGCGGTTGACCTGGCCTGCGCGTATCAGCGGGGCCCGGGAAAGGAGCTCCTCGATATGGTGGCGGTCGAAGCGCCACAGATCGGGGTTGCTGCCGACGAACTGGCTCAGCATGCCCGAGCGGACTTCGGCCTCGGTCGCGAGCTCGCCTTTCAGGGCGTTGTAAACGATGGTGAAGTATCCCAGCGGCAGTATGAGCGCGACGGCCAGTGCCACGATCGCGGCTACCCAGGTGATGATGCTTGCGACAGGCGCCCGGTCCTGCAGCGGTTTCACCGCCGGGCAGCCATCGGCGTGTGGCCGGTGCGGGTCAGGATCTCGCTGCCGGTTTTAGACTGAACGAACTTCACGAACTCGCTGACCGTAGGGGAGGGTGTCGGCAATGTAACGAGTATCACCGGCTTGTAGAACTTGTAACTGCCGTCGGCGACGTTTGCCGAAGTCGGCGCGACGCCGTCGACGCGCAGCGGTTTCATTGCGCGCTTCTCGGTCATGATGAGATTGATCGCAGAGGTCGTGATCGCACCGGGCGTTTTCTCGACCCGATCGGCTGCTTCCTGCGCGGTGGCGACCACCAGCATGCCCGGCCTGGTCTCGAGCTCGAGCATGGCTCTCTTCCAGTCCGCTGAAAGATCTTTGAGGAAAATCGTGTCGGAGACGCTGGGTGGGCGAAGCACGAGCCTGATGCGCGTGCCGTCAGGCCAGACGGTCATCCTGCCCTGGTATATCTCGAGGAGCTGCGCACTCGTCACGTTGCCCGCATTGTTCCTGGCGGAGACGGCGAAAACAAACGGGATGCGGGCGACCTCGGTCGTCACGACTTCGTTCGCGCGGTCGCTTTCAGTCAGTTTGCGCGTGCTGGTCGCGAGGTCGGCAGCGCCGGAGAGCAGGGCATTGACCCCACCCACTGCGCCGAGGCTGGGAAGAACCGTGATGCTCACCTCGGGGTGCAGCTTCGTGTAGGCATCCCCCAGCGCTTTCATCGTGCCGAGTGTGGTGCCGGCGCCGCCGATCCGAATCTCGGCGCTGCGCGCGGGCGTGACTGCGAATGCAAGCGCCGCGAGAGCCACGGCGCAGAGCCGGACCGAAGCGCTCCGCAAGGGGCCGTACGCGTATGGCATAACGAGGCTCCTGAAAGGAAGTCCGTCCCAAGCTTAACGCACCCGGCGGTTAGCCTCCAGTGGCCCCTCGGGTATAGGCGCATGGGCGTAATTCGGCCTATTGACCGTGCGCCGGACTCGACTGGAGAATGGGTTCGCGCGCCGCCCCGCGAGGTGGCCGATCAAACAGGGGAAAGGCATGCCTGCACTCGAAACGCGCTCGATCGACGAGACAGCAAGCACGATCCAGATTCCGCCAGCCAAAGATTTCGCCGAAGCGCTTTTGTGGCGCCCGGCCGCGACGCGCAAGCATCTGAGCGTGACCGTGTGTGCCGTCAGGCAGGGCGGAAAAATAAAGGCGCGCCATCATCCCGGGCACATGACCATGGTGATCTGCTGGCGGGGAAAAGGCACTGCGAAGATCGCCGAGCGTTCGGCTGGAAAAATTGCAAGCTGGGATCCTCCGTACGAGCCCGTTGCGGTGGATACCTATACTTCATTCGTCGTGCCGCGGGGTGCACTCTACGAATTTCTCGCCGATCCGCCTTCGTCTCGTGGATCACCCCGCGCGCATTGCGTGTTGCTCATGGTGCATGCGTGGTGCGGCAAGCCAGTGCAGACCCTGAGCGGTGCTTTCAGCGGAACCCCTCAGCGACCGTTCCCGTGGCGCAAAGACTTGCATCCCGATCACAAGGCGATCGACCCCGAAACCGGCATCGTGTTGTACCGGTTCGACGAGGAAAAGGCTCATCGCGCCACCCGAATCCGAATCTGGGGCCGCGATGCAGTCACGCCTGCGGGCGACCCGAATATCGCGAAAAGCGATTTTCACCTCACTGCGTACTGCTTCGGCCCCGGGCAGGAGAATCCCGCCCATTTTCACCCGTATAGCGTGGAGTTCATGCTCGGGATGAAGGGCAAGACCCTCACCTACACGCGTGACAAGCGGTGGAACCAGGGCGGTGAAGCGGTGAAGGGTTGGAGCGAGGCACGCCGCTCCGGAACCATCAGTCCGGGCGATACCGCGCTGGTGCGTATAGGCGACATACACCGCTATGTGAACCATACCGACAAAAACTCCATTGTTCTCGCGCTGCAGACGCCGCATCCGATCATGCACACGCTCGAGCACGAAACCGATTTTTAGAAGGGGGCAGGAATGGCCGCCACTGACGAATACGAGATTCATCCGGCTATCGGAATCGCCCGTCTGGGAAACAGCAGAACCGGCTATTTCCTCGGCCCGGAGCCCGCGCTCGGCGAAGAGGCGTACCGGGTCGGAAAGTCGCTCCCCGACATATCGACGACCCCGCCGCCTGCGACTTTTCGCGATGCGCATGGAAGGCTGCTGAGGCAGGGTGTGCGCTTCCGCGTTTTCCACGTGAAGCGGGGTCCGGATGGGAAAGTCGTTGCCAAGCATGAGGTGACCGGCGACGACGTGACGATCGAATGGAAAGTGCATCTTGCGAACCGCAAAGGCGCAGCGATGCGGTTCTTCCATCGCAAGAAAAAACCGGCGGACAAGTATCGACGCAACGCAGGCAAGAAGGCGTCCGATCTGATCATAGACGCGCGGGCGCAAACCATCACGAAGGACTGCTCGCCCGGGCACGTGTTGAGGGGGACGTTTCTCAAGCAGGACGTGAAGCTGGGCAACGCGTGGGTTCGTGGCAAGCACCTCTATGTGCTCGGTGGTCATGGCAAGGCCGAAAGCGTGCCGTCCGGTGAGCCGCTCGCCGATGAACGCCATTTCGCCGACAGCGACGGATGGTACGACGACACGAGCGACGGGCCTGTATACGCGAGTGTGATTGCGAAGGGACAGCCTGCAGTTGCGGCTAAACCGGCGTGGGTGATCGTCGCGCCTTTCGACTTTGCACCCGAGGTGCGCAGCTTCATCACGTTTTATGAAGTCGCACGCCAGGCGGCGATCGACAACAAGCTCGCGACCGAAAGCCCAACCGGTTTCCTGCGCGACATCGCGCCGATACTTCGGCGTGTGCGACAGTATCGGTGGGTCAACGGCCCGACAGTCCGCGCTGAAACCCAGGATCGCCACCGAAGCTGGGCAAGCGCGAAAGGACTCAAGGATCTCGGAAATCCCGACTCGATCGATGCAAAGCCCTTGCGTCCTATGCTGTTCGCGCATCTCGCGCCACCGCCGGGAGAGGCCCGCGACAAGCTGCGACAGGTTTTCATGCCGCGGCTTTACAACGACGACGTGCATCCGCGCCCCAACCCGATCGGCTATGAATCCGATGTGCTTCCCCTTCTGAGTTACCAGTACGAGCACATGCGCAATTGGGCGAACGGGGACTTTGAGCGGGAGGGCGCGCAACGCTCAGAATATCCGTGCGACGCACTCGATCGTATTGCGCTTGAAGCGTGTTGCGGCGGTGCCTTTCAACCCGGGATCGAAGTGCCGCGGATCGTCGGCAACCGGCGGATATACGATCCGAAACAGCCATTCCGGCTGCACATCCGCGAAGACGGCTCGCCGAACGCGCCGCAGTCACCGGACGACCCGCGGTTCAAGGGCCTGGTCCCCGGCCAGATCACCGAAGGGCTTTGCGTGCCGTGGCAGAACGATTTTTATCTCTGCCAGCAGGGCAGGGAGAATGCATGGTGGCCGGCGAACCGGCCGGACGATGTTTTCCATCGGGATCATCCCCCCGCGATCATCATCGATTCGCAGTCCGACTGGACCGTGCGCTGGGATGATGGTGTCGCCGACGGTCTGGACATGGTCACGCGCTGGTCGACGCTCGGTGTTGTACGCCGTCTCGAAGCGTTTCCGACCTCGGACGCGACGAACAAGGAGATGGAAGAGCGCGTCTACGATGTCCAGGTCGACGCGTTCGGAATCAAGCGCTACTACTATTGCGGCGAAACCGAACGCACCCTGCCCGATTCGGATCAGCGCACCGCCCACTTCCCGCCCGACACCGCCCCTTAGCAATGACCGACGACATGTATGACGTGATCGTCATCGGCGGGGGCCCTGCGGGCGCCGCCACGGCGATGCAGCTGGCCGTTGCCGGGCGTGACGTGCTCGTGATCGAGCGCACGCGCTATGAGCAAAACCGCATCGGCGAAACGCTGCCGCCGCGCGCCCGCGTTCCCCTCGCCAGGCTCGGCCTCGTCGCGCGCCTGGAACAGGGAGGCCATCTGGCTTCACCCGCCACCGTCTCGGTGTGGGGCGATGGGACTGCGCGCTGGAACGATTTCATCACCAGCCCATACGGCAATGGCTGGCACATCGACCGCACCCGTTTCGATCGCATGCTCGCGGAGGAATGCCGGGCGCGAGGTGCATTGGTGCTCGAAGGCATCAAGGTGCGCCACTGCGTGCACAGTGCGGGGGGCTGGCGCATGAGCCTGCACGCCGGCTCGCGCGAGTCGCAGGAACACGTCTCGTGTCGGTTTCTGGTCGACGCGACGGGGCGCAACACGCGAAAGATACATCTGGCAGGATTGCCGATCGTCCACGACCGGCTGGTCGGCATCGCGGCGCTTTACGATGACGCCGGCGATCTCGCGAGAGACGACTCGACGCTCATCGAGTCGGTCCCGCAGGGCTGGTGGTACTCGGCCTGTCTTCCCAACGAGCGCCGGATCGCGGTCTTCATGACCGATTCGGATCTCGTACACGGCGGACGCGGCGGGCTCAGGGCATTCCTCCAACGCCAGCTGCGGGATGCGCCATACACGAGCGCGCGAGTACGGCCGCTGACCGAGGCGAAGTCGACATGTGTGTGGCCTGCGGTCACCTCGATGCACGTGTCGGTGAGCGGGCCGGACTGGCTGCTCGCCGGCGACGCCGCGTCGGCATGGGACCCGCTGTCGGGGCAGGGGATATGCAAGGCGCTGGAATCGGGAATCGACGCCGCTCACGCGATCGACCGGGCACTGCGTGGAAACGACGACGCCGTCAGGGACTACGCACGAGCGGTCCACGCGCAGTTCGATGGCTACCTCGAATCCCGCGCGAGATATTACGCAGCCGAACAGCGATGGCGCGATTTTCCCTTCTGGAGTCGGCGCCACGCTGCGCCCGACCGAAACCGGCGCGCGCAGACGCCACCCGCGGATTTGCCCGTTTCCCTCCCGGTTGCGTAACACCGCGCTCGGCACGAAACGGCAGCGGCTCAAGGGGCTGGCGCGAGCCCTTCCGCCAGCCACTGCGCCGCACCCAGCCCGGCGGCGCGTCCCGTCGCGAAGCACGCGGTGAGCAGATAGCCGCCCGTCGGCGCTTCCCAGTCGAGCATCTCGCCTGCGCAGAAAGTGCCGGGCAGCGAGATGATCATCAGCCGCTCGTCGAGGCCCTCGAAGGCCACACCGCCCGCGGTGCTGATCGACTCCTCGAGCGGCCGCGTGGCCACGAGCACCAGAGGAAGCATCTTGATCGCTGCCGCAAGACGCGCGGGTGCGTCGAAGATTTCCGCCGGAAGCACTTCACGCAGCAATCCCGTCTTCACGCCTTTGAGGCCGGTGCTGCTCTGGATGTGACTCGCCATCGAGCGCGAGCCCCGGGGGCGCGACAGCGCGGCAGTCAGCCGCTCCAGGGTGTGACCAGGCGCGAGATCGAGCGTGAAGGCGGCCGTTCCTGCTGCTGCGATGGCATCGCGCAGGGGCGCGCTGATCGCGTAAACGAGTCCGCCTTCGATTCCGGTATCGGTGACGACGAATTCACCTTGCCGGTGATGCGTGATGCCCTGTGCGTCGGTGTATGCGGCGACGACGGGTTTCACCGGCTGTCCGCTGAAGCGCGACCTGAAGTGCTCGCTCCACGCGAGGTCGAATCCGCAGTTCGCAGGCGCCAATGGCCGTATCTGCACGCCGCGGGCACCGAGCGGCGCGACCCATGCCGCGTCCGAACCCAGCTTCGGCCAGCTTCCCCCGCCCAGCGCGAACACGACGGCATCGTGCCGCACGCGGCTTTCGCCTTCGGGCGTGTCGAAGCGTAACTCGCCGGTGTCGCTCCATCCGGTCCAGCGGTGGCGAACGTGCACGCCGACGCCGCTCTCGCGCAGCCGGTGCAGCCACGCGCGCAGCAGCGGAGCGGCTTTCATCTCGTGCGGAAATACCCGCCCGGAAGTGCCGACGAAAGTCGCGATTCCAAGCCCGTGCACCCAGTCGCACAGGGCTTGCGGACCGAAAGCATGCAGCGCGCTTTCGAGTTGCCCGCGATGCGCGCCATAGCGAGCGAGGAAGACCTCGCGCTCGTCGGTGTGGGTGATGTTGAGCCCGCCTTTGCCGGCCATCAGGAGCTTGCGCCCGACTGACGGCATGCGCTCGTACACCGCGACGCGCACGCCGGCGCCGGCCAGCACTTCGGCAGCCATCAGGCCCGCGGGCCCGGCGCCGATCACGGCGGCAGAGCGGGCAGGATCAGGAGCGGGTCGGGTCATGGGCTGGAAATTCACGCCAGACCGTTTACCGCGGGATGCTGGTATAAAATCGCGCTTCCTCGTCTATCGTTCGCCGCGGCACACAGCGGCGACTCGCATGAGCCCCCACTCCGCACCCCCAGATCTGACGCGCTTCTTCGCGCCCCAGGCGGTCGCTATTGTAGGCGCGACCGAAGACACCACGCGCTTCGGGGGCAGGCTGTTGCGCCAGATGCTGAAGTTCGGATTCGGCGGGCGCATCCTGCCGGTCAATCCGAAACGTGACGAAATCTGGGGCATGCCGTGTTTTCACACGGTTTCCGACCTGCCCGAGACACCGGATCACGTCGGCCTCATCGTGCCCGCCGGCAAAGTGCTCGACGTGCTGCGCGAGTGTCACGCGCTTGGCGTTCCCTATGCGACCGTCTTTACCGCGGGTTTCGCCGAGACCGGAACGGCTGAAGGGCGCGCGATGCAGGACGCGATCACGCGATTCGCGCGCGTAAGCGGCATGCGGGTGATGGGCCCGAACTGCTACGGCCTCATCAACTTCAACGACCAGTTTGCGATCACCGCGAGCAGCAGTCTTGCGCCGGAAATGGCGCGGCCGGGCAACGTGGGTGTGGTGAGCCAGAGCGGCGGGCTCGGCACCGTTAACGTGATGTGGCGTGCGATGCAGGCGGGCTTGCGTATCAATTTTTCGGTGAGCAGCGGCAACGAAGCGGATCTGGACGCGATGGATTTCGCGCGCTTCATGGTCGAGCACGAATCGACTCATGTGCTGATGATGGCGCTCGAAGCTGTGAAGGACGGCGCGAAGTTCATGGATGTCGCGGAGCGCGCCGCTGAGCTCGAGAAACCGATCGTCGTGCTCAAATTCGGGCGCACCGAAGTGGGGAGCCGTGCGGCCGCGTCGCATACCGGTGCCATGACCGGCGCCGACGAGGTCTTCGACGCGGCGTGCCGGCAGTTCGGTCTGATACGCGTGAACGATTCGAAGGACCTCTACGAAACGGCAATCGCACTGCGCGGCAAGCGCTGGCCCAGGGGCCGGCGCATCGCTTCGATGTCGCTCTCGGGCGGTAACGTGGTGCAGATGGCGGACGTAGGCGCGAGCATCGGCCTCGAGTGGGCGCCTTACACCGCATCGACTCAGGATGCGCTTTCCGAGCTGCTGCCCGGTTATGGCACACTGACCAATCCGACTGATGTCACATCACTGGCGAGTGGCCAGCCGCATCTGTTCAGGCGCGCGCTCGAAGCGATCAGCGCCGACGCGCACGTCGATGTGATGGCGCCGGTTTTCACGTTCCCGCGCAAAGCGGAGCTCGAAGCGGCGGTGAGCCTCGCGCAGGAAAGCACGAAGCCGTTTGTGGTGCTCGTCACCGGAGGCTGCCTCGAGGACCCCGCGTACACGGTCGAGCGCATCGTGGAAAGCGGCGTTCCGGCGTATCGCGACGTGGTGACCTGCCTGACGGCCATTCGCAATGCCGTCGGGTACCAGGAATTTCTCGGAACCTTTCGAAGACGAGACCGTTTCGTTCGCCCGGCACCGCTAGCCGTAAAGGACGCCAAGGCGGCAAACCCCGACTCACTTGCCCGGCCTTTGCTGCCCGCACAGGCGGGGCGTGGTTCAGGCCTGACCGAGCGCGAGGCAAAAGCGCTGCTGCACACCTTCGGCCTACCCGTGACGAAAGAGCGGCTCGCGCGCAACGCCGATGAAGCGGTGGCCTGCGCCCGGGAAATCGGCTGTCCCGTTGCGCTGAAAATCGAGTCGCGCGATATCGCTCACAAAACCGAAGCCGGGGGTGTACGGCTCGGTCTGGTCGACGAGGCGGGGATACGCCGCGCTTTCCAGGAGATCGTCGCCGCTGCGCGCCGCCACAGCCCCGAGGCGCAGATCGCGGGCGTCCTGGTCCAGGAAATGGCGCCGGCGGGGGTGGAAATGATGCTGGGTGTCACATCCGACCCCATTTTCGGCCCGGTCATTGCCGTCGGGCTCGGCGGAATCCACGTCGAAGTGCTGCGCGATGTCGCGTATCGCATCGCCCCGGTGGATCCCCTCGAGGCCCGCGTCATGCTTCGGGAGCTGCGCGCTTACAGGCTGCTGGAAGGCGTTCGCGGCCAGGCGCCGCGGGATCTGGATGCGCTTGTCGACGCCATCGTGCGGTTGTCGTGGCTTGCGCACGCGTTCCGTGATGAAATCGCGGAAATCGATGTCAATCCCCTCATGGCGTACGAAAGCGGTGTGCTCGCGGTCGATGCGCTGGTGATCAGGAAATCCACAGGAGGTGCACGTGATCGAAATTCATGAGAAACCCGCTGCCGGCGCTGCGATTCGTCTGCACGATAACGACAACATCGTCATCGCGCGTGCCGACCTGCCCATAGGCGCGAAACTCGAGCGCGAAGGCCTCACGATTCGCAGCCAGGTCTCGGCGGGTCACAAGATCGCCGCGCGGGCGATCAAGGCCGGCGAGCCGATCCTGAAGTACAACGTGGTCATCGGCTTCGCCTCGACCGATATCGCCCCGGGAACGTTCGTGCACTCGCACAATATGGAGTTCCGTGAATTCGATCGCGACTACGCCTACGCGTCGGAATACAAGCCGGTCGAGATGATCCCGGAAAGCGAGCGTGCAACGTTCATGGGCATCGTGCGCGAGAATGGCCAGGTCGGCACGCGCAACTACGTCGGCGTTCTCTCCAGCGTGAACTGTTCGGCGACGGTGGTGAACAAGATCGCCGAATATTTCACGCCCGAGCGGCTCGCCGAATATCCGAACATCGACGGCGTCGTCGCTTTCGCGCACGGCACGGGATGCGGGATGGAGATGACGGGCGAGCCGATGGACCTGCTGCGGCGCACGATGGCGGGCTACACGCGACACCCGAACATCGCCGGCGCGCTCATCATCGGCCTGGGCTGTGAGCGCAACCAGATCAAAGGCCTCATGCAGGAGCAGAAGCTCGAGCTGAGCGATCGGTTGCAGACGCTCGTCATGCAGGAGGTCGGCGGCACGCGCAAGACGATCGAGGCCGGCATCGCCGCGGTCAAGGCGATGCTGCCCGAAGCGAATCGCGTCACCCGCACCCGCGTGCCGGCGAGTCACATCACGGTCGGCCTGCAATGCGGTGGATCGGACGGCTTCTCGGCGATTACTGCAAATCCTGCATTGGGCGCCGCAGTCGACCTGCTGGTCCGGCACGGCGGCACCGGAATCCTTTCCGAAACGCCTGAGATTTACGGCGTCGAGCACACCCTCACCCGGCGCGCACGCTCGCGCGAAGTCGGCGAAAAGCTGATCGAGCGCATCCGCTGGTGGAAAGACGAATACACGCCGGGGCGCGATGCGCAGATCAACGGCCGCGTGAGCCCCGGCAACCAGCACGGCGGGCTTGCGAACATTTTCGAAAAATCGCTTGGCTCCTCGATGAAAGGCGGCACCGGTCCGCTGATGGAGGTGTATCGCTACGCCGAGCCGGTCACGCAGAAAGGCTTCGTCTTCATGGATACGCCCGGATTCGATCCGTGCTCGGCAACCGGGCAGATCGCGGGCGGCGCGAACCTGATCGCATTCACCACCGGCCGCGGCTCGTGCTATGGGGCCAAACCGGTGCCGTCGATCAAGCTTGCGACGAACACCCCGATGTTCCAGCGCATGGAAGAGGACATGGACGTGAACTGCGGCACGATCCTCGAGGGGACGTCGACCGTGCAGGAGATGGGCAGGATCATCTTCGAGTACATGCTTGCCGTTGCATCGGGAGAGCCGAGCAAGAGCGAGCTTCTCGGGCTTGGCGATCACGAGTTCGTGCCCTGGAATATCGGCATAGTCAGCTGACCCCGCGCACGGCAAGCGATCATCCTGGTTCGCGCGAGGCGCGATCCAGGAGTCCGATCGATTCTCCAAAACAGTTGAATCTGAATCCTGGCTTACCGCCAGGACGACGACTCTCGCTATCTCATAATCCGCGATCACTATGACATCGTGGGAACATAAAAAGAAAACCGATATGACGCAGCAGGTAATCCTCGTAACCCACGAGCAGGTTTCCGACGACGCGAAGAAGATCATGAGCGACGCCGGCGCGAAAGTCGTCTATCTCTCGCCGCCCATCACCGAAGACATGCTGATCGAAACGATCACGCGCGAAAGCGTGGGCGGCGTGTTGATGCGTCTGTCGCCGCCATTTACGCGCCGCGTGCTCGAGTCGACCCCGACGCTGAAGATTATCGCCAAGCACGGTGCCGGCATCGACAGCGTCGATCTCGAGGCCGCGACGGAGCGGCGTATCGCGGTGGTGAACACCGGCGGAGCCAACGCGGACCCGGTTGCCGAATACGCGATCGGCGTCATGCTGAACCTCGCGCGCGAACTGCCGCGTCTGGAGCGCGAGCTGCGGGCGGGCAAATGGGAAAAAGGCACTTACATGGGCCGCGAATTCCGCGGCCGCAGGCTGGGCATCGTCGGTTTCGGCCAGATCGGACGGCGCGTGGCGACGATGGCTGCGGCGCTCGGCGCCCACGTCGTCGCGTATGCCCGCACGCCGAGGCCGCCCGTCGAAGGCGTGCAGTGGGAGACCGATTTCGATCGCCTCCTGAGCACCGTCGACATCCTGAGCCTGCACTGCCCGCTCAATGAGCACACCCGTGGGCTGCTCGGCAGGCGCGAGCTCGCGCTCATGAAACCGGATGCGATCCTGATCAATACTTCGCGGGGTCCGGTCGTCGACGAGGCAGCGCTCATCGAAGCGCTCACGACGGGGAAGTTGGCCGCAGCGGGGCTGGACGTCTTCGCGGAAGAGCCGCCCGATCCCGGCAACCCGCTCCTGAAGCTGCCCAACGTGATCGTCACGCCTCACGTGTCCGCCATGACGCAAGAGGCGCTGACACGCATGGGGACTTCGGCGGCGACTCAGATTCTGAATCTGCTCGGCCGCGGAGCTGTCGAGCGCGAGAATCTGGCGAACCCCGCAGTCATCGATCGACTGGAGCTCGCGAGCCGTGTGGTGACCGCGCCTCGAGGCATCACCAATACGCTCGTCCAAGCCGGAGCGCGCTGAGCGGGCGCGCTGCGGCTACGGTCGAAGGGGAACGGCGTCGTTCATGCTTCAGCTGCTTCGCTGCGAGTCGTGCCCGGCCTACTGCACGTCGATATTCCGCTCCGCAACGATGCGCTGCCACTTGGCGATCTCGCCGGCTACTTTGCGGGCCATCTCCTCGGGGGTGGTCGGATGCACTTCATTGCCCTGCTCGATGAGCCGCTTGCGAAGGTCGGGCTGTTCCAGCACCGCGCGGATCTCGCGGTTCAGGCGCGCGATGGCGGCGGGCGGTGTCGCGCGAGGCGAACCGATGCCGTTGAACGAGGTGACCTCGTAGCCGGGCACGGTCTGCGCGAGCGTCGGCACGTTGGGAAACTGCGGTGCGGGTTGCAGCGACGTGACGGCCAGCGCCCGCATGCGCTTCGCTTCGACCTGCGGAAAAGCCGTGGTCGTCGTCGTGAAGATGACGTCGAGGCGTCCTGCGATGAGCTCGGTGTTCGGCTCGGCGCCGCCTTTGAACGGCACGTGAGTCATTTCGGTTCCCGTCATGCTGCCGAAGAGCTCCGCGGCGAGATGGAATACGGAGCCCGTTCCGACCGATCCGTAATTGAGCTTGCGCGGATTCTTTTTCGCCGCGGCGATGAGGTTGTTCACCGTCTGGAGCGGCGAGTCGTATCTCACGACGACCACGAAGGGGTAGGTGAGCACCATCGAAACCCACGCGAAATCGCGCACCGGGTCGTAAGGCAGATTCTTCGTGACCGCCGAATGCGCGGTGAAAGCGCCGCTGATGAAGAGCAGCGTGTGGCCGTCCGGGGTCGCTTTGGCAACGTACGACGTGCCGATCAGCCCGCCTGCGCCCGGGCGGTTTTCGACAATGACATTCTGCCCCAGGCGCTCGCTGAGCCGGGGCGCAAGCAGCCTGCCGACGGTATCGGTGCTGCCGCCTGCCGCAAAGGGCGAGACGAGGCGGATCGGCCGTGCGGCCGGATAGCTCTCGGCGGCGAAGCCTGGGGCACCGAGCACAAACGTCAGCACCCCCAACGCGGCATGCGCCGTGACGCGCCAGCCGTTTGGTGAGCTCGCCAGCTTGCTATCGCGTACGGTGCGCGGGCCCACGCGCCGGCTTCACGCGACGACGTGTTCCGCTGCGCGGCGCCGCGCAGCGGTCGCCTGAGCGATACGCCTGTCCATGTCCGCTTTCCATTCCGCACGCGGCCTGAAGCCCGGGAGCTCGCGGACTTTGCGCTCGATCACGGCCCACAGCGCGTTGTCCGGCAGCGAGAAGTCGACCGGCACGCGGCACGGCTGAGGCACGTACCACGGCGTGTCTATCAGCAGCTCGACACGGTTGCCTTCAGGATCGTGCAGGTACACCGAGAGCGCGTTGCCGTGCGTGATCGGGCCGAGCTCGGTCGCGTGCTCGTCCTTGATGCCGCGCTGCAGCTCTCTCAGGGTGTCGAGGCTGTCCACGCGGAATGAAAGCTGGTTGACGATGTTGTACTGAAGGTCGGCGGGGCGCCCGCTGGCGAGCACCAGCTGGTGATGCTCGTTCGAGTCTCGCGTGAGGAAGACGATCTCGCCGCCAGTGCTCGTCTCGCCGCGATCGCTCACGGCAAATCCGAGAAAGCCCGAATAGAAATCCACCATTCGAGACATGTCGGTCACGAACACGCCGACGTGGCTGAGGGTCAGTGAGAATGACATGACATGCCTCCTGGAGTGCGTGTTTTACGCCGCGCCCTTCGCGTATTTTCCGGTCAGCTGGGGTGTCTGACCTTCGAGCTTCTTGTTCTGGCGGTCGAGGCGTGTATCTCGGCCCCAGGTGCGCTTCAACTCGTCTTTGACGTTGAACTTCAGGCGCCCCAGCCCTTCGGTCTCGACTTCGACCACGTCGCCGTCCTGAAATGCATTCAGGCCCCGGTGATTCGTTCCCGTCGCGAGAATGTCGCCCGGCTCGATCGCGTGTATCGAGCTCACCCATTCGATGCAGCGCGGGATCTTGTGCGCCATGTCGTCGGTGTTGAAGTTCTGCTTGAGCTCGCCGTTCACCCAGAGCTTGATCTGCAGCTTCTGCGGGTCGCGGATCTCGTCGGCCGTGACGATGACGGGCCCGATGGGGCAGAACGTTTCGCGCGACTTCATCTGATAGAACGTATTGCCGCTCGGCGGAAGCCCGCGTGCCGAACCATCGATGAAATTCATGTAGCCGAAGATGTAAGGCATCGCGTCGGCCGCTTTGACGTTCAACGCGCGCTTGCCGATGACGAGCGCGACTTCGGCTTCGCCTTCGAAGATCGTTGCCGGCACATCGGGAAGCACCATGGTGTCGCCGTTACCGATGATTCCGCTTGGCGATTTATGGAAAGCGTTGATCGGCGCCGGCTCCGAGCGCGTCCCGTCTTCCATGTAGTTCACCGCCATGCAGTCGATATTGTGCGGCTTGGGCAGCGGCGGGCGGATACGCACGTCCTTGACCGGTATGCCTTTGCCTTCCTTGGCCAGCTTGTCGAGCTTTGCCCGGTAGTCGTCGAAGCGCGCGATCAGGCCGCTGATGAGGTCGTGCGGACCGCTGTGGGGAATGTCCCGCACCGCGTCCATGACGTCGACGACCGTGTTGTCCGCACGCAATACCCCAAGCCTGAAATCATCGAAATACATGAGCTTCATATCCCCTCCGCAGTGTGGTTGTAGGCAACGTTTTTCTGCGGCTATTGGAACACGGCCGAACGTGGGCGAGAAGAGACGCGACAGGGCTGGATGTATATACAGTTATTCGCCATAATCCACGCATGGCGCCCATCCTTGAAACCCCCGCACCCCAGGCCCGGTGGCTGGATCCGCTCAACGCCGCGCAACGCGCCGCAGCCACTTACGGCGCCCCAGACAACCGGGGGGCGTGGGCGGCGGGGCCGCTGCTCGTCATCGCCGGCGCCGGCACGGGCAAGACCAATACGCTCGCGCATCGCGTCGCGCACCTGATCCTGAACGGTGTTGCGCCGGAGCGCGTGCTGCTCCTCACGTTCTCGCGGCGGGCGTCGCAGGAAATGATCCGGCGTGCCCGGCGGATCGTCGGGACGGCTACGGCCCGTCCCGGGTCGGGCGTGGACGAGATCGCACCGGGAATCGCCCGGCTCACCTGGGCCGGGACTTTCCATTCGGTCGCGAACCGGCTGCTGCGCCGCTATGCCGCTCACGTCGGCCTTCAGCCGGCGTTCACCGTGATGGATCGCGGCGATTCGGCCGACCTGCTGGATTTCGCGCGTCACGAGCTGGATTTTTCGACCCGGGACAAGCGCTTCCCGCGCAAGGATACGTGCCTTGCGATTTACTCGCATTGCGTCAACACGCGTCATCCGCTCGAGCGCACCCTGGCCGATGTTTTTCCGTGGTGCGCGCAATGGCACGACGAGTTGAAACAGCTCTTTCGGCGCTACGTGGAAGTCAAGCTCGCTCAACAGGTCCTCGACTTCGACGATCTGCTGCTGTACTGGCACGCGCTCATGCAGGACCCGGCACTCGCGCAAGATGTGGGCGCGCTTTACGATCACGTGCTCGTCGATGAATATCAGGACACCAACACGCTTCAGGCGCAGATTCTCCTGGCGCTGAAACCGGCGGGCACCGGTTTGTGCGTCGTAGGCGACGATGCGCAGTCGATTTATTCGTTCCGCGCGGCGAGTGTCGACAACATCCTCGATTTTCCCGCTCACTTTACGCCGGCCGCTCACGTCGTCACGCTCGAGGAGAACTACCGCTCTGATCAGCCGATCCTCGATGCGGCGAATGCGCTGATCGCCGAAGCGTCGAGGCAGTATCAGAAGCGGCTGCAATCCCATCGTGCGGGCGGGGCGAAACCCCGGTATGTGACGGTTCTCGACGATCAGGCGCAGGCCGACTACGTCGTATCGCGCGTGTTGCAGGCGCGCGAGCAGGGCGTACTGTTACGCAAACAGGCGGTGCTGTTCAGAAGCTCGCACCACAGCGATGTGCTCGAGCTCGAGCTCGTGCGGCGCAATATCCCGTACGTCAAATACGGCGGGCTCAAGTTTCTTGAAGCGGCACACGTGAAGGATCTGCTTGCGGTGCTGCGGTGGGCCGACAACCCGCGCAATCGAATTGCCGCGTTCCGGGTGTTGCAGCTGCTCTCGGGGGTCGGGCCGGTGAGCGCGGATCGCTGCCTCAAAGCGTTCGAGGCTTCATCGTTCGACTGGAACGCGCTTGCCGCGTATCGCCTGCCGGCCGCTGCGGCTGACGACTGGCGCCAGCTGCTCGAGCTGCTGCTGGCGCTGGCAGCGCCGGAGTCGGCGTGGGCGGGGCAGGTGAGTCTCGCGCGGCGCTGGTACGAGCCGCATCTGAACCGCATCTACGACGCCGCGATGCCGCGCGCAGGTGACCTGGAGCAGCTAGAGCGCATCGCGACACAGTTCCCGACGCGCGAGCAATTTCTGAGCGAGCTCACGCTCGATCCGCCCCGCGCGAGCGGAGACCTCGCGGGCACGCCGCTGCTCGACGAGGACTATCTCATCCTGTCCACGATCCACTCGGCCAAAGGACAGGAATGGGACAACGTTCACGTGCTGCACGTCAGCGACGGCACGTTCCCGAACGAATTCGCGACCGGCAAGGCGGAGTTGATCGAAGAGGAGCGGCGGTTGCTCTACGTCGCCATGACGCGAGCCAGGCACCAGCTCGACCTCATCTCGCCGCTCAAGTATTACGTCACCCAACAATCGAGGCAGGGCGACGGGCATGTGTACGGCACGCGCTCGCGCTTTCTCTCGCCTGCGGTGATGAAGTCGCTAGACGCCACGACGTGGCCTGAAAGCGTGGCCTCGGCGCACGAGCCCGCGCCTGCGCCTTTACCGCGCGTCGATGTTGCGGCGCGGCTTCGCAATCTCTGGGCGTGAGCGGGCGGCGCGTGCGTGAGAAATTGTCAATTGTCACGCGCGCGAGTCAGCGGCACACTGAGGGTTCTTCGTGTGAACGCCGACCGGCCAGCCAATCTGGTCGGCGC
>JBKJKJ010000609.1:0-3540 GCA_046597455.1 Burkholderiales bacterium
CTTCGCCGAGCGCCATCTTCGCGAAGGTGCGCTCGCGCGCGCCCACGCGAGCGATCATCCGTGGGATGTCGCAAAGCTCATGGCCGAGCAGGGCCTGCTCGGGATCACGATTGCCGAGAAAGACGGCGGCCAGGGCGGCACCCTCATGGATGCCGTCATTGCGATCGAAACCATCGCGCTGGTGTGTCCGCGCAGCGCGGATGTGGTGCAGGCCGGCAACTTCGGCGCGATTCGCGTGCTCGCGGAGTACGGTACCGACGACCAGAAAAAACGCTACCTGAAACGCCTGCTCTCGGGTGAGGGCGTGATCTGTGTGGGCATGACCGAGCCCCAAGCAGGTTCGGCAGTCACGGATCTGAAGACGACGGCCACGCCTGACGGCGAAGGTTTTCGGATCAACGGCGAAAAAATATTCACCACCCACGCCCCCTACGCCGACGTGATGGTGGTGTACGTGCGCTACGGCCCCGGCGTGGGCGGCATCGGCTCGGTTCTCGTTCCGATGAACGCCGAAGGCGTCAAACAGGGCAAGCCTTCGCACTTCCTCAACGGCGAGGAGTGGGTGACGACGTGGTTCGACAACGTCTACGTCCCGCCGGAGAACGTACTGCTGCGCGAAGGCGGATTCAAGAAACAGATCGCGGGCTTCAACGTCGAGCGCATCGGCAATACTGCGCGCTCCCTCGCGCTCGGCCGCTATTGCTTCGAGACCGCGCGCGAATGGGCATTGCAGCGCAAGCAGTTCGGCAGGACGCTCGCGGAATTCCAGGGCCTGCAATGGAAATTCGCCGACATGAAAGTCAAGCTCGACGCGGGCCAGCTCCTGCTCTATCGCGCAGCGCTGAACGCCGACCGCGGCATGCCGTCGGCCGACGACACGGCGATCGCGAAAGTGTTCTGCAACCAGTCCGGTTTCGACATCGCGAGCGAAGCGATGCAGATCATGGGCGGCATGGGCTATACGACCGATACCCTGATCGAGTGGTGCTTCCGCAAGACCCGCGGCTGGATGATCGCCGGCGGCTCGCTCGAGATTCTGAAGAACCGGATAGCAGAAGGGATATTCGAGCGGTCGTTCTCGCAGCGCCCGGCGAAAGCTTCGTAGGTTGACGCAGTACTCCAGCGCCGTTCGGGTTGAGCGCCGCTGCAGCACAGTCGAAACTGTCGCAATGAGCGCAGTCGCCGTGGCGACGTCGAAGGGCGCAACGCCGGTTCAGTCTGTCGGCGCATCGACTTCCTGCTGCGTGCGCGCAGCGTACGCCACGTCAGGCTGTTCATCTTTCGACTTCGCCGCCCTACGCTCAAGACGAACGGGTAAAAGGAATTATCGATGACAAAAAAACCAGCTACCGGCAAAGCACTTTTTCAGGCGCTTTTCGAGCCGCGGGCCATCGCGCTCGTCGGTGCCTCGGGTGACGCGAAGAAGAACACCTCGCGACCCCAGCGCTATCTGCGCAAGCACGGCTACACCGGGCGCATCATCCCGGTGAACCCCGGCCGTGACGAAATCTTCGGCGAAAAAGCCTACCCCGACGTGGCCTCCATCCCGGAGCCCGTCGACCACGCATTCATCATGGTTCCCGCCAACGCCGTGCAGGCGGCAATCGAGCAGTGCGTCGCCAAAGGCATACCCGTCGCCACGATTTACAGCGACGGCTTTGCTGAAACCGGCCCCGAAGGCCGCCGCAACCAGGCGCGCATTCTCGAAATCGCCCGTGCCGGGGGCGTGCGCCTGATCGGACCGAACTGTATCGGCCTCGTCAGCACCGATCCGGGCTGCGCCATCACCGTCAACGCGGTTCTGGATCTGCCGGAAATCAAAGTCGGCCCGCTGGCTATCGTCTCCCAGAGCGGCAGCATGCTCGGCGGTCTGCTCTCGCGCGGGCTGGGACGCGGCGTCGGCTTCTCCAAGCTCGTCTCCGTGGGCAACGAGTGCGACCTGAGCGTCGGTGAATTCGCCGATTTCCTGGTCGACGACCCGCACACGCAGACCATACTGCTTTTCATGGAAACCCTGCGCGACGCCGGCAAGCTCGCGCACGCCGCACGCCGCGCTTACGCCGCGGGCAAACGCGTGATCGTGTACAAGCTCGGCCGCTCGGAAGTCGGACAGGACCTGGCCGCGTCACACACCGGCGCGATGGCCGGTTCCGATGAAATGGCGGACGCTTTCTTTCGCGCGCACGGCATCCTGCGAGTCGACACGCTCGAGAATCTCTTCGAGTTGCCTGCGCTGCTCGTGGGTCAGCAGCCGGCGCAACGGCATCGCGTCGCGGTCATGACGACGACCGGCGGTGGTGCCGCCGCGGTGGTCGACCGCCTCGGCACCCTGGGCGTGGAAGTCGTGGGGCCGACCGATGAGGTCGTCGCGAAACTTGCCGCGAAGAACATCACGATCAGCAAAGCACGGCTCACCGATCTCACGCTCGCCGGCGCCAAGAAGGAAATCTACAGCGCCGTGCTCGATACGCTGCTGCATTCGGATCACTGCGACCTCGTGCTCGCGGTCGCCGGAAGCTCAGCCCAGTTCCAGCCGCAGGTTGCGATCGAGCCGCTCATCGAAGCCGACCGCAAAGGAAAACCTCTTGCTTCTTTCGCCGCCCCCCACGCGGAGACGTCGCTCAAGCTCCTCGGCGAAGCCGGCATCGCCGGCTTTCGCACGCCGGAATCCTGCGCTGACGCGATACGCGCGTGGCGTGACTGGACCGCACCGCTGGAACAGCCGAAACGCGACGATAAGCGCGTCGCTGCGGCGCAGGCGCTCCTCGCCGATGCCGGCGCCCAGCTCGACGAGTATCGTTCGGGCCGGGTTTTCGAAGCGCTGGGCGTGCCGCCCGCCGCAACCGAAGTCATCAAGATGCCCGGGCAGCCCGTCGGAATCGCGTTTCCCGTCGTAGCGAAAATCCTCTCCGCGGACATTCTTCACAAGACGGACGCAGGCGGCGTCGTTCTGAACATCGCCGACGCCGATGCGTTGAAGACCGCGGCAGCCGACATACTGAAGCGCGTCGCGGCGAAGCACCCTGATGCGAAAGTCGAAGGCATCCTCGTGCAGCGCATGGAGAAAGGGCTGGCCGAGCTGATCCTGGGATACAAGCACGATCCGCAGGTAGGCCCCGTCGTCGTGCTCGGGGTCGGCGGCGTGCTGGCGGAGATCTACAAGGACTTCGCCGTTCGCCTCGCACCGGTCACCGTCGGGGACGCGCGTGCGATGATCGAGGAAGTGAAAGGCTTGGCGGTCATCCGCGGTTACCGCGGCATGCCCAAAGGCGATCTCGCTGCGCTGGCGCATACGGTGAGCACGTTCTCGCAGCTCGCTCATGTCGAAGGCATCGCGGAAGCCGAGATCAATCCGCTCATGGTCAAACGCGAAGGCGAAGGTGTCGTTGCCGTCGACGGCCTGATCGTCAGAGCGGGGACCGACCACTAGCAGTTTGTTGAATTTATCCCAGATTCGGTCCACGGAATCGAAGGACGTACGTTGAGCAGTTTATTCGAGTGAATCAGAGGCACTAAACGATGCGTGGAGCGGACGTCACC
>JBKJKJ010000114.1:0-16411 GCA_046597455.1 Burkholderiales bacterium
TGCCATGGAGAAAAAATTCGCGAAGCACCCGGAGGAATTCGGCAAGGGCGCGATCCAGGGAGTTGCAGGGCCGGAAGCGGCGAACAATGCCGCCGCGCAGTGCGCATTCATTCCGACCCTGGCACTGGGCATACCGGGAAGCGCGACCATGGCGCTCATGCTCGGTGCGCTGACGATCCAGGGCATCGCACCCGGTCCGCAGGTCATGACGCAGCGGCCGGATCTGTTCTGGGGTCTCATCGCGAGTATGTGGATCGGCAACCTGATGCTGGTCGTGCTCAACCTGCCGCTCGTCGGGCTGTGGGTTCGCCTGCTGCGCGTGCCGTACCGCATCCTGTTCCCCGCGATTCTCGTGTTCATGGCAATCGGGGTGTACAGCATCAACAACCAGGCCCTCGACGTGTACATGACGATCGTCTTCGGTTTGATGGGCTATATTTTCGTCAAGCTCAAGGTCGAGCCGGCCCCGCTCATCCTCGCGTTCGTGCTCGGACCTCTGCTGGAAGAAAATCTGCGGCGCGCGCTGCTCATCTCGCGAGGCGATGCAACGGTGTTTCTCACGCGGCCGATCAGCGCGGGTTTTCTCATCGCCACCGCCCTGCTGCTCGTGATGATGGTGCTCCCGGCTGTCAGGCGCAAGCGCAAGGAGGCGGTGATGGAGCCGGACGTGGTGTAGCGGGCCGGACGCGGCAACCCGCCCAAAAAAAACGCATCGGCAAACCCGGTGCGTTTTTTTTGCGCGAGGCGGTCTCAGCCTGCAGCCGGATCAGCCTTCGAGCGCGCCTCGTCCTTTAAAACGCCGTAGTGGGGGACACACTTTGAATACGCAGGCGGAAGGCTGCGACGGTCCCATCACCTCGCCAGTCCGGCCTGCTCAGGCCACGTCTTCCGGCCGGGGTGCGGCTTTACGTCCGTGGAACATCGCCGCCACGAGGTTTTCGCGATGCCGCAGCGACGAGAAGACGACGCCGCCGATATGCACGGCCACCAGCGCGAGCAACGCATTGGTCAGCCCTTCATGCACGTCCTCCACCCACTTCACGCCCCAGTATGCATCCGTGGTAAAGAGCCAGCCGCTCAAGCACACGGCGGCGGTCGTAACGAGCAACGCCACGACCATCCATCCGCCGAGCGGATTGTGCCCCAGGTGTCGTGGCTCGCGCCGTGCGAGTACCTGCCTGGCGTACTCAAGCGTCGCCGCCGGTGAGTAGGCAAACTGCGCGAAGCGCGCGTAGCGGGGTCCGGCAAAACCCCAGACGACGCGCGTCGCGACCACCGCGAGCACGGCGTAACCCAGCCACTCGTGCCATTTGCCGCCCCCGTGACGGGTGAGCCAGGACGCCGCGATGCCGATCACCAGCGCCCAGTGGCCGATGCGTACCAAGGGGTCCCAGACCCGGACTCCCGGACCACCGGCCTCGCGAGCCGTCATGGGCGCGGATAGCGGCTCGTCGGCACCACGGTGAGCGTTTTCGGATGGAAATAGGCCTCTACCCGCTCGCCTTTCTCGTCGAATGCATAGACCTCGTAACAACCGCCGTCTTCCTTGACGCGCCTGATTTTCCAGCCGTTGTCGACGAGCATTTTTTCGAGCTTCTGCTGGGGTTGCCACGTCTCGCGCGGGCCGGAATCGCACGTGGCCAGCCCCGTGGCGTGGGCGTGAGCAGCCGTGAGCAAAACCGCCATGGCGATGCAACCGCGAATCATGAACGTCATTGCAGATTCCTTTTGATGTCGACCTTACTCGGGGATGTCCGCTTCACGGATGACCTTGCGCAGGCGCGCGACGTCGGCCCTGATCGCGGCTGCGAATTGGGCCGGCGTGCTGCCGACCGCTTCCACGCCTGAATTGAAAAACCGCTCCCGCACTTCCGGCAGATTGAGGACCGCGACGATCGCCTGGTTCAGCTGCCCGATGATAACGTCCGGCGTCCTGGCCGGCGCGAAGACGCCGTAAATCGATATCGACTCGTAGCCCGGCAGGCCCGAAGCCGCAACGGTCGGCAGTCCCGGCGCCAGTATCGACGGCTGCGCACTGGTCACGGCGATGGCACGCAGGCGTCCACTCCTGATATGAGGCGACACCGCGCCGGCGGTCGCAAACATCAGCTGCAACTGGCCGCCAATGAGGTCGTTCAGCGCCGGTCCATTGCCTTTGTACGGCACCCGAAGGATGTCCACTTTCGCCATGGACTTGAACAACTCCACCGCGAGATGCGTCGAGGACCCGGTGCCGCCGGAACCGTAACTCAACTGTCCAGGCTTTGCTCTGGCAAGCGCGATGAGGTCCTGCACGGAATTTACCGGGAGCGACGGATGCACGACGATCGTATTGGGCGAGCGCGCCGCCCAGGTGATTGGCGCGAAATCCCTGTCCGCGTCGTAACGCACGTTCTTGCGCAGCAGGGGAATGGTCCAGATGTTGCCCGCGTACACGAGCAACGTGTAACCGTCAGCGGGCGCTCGCGCGACGATCTCAGCAGCGATGGCACCGCCTGCACCGCCCCGGTTGTCGATCACCCACGGCTGCCCGAGCCGCCCGGCTATCGCCTGCCCGATCGTGCGCGCGGCGAAGTCGTTCCCGCCTCCAGCTTCCGCAGTCACGATGCGCACCGGCTTGACCGGATAGCCTTGAGCGAACGCGAGGCCGGGCGTCAGCACATGGACGGTGAGCGCACATGTTGTCAGACGCAGGGTCCAGCGCAGCGTCTCCCGGAAAACAGCGGGATTCTTCATGCGAGCGGCCGCGGCCAGCACGTCATCACATGTACCGCCCGCCTGCGCAGATCATCCTGTCGCCGGTGACATAGGACGAAGCGTCCGATGCGAGGAAGAGCGCAGCACTCGCCACCTCTTCGGGTCTTCCCACACGCCTGAGCGGCGAGCCATCCGCGCGCCCGATGGGCGTGCCGTCCTCTGTCGTGCCGTCCATTCCGGTGGGGACACCGCCCCCTTCGGGATACCACTCCGGATTGCGCCTTTCGGTTTCGATCTTTCCCACGGCGAGAAGGTTCGCGCGTATGCCGTAAGGCCCCAGCTCGAGCGCGAGGGCCTTGATGAGTCCGTAGAGGCCGGTCTTCGACGCGATGACGTGCGCGCGCTCGGGTTGAGCCGTAAGCGCCGCCATTCCGCCTATCGCTACGATGCTGCCGCCCGCTCCGCGCTTCATCATCGCAGGCGCGAGCGCCTTCGCCAGATAGAACGTCGAATGCAGGTTCACTTCGAACACCTCGTGCCACTCCTCGTAACTGATTTCCCAGAATGGCTTGTGCGGCCGTATGGCGGCGACGCTCACGATCACATCCACTTTCCCGAAGTGATCCATCCCGTCCCGGGCCATCCGCTCGACTTCTTCGTGCCGCCCGAGATCGCCCAACACCGGCAACGCCTTCGCGCCGAGCTGCTCGCATTCCCGCGCGACTGCTTTCAACTCGTCTGCGTGGCTGCGCGCGATGAGAACGAGCTCGGCACCCTCTTTGGCGAACGCCAGCGCAATCGATCGTCCGATGTTGCGGCTCGCCCCGGCGATCACTGCCGTCTTGCCTTCGAGCCTCATGTCTGCGACTCCATGTCGAAAAGCGGCACCCATACGGCCCACCCGCGCGACAGTCACGGCTCGTGCGGCAACCGGGGCGTGCTCGCGGGTGGTTTACGCAGCTTGAAAGCCTGCTCGAATGCGTAGGTGTAGGCGAGCAGCTTCGCTTCGGTGTAGTCGAGCGCGAGCAGTTCCGCGCCGACGGGCACGCCGAGGGGGGCCACCGCCGTGGGCGTCGAGAAACCGCCGGGGAACGTCACTGCGGGAAAGCCGGTGCCGTTCGACAGCGTACCGTTGCGCTCGAGCTGATCGGCATCGGTTACGCGCGCGACGAGAATTTTCTGCAGGGGATACAGGATGGCGTCGAGGCCGAGCTCCGCAATTTTCCCGGCGACGATCATCCGCAGCCTGTCGCGGTTCAGGGTGCGGTCCTTGTACGCCTGGCTGTTCATGCCATCGACGACCGCGAGCTCGGTTTCCAGCGTTTTCTGCACCGCGGATTTCTTCGCGGCGACGAGCTCGCTGAACGTCTTCACCGGCGCATTGGGACCGAGCGTGGCGAAATACTTTTCAGTCACCGTGCGCGCTTCGAATTGCGACGTCGAAACCATCCCGGCGAGTTTGTCGTATTCCGGGAGATCGAAGCGAACGATCGTCGCCCCGAGCGACTGCATCTTCGCGATCACGTCTTCCATCACCGCGTTGACTTCCCGGTGACGTTCGGCCGTGCCCATCAGGTTCATCATGACGCCGATGCGCGCGCCTTTGAGCGCGTCCCGCCCCAGAAGCTGCGTATACGTCTTCGGTATGCGTCCGTTGCTGAAAGCCGTGATCGGATCGACCGGGTCGTAGCCTGCCATCACGTCGAGCAGCAAAGCGGCGTCGGTGACCGTGCGCGTGATCGGACCGATCTCGTCCTGGGTGAGGCTGTTCGGAATCACCCCCGCACGACTCACCAGCCCGCGCGTCGGGCGCACGCCCACGAGGTTGTTGGCCGATGCGGGTGAGCGTATCGATTGCCCGGTGTCACTGCCCGTTCCCAGCACCCCCATGTTCGACGCGATCGCGACACCGGTGCCGCCGCTCGATCCGCCGGGCGTTCGCGTGAGATCGTAAGGGTTCAGCACCTGGCCGCCGAGGCTGCTCACCGACATGCCGCCGCGCGCGAATTCCTGCAGGTTCGCTTTGGCGAGTATGAGCGCGCCCGCCTTGCGCATCCTCGCCACCGTGAACGCATCGGCGGGCGGAACCGAATCCTTCATGCTGATACTGCCCCCGCTCGTCGGCATGTCGGCGGTGTCGTAGTTGTCCTTGAGGATGATCGGGATGCAGTGCAGGAGGCCCGCGCTGCCCGGACTGGCCCGGTACTGCCGGTCCATTTCGGCCGCGGTCTTCATCGCGTTCGGGTTGACGGTAAGGATCGCGCGCAGCATCGGCCCTTTTAGATTGTAGGCTTCGATGCGGTCCAGATAGAGCTTCGTCAACTGCGTGCACGTGAGCGCGCCGCTCGCGAAGGCCGCATGGATGCTCGCGACGGTCGCGTCCTGAAGCTCAAACGAAGACATCGGTCCTGGCACGGCACAGCCCGTGGCGGTCGCTACGACGGCAAGACCTGCGAGTATTGATTTCATTGCGCTCCCCGTTTCGACTGGTGAGCTTGCATGCTACGCGAAGCACACGCGCCGGGAGCACCCTGCACCACGCGCAGCGCGCCCGCACCGGGATGGGGCGGATAGTGCAGAGCGCCTGCAACCCATGTCGGGGGACACCTACACCGCGGTCGAGCACCGAATTTGGCCCGCTCGCCTTCATCCGCTCACCTTCGCCGAAATCTACTTTCCGCCGAACACCGGCGCGCGCTTTTCCACGAAAGCCTTGACGCCTTCCTTGTAATCCTCGGTGTCTCGCGCGATGCCCTGAACAAATGTTTCGAATTCAAGCCCCGCGCGCAGATCGACATTCTCGTTGTGCTGAATCGCACGCTTGGAAAGCTGGACGGCGAGCGGCGCGTTCGCGGCGATCTTTCCCGCAAGCTTGTAGGTTTGCGCCATGAGCTCTTCCGGAGCGACAACGGCATTCACGATCCCGAGCCTGAGCGCTTCGGCCGCATCGATCGTGTCTCCGGTGAAGATGAGCTCGAAAGCTTTTGCCGTGCCCACGACGCGCGGCAGGAACCAGCTTCCGGCCCAGTCGGGGGGCAGCCCGCGCTTCACGAAAGCCTGCGAAAACTTCGCCGCGCTCGAAGCGATTCGCATGTCGCACGCGAGGGCGAGATTCATGCCGGCGCCGGCAGCCGCGCCGTTGACCGCCGCGATGATCGGCTTCGGACACGCGCGCATCGCAAGCACGCAGCGGTCACGTATCGGGCTGACGCGCTCGGCGACGGACGTCTCCTGCCCTTTTTGCTCACGCTCGCTCATGGCTTTGACGTCCCCGCCCGAGCAGAAGCCGCGGCCCGCGCCGGTGATCACGATCACGCCGACGCCGGGATCGGTCGCGGACTTCGTGACCGCATCGTAAAGCTCCTCACGCAGCGTGTCCCCGAGGGCGTTCAGCCGCTCGGGCCGATTCAGGGTGATCGTTGCGATGCGGTCCTGCACGGCATACAGCAAGCAGTTGTAAGTCATGGGTCGTCCTTCCTTCAAGCTGACTACAGCGATTTATCGTGCTCCGATTTTCACATACTGACGCGAAGCCGGCGCTTTTGTTTTCGCTTCACGCCCGCGTCACGACCGGCGCGTCATCGGTGCCCGATTCGGCTATCGGTTTGACATACAACTCATCAGGGCGCGATTCGTCGGTCAGGTCGGCCCGCGGCCCGCTCGCCGCATCAGTGACGGATTCGGGATCCGTCGCGTCGTGCGGTAGGAATCCGCCCGATTGGTGGCGCCAGAGCTTTTCGTAATGACCGCGAAGGCGCAGCAGCTCTTCGTGCGAGCCCTGCTCCACGATGCGGCCTTCGTCCAGCACGATGAGTCGATCCATGCGCGCGATGGTGGACAGCCGGTGCGCGATCGCGATCACCGTCTTGCCTTCCATCAGCCCGAGCAGTTGCTCCTGGATCGCCAGCTCGACTTCGCTGTCGAGCGCAGAGGTGGCTTCGTCGAGGACGAGGATGGGCGCGTCCTTCAGCACCACTCTCGAGATCGCAACGCGCTGGCGCTGGCCGCCGGAGAGCTTGACGCCGCGCTCGCCCACATGAGCGTCGTACGCGGTGCGATCTTTCCAGTCGCGCAGCCCCGCTATGAATTCGTGCGCGTGCGCCCGGGCCGCGGCAGCACGCACGGCCTCGTCGCTCGCGTCGGGCCGGCCATAGCGTATGTTCGAGGCGATCGAGCGGTGCAGGAGCGACGTGTCCTGCGTAACCATGCCGATCGCGGCGCGCAGGCTTTCCTGGGTGACTTCGGCGATGTCCTTCCCGTCGATGCGAATCGCGCCTGCCTCCGGCTCGTAGAAACGCAGCAGCAGGTTCACCAGCGTGGACTTGCCCGCGCCCGAGCGGCCCACCAAACCCACCCGCTCGCCTGGCCGGATGGTGAAAGTAAGGCGATCCAGCACCGGCTTGGCATCGCTTCTGCCGTAGGTGAAGAGCACGTCTTCAAAACGGATCTCGCCTCGCGGCACGGCGAGCTCGGTAGCCCCGGGACGGTCAGTGCCGCTGAGCGGCCCTGCGATGGTCTGCATGCCTTCCTGCACCACACCGATATCCTCGAAAATGCCGGTCACCTCCCAGCTCACCCAGCCGGCAACGTTGGCAATCTGCCACGCGAGCGGCAGCGCGGTGGCCACCATGCCCGCGCTCACCACGCCCTGCGCCCACAACCAGATGCCGATCGCCGCGGTGCCTGCCAGCAGGACAGCGTTCATGGCCGACAGCCAGAACATGAACAGCGAGATCACCCGCATGTGCGCGCTCATCGCGTTCTGGTGATCGTCCATCGCCTCGCGCACGTAAGCGTCTTCGTCGGCCAGCCGCGCGAAAAGCTTCACGGTGAGGATGTTGGTATAGCTGTCGACCACGCGCCCCATGACCAGCGAGCGCACCTCCGAGCTCGCCTTCGCAAGATCGCGTATGCGCGGCACGAAATAACGCAGGAACACGACATAACCCAGAAACCAGAGCAGTGTGGGGACCGCGAGGCGCCAGTCCGAGATCGCCATCATCACCAGCGCGCTCGTGCCGTAGACCGCGATGTAGAACACCGCGCGTATGGTCGACATCACGCTCTCGCGCAGGGCGTTGCCGGTCTGCATCACGCGCTGGGCGATGCGCCCGGCGAAATCGTTCTGGAAGAAAGGCAGGTTCTGGCGCACCACGTGCCAGTGGCTTTGCCAGCGGACGAGGTTGGTGACGCCGGGGATCAGCACGTTCTGGCGGATCGCCACGTCGGCGAACAGCACCAGCGGGCGCACGAGGAGGATAAGGCCCACCATGCCGAGCAGCATCGGCATCTGCTCGGCAAGCGCGGCGTGCCGGTCCGTGGCTTCCATCAGCGACACGAGTCTGCCGATAAAGAGCGGAATCACGGTGTCGATCAGCGCCACCGCGAAGCTGGTCACGAACATGAGCGCAAACCAGCCCCGGGTCTGGCGAACGAAGTGCCAGTAAAAACCGATGAGACCGGGCGGCGGCACACCCGGGCCGACGTTTGCCGTGCCGCGGATGCGGGATTTGAGATAGCTGAACATTACGAAAATTACGAACGAGAGGTGCGAGTCGCAGCGGATCGATTAAAACACGAATGACGACGCGCAGCGTGCCGGCGCGCTCTTCCTGTCGGGGTGAGGCGGGCAAACCACCCGGGCAATCGCGCGAGAGCGCTTCCATGGCCTCGGCGTTTGCCGTATCGTGCGTGTGCGGTAAACACTCAAAAAAAGGGGGCACATCATGTCGCGAATTTCTTCCGGCCTGCGATCCGTCGTATTTTTTATGGGCGTCATCGCCGGCGCCGGCGCAACCGGCGCTTCTGCGCAGGGGTTGATCAACATCCAGAAATTGTCCGCACCGCTTGCCAACGAGCTCGTCGGCGAATCGGTCGCGAACTGCGCGGCGAAGGGTTACACCGTCACCGCGATCGTCGTGGATCTCGACGGGGTTCGCCAGGCCATGCTGCGCGGCAACGGGGCGCCGATACACACGCTCGACAATGCTTATTACAAGGCGTACACGGCGGCGTCGCTAACCCTTGCGCGCAAGGAAGACAGCACCAAAGCACTGAACGATCGCATGGCGAAAAGTCCGGCGACCACCGTTCCGCAGACACCCCTGCCGAACGTCACCTACGCCGTGGGCGGCGTTACGATCATGGCGGGCGGAACCGCCATCGGCGCGATCGGCGTGAGCGGCGCCCCGGGCGGCCAGTTCGACGAAGAATGCGCACGTACGGCTATCGCCAAAATCCGCGACCGGATGAAGTAGCGGCCGGCGGCGGCTTTCACGCAGGCCCTTCGCGTGAAAAGTCGGACCGATGCTGACGCTGGACGGCTCGCAGGGCGAAGGGGGCGGCCAGATCCTGCGCACGGCGCTGACGCTGTCGATGTGCACGGGGCTCCCTTTCCAGATCGAAAAGATTCGTGCCCGGCGCACGAATCCGGGTCTGACTCGCCAGCATCTGACCGCCGCCCTCGCCGCCACTGAAATCAGCGGCGCGGTCCTCACCGGCGCGAGCATCGGTTCGCAATTCCTCGCGTTCGAGCCTCGCCGAATACGCGGCGGCGAATACCGCTTCGCCATCGGATCGGCCGGAAGCTGCACGCTCGTTTTCCAGACGATCCTGCCCGCCCTGTTGCAGGCCGATGGGCCATCGCGCCTGACGCTACAGGGCGGAACGCACAACCCGATGGCGCCGCCGTTTCCTTTTCTCGAACGGGCCTTCGTCCCCCTGCTGCAACGCATGGGCGCGAAGGTCTCGGTGAAGCTCGTGCGCCATGGTTTCTATCCTGCCGGCGGCGGCGAGATCGTTGCCGACATCACACCGTTGAAGCGGCTTTCCCCCTTCGATCTCACCGAGCGGGGAGAACGCATCGACGCGTATGCGGAGAGTCTCATCGCAGGCGTGCCGGGGCATGTGGCAAAACGCGAGCTCGAAGCGGTGGGACGCGGGCTTGCCTGGAACGCAGAGCAGTTGCGCACGCGCGTGCTGGCGCTCGACGAAGGCCCCGGCAATGCGCTGGTCGTCACGCTGGTTCACACCCACGTCACCGAAGTGTTCAGCGCATTCGGCGAGCAGGACGTCACGGCCGAAGACGTGGCGAAGCGCGTCGTCGAACCGGCACGAACGTACCTGGGGTCCGACGCAGCCGTCGGGGGACATCTCGCCGACCAGCTCCTCGTGCCCATGGCGCTCGCAGGCGCGGGCCGCTACACCAGCGTGGAAGTCACCCCGCACACGCGCACGAATGCCCAGGTCATCCGCAGGTTCCTGCCGGTGCACATCGATTTCGCGCGCAGCGGCGGGAACGCGCACACCATAACCGTGAGACGCCGCGCCTGAGCGACACGCCGCGCGGCGCCCTGCGCTGCCCGGGTCACGCCGGCCCGGTCAAACCTGCGCGGCAAGCCGCTGAACGGCGAAAGCGCCCGGCGCCAGTGTCTTTCCCGCCAGCTCCAGCAGATGCTGGTGATGCGTGAAGAGAATCACCTGATTCGCCTTGCCCAGCTCAGCCAATGCTTCGAGGGCATGGCCGACCCGCTCGTCATCGAAAGCAAGCAGCGTATCGTCGAGAATCAGCGGAACCGGCTCTTCCGAGCCCAGCCGCATTTCGATCGCCGCGAGCCGCAGCGACAGATAAAGCTGATCGGCCGTGCCTTCGCTCAGCGCCGAGCTCCTCAAGCGCGTGCCGTCGGCGCGCTCGCTCAGCACGACCAGATGGTCGCCCTGATAGTCCGCCACCAGCCGCACATAGCGCCCCCCTGTAATGAGGGACAGCCAGCGCGACGCGTATTGCAGCAGCGGCGCCTGGGTCCGATCCTGGTAGGTCTTGATCGCGCGGGCGAGCAACACGTGCGCAAGCTTCACACTGGCGTATTGCGCGGCGTCGCTGCGCATTTTCGCGAGCAGATGCTCCATCTCCTCCCGGCTCGCTGCCGCCACTGAAGCGCCGTCGATCTGATCGAGCGCGGTTTTCGCCTGCACCGCCGCCTCGGTCGCCTCGCGCACGCGCGGCGCCAGTTCCGCGAGCCCGGTCTGCGTTGCAGCCAGCGTAGCGCGCAACGCCTCGGGGTCGGCCGCGGCGGCCTCCTCGAGCAGACGCTCGACGTTGTCGACCGCGATCACCTGCAACTGGCTTTCGAGATTGCTCAAATCGGCTTCCGTTCTGCGCTTGCGTGCCGAAGCCAGTATGGCCGCGGGAAGGCTTTCGATGTCGGCACATGACGCGATTTTTGCAAGTGCCTCCAGGATCGCGCATGCGGCCTCTTTACTGGCATTCGCCGTTGCGATGCCTTCGAGCGACAACTGGATTTGGGCTTCAAGCTTGCCGGCCTCACGGTGTGCGGCCTGGCTCGCAGCGAGAACCTGGCGGCTGGCCGCGGCAAAGGTCGGCGCATCCATGGCTGGCGGTGGCGCGACACCCAGCCGCACTGCGATCGAGGTCGCACGCTCGGCGTAAGCATCCCAGCTCGCCTGGGCCGAAGCGAGTGCCAGGCGCGATCCCGCAAGACTGTCGAGCTCAGCCGAAAGCCGGTCCAGACTCTTGAGCCGGCCTTCGATTTCGTCAGGACCGCTACCGGCAGGAACCCCTATCGTCGCAAGGCCCGGCAGCGCGCTCTCATCGCAGCGGGCGCGCTCGGCAATGACGCTTGCAACCGCCTGCCCCGCCTCGTCGAGCTCGAGCTGAGCGGCGTCGCGCTCACGCTCGAGCTGAGCGATTTGCGCGACGTGGCGCTTCGCCTCGTCGATGATGGCCTGCGCGTGTGCAAGCAGCGCTGCGAGCGCAGGCAATTCAGGCCTCTCGATCTTTGCCGTCGTAAATGCGCCGAGCAGCGTGGCGCGCGCCTCGTCACGCAACCGCGTCGCGGTGCGCACCTCCACCGCGCGCTCGTCGCGCTCGGCCAGTTTCTCCAGGGCGCGCTCGCGATGGTCGAGCCACTGGCCAAAGGCTTCGGGGCTCATAGGCTGAGCCTTGAGCCCTGTGGTGAGCGCCGTCCAGTCTGTTCGCACACAAGACTCACGGCGTTCCAGGTCTGCCTTCTTCAACGCGATTTCTGCGAGTGCGGCCTGCATTTCGGCAACGCGCTCTTCGAGGATGCTGAACTCGGTGGCGCGCGCGATATCCGCCCGCAACAGGTCAGCCTGATTGTCGGCAGCGCGCACGTGCGTCTCGTAAGCCTGCGCAAGCGAATCACGAAGCTTCAGCGCGTGTCGCGCCGCCTCGGGATCGATGCTGCGCTCGATATACGCCTCGCGCACCGCCGTCCAGACCCGGTCTCGCTGATCGCGCGCCACGGTCATGGTTTCGGCGGTAACAACCTTCCCCCCGGCCTGCAAACCGCGAATAGCGGTCTTACGCTTGTCGATGTCCTCGTGCAGTACTTTTTCGTCCTTGTCGAGACCGATACGTTCGACCGCGAACAATTGCAGCGCGACCCGTATCTCCTCGACCTGGGCGCGTTGCGGCACTTCGAGTGCGGCCAGTACTTCAGGCTCGGCGTAACCCAGCGCTGCGCAGGCGCGTGCGAGCTGATCCTGCGTCGCACGCAGTCTCGCGTCGGCCTGCGCCGCGGATTTGTCCAGATCGCCCTGCTGGCGTATGGCATGCGCCGCAGCCTCGAGCTCCACCACGTTTCGCGGCGTGGGGATGGCCGCAAGCGTCGAGACCGCAGCGCTCTTCCGGCGAGCGGCCTTGGCCTGCGATGCGCGGTGCGCTTCGAGCGTGGTGTCGGCGTCACGCATCCGCCTGCACAGGGATTGCAGCCCAGCGCGCTGCGCTTCATCGGGCAGCAGCGCGGCAGCATCGTCCACACTTGTGTGGGGTGCAATACTCTTGAGCAGAGCCGCAATGCTTGCAGCGCGCTGTCCGATTTCGCCGCGCTTGAGCGACAGTGTTTCATGATCGGCGCGGGCGCGCGCTGCATCGTGGTAAAGCGCCTCGATATCCGCTTCACAATCGAGGTGCGGTCGCGAAATCTCGAGCGCCGCCTTTTGCGCCCGGTCGCTCTCGATCCGGGCCGACGCCTCTGCAATGTGGCGATCCGCGCTGTCGATGCGTTCGCGCGCTGCGGTGCTCCGGTTCTCAGCGTCCACGGGAAGCAGCACGACATCGGCGAGCTCGGCCTGCACGGCGAGGAGCGCGCGACGCTGGAGCGCGAGCGGTCTGCATTCGTTCAGGCGCACGAAGCGCGCCTCTTCTCGCCGCAGCGACCGCTCGCTCGCCGTCAATTCCTCGAGCAGCTTCGCGGCATCGCGAGCCCTGTCGTCGAGCTCTTTCCACGCTCGCGGCTTCACACTCGAATTGCGAAAGTTGCGCGACGCTTCTTCGTACTCGCGCAGCGACACGTTGATCGCTGCATTCTTGCCACCGGCGATGAAGAGGCCGCGCGCGGCGTTTTCGAGGTCGCCGAGCAGCGGACGAATGCCGGTGACGCCCGAGCCGGCTTCGAACACCGCTTTGCCCAGGTCGTCGTCACCGGCCAACAGGGATTCGCCGCCGCTGCGCAGGCCGGTGTGGCTGAGGCCGAACAATCGTGAAAAAAGGCTCTGGTCCACGCGTCCGAGCAGTTGCGACAGGACGTCCGGCGAAAGCGGCCGGTCGGGGTGCTCCTCCCCCGTGACTTCGTCGAACGCGAACAGCACTTTGGTGTTGCCTTTGCGCCGCATCAGGGCGTGACGCGCGCCCCGGGAATCCAGCAGAACCGCGCCGACCCGAAGCGCGTTGTACTCGTGGCGAAACGCGTCGGGCGTCTGCACCGGTATGCCGAAGAAAAATGCATTGAGCGCACGCAGCGCAGACGATTTACCGGCTTCATTGGGTCCATACAGAATGTGCAGGCCGGCCGCAGACCGCTCGAAATCGAGCACGGTGTCAGCGAACGGGCCGAACGAGCGCAGATGGAGTGCTGCGAGCTTCACGGCGCCGCTTTTTCGGCGAGCAGTCCCAGCATGCGCCCTTCCGCCTCCCGCAGCAGGTGCTTCAGATGCTCCGGGTCGTCGAGCCTGAGCATATCCGCGCGCACGTCGGGCGGCAGTTTGTCCAGGAGCGGACCCAGGGCTTCGCGAACCAGGCTTTGCAATTCGGCAGGGGAATCCTCGAGCTGTGACGACAGCCTGAGCAGCTCGCCGAAAGGATCGTCGCGTTGCGCGAGCGTGGCGCGATCGATTTGCGCACGGGTGTCGTGCTGGACTTTCTCGATCCACGCGGAGCCGTCGGTCGCGTCGGTGGCGAGGCTGCGCAATTCCGCGACGACCGATTCCGGATTCGCCGACAGCCGGGTATGAAGCGGCCCCGACCCGATGAGCGCGATGCGCACCGCGAGCACCCGGCCCCCGGCCAGAGCGTGAGCGGCCCCCAGCTCGCGCCGCGCCCGGTCCAGGAGTGCATCCACATCGGGAAGACCGGATATGTTGATGTCGAGCCGCGCCCAGCGCACCGCGTCGATACGCAGCGGCTCGGATGTAATTACGTCGTCTTCGACTGAGACCAGCTCGCAACCCTTGGGGCCGCCCTCCCGCGCGTGGCGTCCCTGCGTGTTGCCGGAAAAAACGACTCGCGGCTGATCGCAGAGAATCTGCCGCTCGTGAACGTGGCCCAGCGCCCAGTATTGATAATCCCGGCCGCGAAGAACATCCAGGGTCGTCGGCGCGTAGGTTGCGTGCGTGGCGTAGCCGCCGAGGCTGGTATGAAGAACGCCGATGTTGAAAAAACCGCTTGCGGCCCTCGGGTACGACGCCGCGAGATCTTCCGGCACCGCCCGGTCCGCGAAGCTCTGCCCGTGAACGGCGACACCCAGGTGCTCGAAATGTTTTGTGTGCGCCTTACGGTGGTCCAGGACGATCACGTTGTCCGGCATTCGCAGGGAACGCGTGATGTGGCTCTCGGCATCGTGGTTGCCTCTTACCATGACGACGGGGATACCGGCATCGCGCAGCCGGGACAGGCGCGAGGTGAAGTGCAGCCCCGTCTTGTAGTCCGGCCAGTTACCGTCGAAGACGTCCCCCGCGATCACCATCAGATCGACCTGGTTGTCGATGGCTGCCGACACGACGTTGTCGAACGCCGTGCGCGTGGACGCGCGCATGGTTTCCGCGGGCGCGCCCGGATAGCGTTCGAGCCCGAGCAACGGGCTGTCGATATGAAGATCGGAGCAGTGGATGAATCGCATGTGAAAATAGGCGGGGTCGTGTCGATGAAACCGCGCTCAAGGTTACCTGATCGCCTGGCTCACAGCATGAGCCCGCGGATGGCGTGCCCGGCGCTGTCGATTTGCGGGCCTGCCGATCGACCATGCTGAAATCGTGAGCGAGCGTCTTCTGTCTGGCCGATTGTCCCATTGTCCCATTGTCCGATTGTCCGACGCCCGAAGCGTTGTCTTCAAGGAGAGTCCGATGAAGTATCTTTGCCTGATCTGTGCCGAGACCCTGATGGAGGGAATGACGTCCGCCGACCGCGATGCGCATTTCGAGGAATATCGGGTGTTCACCGACGCGATCCACGCGAGCGGCCACCTCCTCGGGTGCCACCGGCTGCAGCCGCCCGAGGCCGCGACCACGGTCCGCGTGCGCCAGGGGAAAGTCTCGGCCACCGACGGCCCTTTCGCCGAGACGAAGGAGAAATTCGGCGGTTTTTATCTGATCGAGGCGGCGGACATGGACGAAGCCGTCGGAATCGCGTCCCGCATTCCGGGCGCGCGATTCGGGTGTGTCGAAGTGCGCCCGATCGCCGAAGATCCGCAGACGGTGCGTGCGATCGAGGTGAACGCCCGGACTTGAACGCCGGCGCGCCGTCAGAAATAAAGCGGATGGAATGTCGATCTGGTGCGAAGTCGAACGACTACTAACGCAGAATCGTATTTTTGATAGCGGGGCGTCGATACGCACAGTGCCCGCACGACCATAAAACACAACACTCGAACCGACAAGGAGACACTCATGCAAGTCCAACCCTACCTCAACTTCGAAGGCCGCGCCGAGGAAGCGATCGAGTTCTACAAGAAAGCACTCGGCGCCAAAGTGGAAATGCTCATGCGGGTCAAGGAGAGCCCCGATCCCGCGATGCGCCCTGCCGGCGACGGCGAAAAAATCATGCACGCGTGCCTGCGCATCGGTGAAACAGCAGTGATGGTCTCCGACGGCCGCTGCCAGGGCAAAGGGAGCTTCCAGGGCTTTTCGCTGGCGCTCAACGCGGCGGATGGCGCGGAGGCCGAGAAGCTTTTCGCGTCACTGTCCGACGGCGGTCAGGTGCACATGCCGCTGACCAAGACGTTTTTCGCTTCCCACTTCGGGATGGTCTCCGACCGTTTCGGCGTGTCGTGGATGGTCATCGTCGCAGCCGCGGCCTAATGCCGATATGATGCGGGATGCTGTAGTGGCCTGCATCAGTGATTGCGAGAGTAACGTTCGCAACGGCCGCACGCTCGGGAGCGGGCCCGTCGCTTACCGGTAAGCTGCTACCGGTTCTCACGTTACGCTCCACCAGTCCGCGCCAGGCACGATCAGGCCCCGTCCCGACGTGCCCGGGTGCGCCGGGTCAACCTGTAAAGCGCAAGGGCGCGTGACCAATGCTCAAAACCGTTTCCATCACGATCGCCGTGGCCCTCGCGGCATTACTGCTTTACGCTGCGAGCAGGCCTGACACATTCCGTCTCCAGCGCGCCGCGAGCATCGAGGCGCCGCCGGAAAAAATCTTTCCCCTCGTCGAAGACTTCCACCAATGGCGGTT
>JBKJKJ010000189.1:0-7456 GCA_046597455.1 Burkholderiales bacterium
GCAGCGCGTCGGCGACCTCGCCTGGCTCGCGGGCGACATGCGCGCGCGCGGCTTCCTACTGGGCGGCACCGCAGGGCGCACCACACTTAACGGCGAAGGCCTGCAGCACGAAGACGGTCACAGCCACATCCTCGCTTCCACGATACCGAACTGCGTCGCATACGACCCCACTTTCGCATACGAGGTCGTCGTCATCGTTCGCGAAGGACTGCGCCGGATGATCCAGGAGCAGCAGGACGTCTATTACTACATCACGCTCATGAACGAAAACTACTCGCACCCCGCGCTGCCCGCGGGCGCCGAGGAAGGCATCATCAAAGGCATGTACCGGCTCAACGAAGGTGCGCGCGGCAAGCGGCCGCGCGTGCAGCTGCTCGGATGCGGCACGATATTGCGGGAAGTGATCGCCGCGGCCGCGCTGCTCAAGCAGGATTTCGACGTCGATGCCGACGTCTGGAGCGTGACCAGCTTCAACGAATTGCGCCGCGACGGCATGAGCACGGAGCGCTGGAACCTGCTCCACCCCAGTGAGCCCCGCCGCAAATGCCACATCGAGCAATGCCTGGAAACCGGTGTAGGGCCGGTCGTCGCATCGACTGATTACATGCGCGCCTTCGCCGATCAGGTGCGCGAATACGTGCGCCGCACCTACATCGTGCTCGGCACCGACGGTTACGGGCGCAGCGACTATCGCGTGAAGCTGCGCACGTTTTTCGAGGTGAACCGCTACTACGTCACCGTCGCCGCCCTCAAGGCGCTTGCCGATGATGGCGCGATCGCGCTGGAGAAAGTCGAAGCAGCGATCGTGAAATACGAGCTCGACACCGAGCGTCCCGCGCCGTGGACCGTTTGATCGATTGCATCGGCGGCGGCAGAACAAGAAGAGGAAGGGAGCACACGAGTGACGAGTATGACTGACATCAAAGTTACCGACATCAAAGTCCCCGATATCGGCGAGTACAAGGAGATACCGGTCATCGAGATCCTCGTGAAGCCGGGCGACAGAGTCAAGGCCGAAGACACCCTCGTGACGCTCGAATCGGACAAGGCCACCATGGATGTGCCGACGCCGGTTGCGGGGCTCGTCCGGGAAGTCAAAGTCAGGATAGGCGACAGGGTCAGCGAAGGCAGTCTCATCGTGACGGTCGAAGCCGAAGGCGCGCCCGCTGCCGACGCGACGCGGCCTTCGGTGGTAGCGCCGCCTGCGCCAACACAGGCTCCGGGTGGCGTCGCCGAAGTGCGCGTTCCCGACGTCGGTGACTTCAAGGACATTCCCGTCATCGAGATATTCGTAAAACCGGGCGATGTGGTGAAGCCCGAGCAGTCGCTGGTCAGCCTCGAGTCCGACAAGGCCACGATGGACGTCCCGGCCCCGCTCGGCGGAACCGTGCGCGAGGTGCGCGTCAAGCTCGGCGATAAAGTCAGCCAGGGCACGATCATTCTGACGCTCGACACCGACGGGAGCTCCGAAGCGGTTGCACCAACCGCTCAGGTGTCGGGCGCGCCACCATCGAGCCCCGTGCCTGCCGCTCAGCCCGGCCGCATCGACGAAGGCGCTTTCGCGCTCGCCTACGCCAGCCCCGCGGTGCGCAAGCTCGCGCGCGAGCACGGCGTCGATCTCGGAAAGATCCAGGGCAGCGGGGACAAAGGCCGCATACTCATGCAGGACGTCGAACGTTGCGCGGCCGGCGAGCGCAACGCGCCGGCATCGAACGCAGGGGCCGCTACGACTAGCCGCGACGGGCTCGATCTGCTGCCGTGGCCCCAAGTCAATTTCGCCCGGTTCGGCCCGATCGAGTCGAAGCCGCTGTCGCGCATTAAAAAGCTTTCCGCGGCAAACCTGCATCGCAACTGGGTGATGATTCCCCATGTCACGAATCACGACGATGCGGACATCACCGAGCTCGAAGCTTTCCGTGTTCAGATCAACGCGGAGAACGAAAAGTCCGGAGTAAAAATCAGCATGCTCGCTTTCATGATCAAGGCGGCAGTGGCGTCGCTACGCAAATTCCCGGAGTTCAACGCTTCGCTCGACGGCGACAACCTCATCATCAAGCACTACTACCACATCGGTTTTGCCGCGGACACGCCGCAGGGGCTCGTGGTCCCGGTCATCCGCGACGCGGACAAAAAAGGCGTCCTCGAGATCGCCAAGGAAATGAGCGACCTCGCCAGGCTCGCGCGCGACGGCAAGCTCAAGGCCGACCAGATGCAGGGCGGTTCGTTCACCATCTCGAGTCTGGGCGGCATCGGCGGCATTTACTTCACGCCGATCATCAATGCGCCGGAAGTGGCGATCATGGGGGTATGCCGATCGTTCTGGAAACAAGTCTCGCCCGACGGCAGGCAGTCCGCATGGCGCTATGTACTGCCGCTTTCGCTGTCCTGGGACCACCGGGTGATCGACGGCGCGACAGCGGCGCGCTTCAACGCGTATTTCGCGAGCGTGCTGGGCGACCCGAGACGCATACTGCTGTAGACCCGAGGCAGGCCGCCCGCGCGGGCGGCCCGCCGAGATGATAGGTACGCGCCTGACGCCAGTGCAGGGCAGTTCCGCGAGCCGCCGCAAGGACTTTCTGCTGAACACAATCGGCTCCGCGCCGCTAGAATGCTGCCCGGTGTTTCCGCAATACCGCGCTTTGCCATTCCAGGGTCCCCGGGGCGCGGCGGGCGAGGCCCGGCATTTGCTAAAGAAGCAGGATTTGGCCGATCCTGCCGGAATCGGTTTCCATCCACGAACGGC
This sequence comes from Burkholderiales bacterium, assembly GCA_046597455.1. GTDB lineage: Bacteria > Pseudomonadota > Gammaproteobacteria > Burkholderiales > SG8-41 > JAQGMV01. Next base: position 2,744 of record JBKJKJ010000189.1, read on the forward strand.
CTGAGTCCATGAGTCAAGACCTCATTGCGTGTCACGATTGCGATCTGCTGCAGCGCATTGCCCCCGTGTCCGCGAACAGCGTCGCGCGCTGCGGCCGCTGTTCGGCACTGCTGTACCGGCCAATCAATCTGAATCTCGACCGACCGCTCGCATTTACGCTTGCGGCAGGAATTTTCTTCGTCGTTGCCAACATCTTCCCCATCGTCGGCCTGGAGTTGCAGGGGCTGACCACATCTTCGACTCTGGTGGGAATGGTCCAGGTGCTGTGGCAGGAGAACATGAAGCCCCTGGCCGCCGTGGTATTTTTTACCACGATCGTGGTGCCGGGCCTGGAGCTGGCCGCCATGGCCTACCTTCTGATTCCGCTGCGCTTCGGGCGCCTCCCCGAGCGGTTGCCCATCGCGTTGCGCATGCTGCAGGCGGTGCGCCCGTGGGGCATGGTTGAAGTATTCCTTCTGGGTCTGTTGGTTTCGCTCGCCAAACTCGCGGGCATGGCCAGCGTGCAGCCGGGGATAGCGCTGTGGGCTTTCGGAGGCCTTCTGGTCATGGTCGCCGGCGCGGTTGCCTCGTTCGACGCGCGTGTGATCTGGGCACGGCAGGGCGTCACACAATGAACGTGTCAGCCTCTTCGGCCGTGAACCGCGCGCCTGATACCGAGTCGAGGCCCATGCGCACCAGCGAGCCGACTGCGGCCCGCCTCGGGCTGCTCTCGTGCCTCACGTGCGGGTTGCTCTCGCGCCCGCCGTCCGCCGCAGCGCCTGCGTGCCCGCGATGCGGCGCGCGACTGCATCGTCGCAAGCCCGCGTCGCTCGTACGTGCGTGGACTTTTCTCGTCGCCGCGATGATTCTTTACCTGCCGGCGAATCTACTCCCGATCATGGAGACCGAATCGTTTTTCGGCACGCAGAGCGATACGATCATGAGCGGCATCGTCTTTCTGTGGAAGAACGGCTCGTGGCCGCTCGCCGTCATCGTGTTCGTCGCGAGCATCATGGTGCCTTTGCTGAAGATGATTGCGCTGCTCACACTGCTCATCGCGGTTCACATGGGTGTTAAAGTGCACTGCCACGACCTCTCGAAGCTCTACCGGGTGCTCGAGCTCATCGGCCGCTGGTCGATGCTCGACATTTACGTTGTCACCATCCTGGTGTCGCTGGTGCAGCTCCAGCTGGTGGCAACCGTGACGCCGGACAACGGGGCACTGGCATTCTGCGCCGTGGTGGTGCTCACGATGCTGGCGACCATGAGCTTCGACCCCCGGCTCATCTGGGATTCGGCTGAACAAGAGAAAGCCCATGGCCGACCAGCCTGATCCGCGTCTCCCGAACGACATACCCGAAGCGGTCGCGGTGCCGAAGCGGCGCTGGACGATGCAGTGGGTGTGGCTGCTTCCCGTGCTTGCCGCAGTCGTCGGTGGCTGGCTCGCGGTCCGTGCGGTGCTGCAAGACGGACCCGACATCACCATCCACTTCAAGACCGCCGAAGGGCTGGAGCCGAACAAGACGCGCGTGAAGTACAAGGATGTCGATATCGGCGTCGTCAAGAGCGTGACGCTTTCCCCGGATCGCGCCGGCATCGTCGTCAAGGCTGCGCTCTCCAAGTCGGCCGATGAGCTGCTCGTCGAGGACACGCGATTCTGGGTGGTGCGCGCACGCATTGCCGGTGGCACCGTCTCCGGCATCACCACGCTCTTTTCCGGTTCCTACATCGGCATGGACCCGGGCAAGTCCAAAGAGTCGAGGCGGGACTTCGACGGCCTGGAAACCCCACCCGTCATCACCACCGGGCTGCAGGGCAAGCAGTTCGTCCTTCGCGCACGGGACATCGGCTCACTCGACGTGGGCTCGCCGGTGTATTTCCGACGGCTTGAAGCCGGCCGCGTAATCGCCTACGAGCTCGACAAGGAAGGCACCGAAGTGCTGCTGCGCGTATTCGTGAACGCGCCGTACGATCAGTACGTCTCGGGCAACACGCGCTTCTGGCACGCCAGCGGCATCGACGTTGCCCTCGACGCGAACGGACTGCGGATCAACACCGAATCGCTCGCGTCGGTCGTGGTCGGCGGCCTCGCATTCCAGGCGCCCGACGGCACGGCGAGGCAGCCACCCGTCACCGAAAACGCGGTGTTCACGCTGCACGACAATCGCGTTCAGGCGATGAAAGACCCGATTACCTTCACCGAGCGCTACGCTCTGACGTTCCGCGAATCCGTGCGCGGCCTGGGAATCGGCTCGCCAGTCGACTTCAACGGCCTCGTCGTCGGGGAAGTGAAAGTGATCGACGCCAGCTTCGATCGCACCAGCCAGGAGCTCGCGATGCGCGTGGAAATCGATTTCTACCCGCAGCGGATGTTCCGTGGGCGCATCCGGGAGCCGAACGGCAAGACGCAGGATGTGCCGTCGCTGTCACCGCTGGTCGCGCGCGGTATGCGCGCGCAGCTGCGCTCGGCGAATCTGCTGACCGGACAGCAGTACATCGCGCTGGAGTTCGTGAAAGGTAACCGCAAAGGGGTGTTGGACGTTTCCACCACGCCGCCCGAGATACCGACCGTCCCCGGCGCAGCGCAGGAGCTCCAGGCCACGATCGCTTCGATCGCCAGAAAGCTCGACGGCATGCAGCTCGACCAAATCGGGACCGACTTGCGGAGCACGCTGCAAAGCGCGACCAAGGTGCTCGGCCAGGTCGAACAAGACCTCGCGCCGGCAGCCCGCGACACGCTCCTCGAAGGCAAGCAGGTCATGATCGAGGGGCGTCAGACTCTTGCCGAAGCACGCAAGGCGCTGGCTGATGCGCGCAAGGCGGTGGCATCGATCGAGCGCACCGTGGCCAACGCCGAACCGCTGCCGCTGGAAGCGAGCGAAGCGTTGCGCGAGATCGGTCGGGCGGCGCAGTCATTCCGTGTGCTCGCCGATTACCTCGAGCGCCATCCGGAAGCGGTGATACGTGGAAAACGACCCGATGCGCGATGAAGTAAGGCCGGCTTCGGCCGTATCGGGACCAACGCGGCCTGGAGCGCCGCGGTGTGCCCCGGATGTCCGCCAGCTCCGAGGAGGTCGTGCAGTGAGAAAACCGAGCATCGTGGTAAGCGTCCTTGCCGTGCTGGCACTGTCCGCATGCGCCACGCCGCCACAGGAGCGCTTCTTCACCCTCGCCGCGCAAACACCCGCCGCTCAGGGGACAGGGACAGCCGGGCCCGGCGCCACTACTGCGACGTTCTCGATCGTGGTCGGTCCGGTTACTGTGCCCGACATGGTCGACCGCCCACAGCTCGTTCTGCGGTCTTCCCAAAACCGCGTCGAGATCGTCGAGCAGGCGCGATGGGCGGCGCCGCTGAAAAGCGAGATCCCGCGCGTCATCGCAGAGCATCTGTCCCTGGCGCTCGCGGGCGCGCGCACGTCGACATCGGACCAGCGCGCAGCCGCCGTTTCGGACTATCGCGTTCTCGTCGACATCCAACGTTTCGATTCAGTGCCCGGCGTCGGCGCCACAGTGCAGGCGCTGTGGTCGATCACAAGCCCCGGCCGCGACCCGCTCACCGGTCGTTCGCTGGCGACCGAAGCGGCGGGCCCAGGGTACGAGGCGCTCGTCGCCGCGCACGGTCGCGCATTGGCGACCATCAGCCAGGACATCGCCTCGGCGATCAATGTAGCTCGCGCCCGCAAACCCTGAGTCGCGCCGCGGCCGACCGGCCTTCAGGGAACCTCGGAAATTCAGAGGTTCCCTAGCGCAGCAGTGTCACCACGACGAGCGCAATCGTCAGCAGCAGCATGCCGGCCGCCTCGGTGACGCTCAGGCGCTCGCGGAAAAAGCGGTGCGATATCGCATAGCCGAAAAGCACTTCCACGAGTGCCAGCGTCCGCACGTGAGCGACCGGTTCGATCGCCATCGCAGTGAACCAGCCTGCTGAGGCGGTCGCGCCCATGAGGCCCGCGAACACCGATTTACGCCATTCACGGCAGACGCGGACCACGATCTGCGCGTCGCGCGCGAGGAGCCACCCGCCGAGCAGGACCGTCTGCAACGCCTGCGCCGCGACGAGCGTATAAGCCGCCGCCATCACGAATGCCGTGTCCGGAAGTGCGAGGGCGGCACCGCGATAACCCACCGCCGCAATTCCGAATGCGCCGCCCGACGCGATGCCCAGTAACGCCGAGCGTGTCGTCCAGCCTTCGATCAAAGTGCGCAGCGGGCGCTTGCGGTCGATCGGGGCGAGCAGCATGACGCCGACCACACCGAGCACGATGGCGAGCATGGTGCCGGGCGCCAACGGATCACCCAGGAAGATCAGTCCGAAAAGTGCGACCTGAATGACTTCGGTCTTCGCGTACGCGATGCCGAGCGCGAAGTTGCGCTCTGCCATCACGCGCAGCAGCAAGGCGGTGGCGCCGATCTGGGCCACCGCGCTCACCACCACCCACCACAAAAACGGTGCATTGGGAGCAGGCAGCTCGAAAGCGCCGACCCGGGCGACGAGGGCCAGCCAGGCAAGCGCGAAAGGCAGCCCGTAGAGAAACCGCACCAGGGTCGCTCCGAGCGTCCCGAGAATCGGCGTCAAATGCCGCTGGGCGGCATTGCGTACGGTCTGCGCGAGCGCCGCACCGAGCGTCACCGGGATCCACAGCCATTCAGGCGCGATCAAGCGGATCGAGCCCCTGTGTCCCCGGCAGGCAATGAATCGTAGGCGCATCGAGAAGCGCGGGCCGGCCGGGGACA
>JBKJKJ010000415.1:0-49734 GCA_046597455.1 Burkholderiales bacterium
ATTTATTTCGCGTCCGAGATCGAACGCTACGCGAAGCTCGTCAAGGCAATCGGCCTGAAAATAGATTGAGCGGTACCCCCAGAATCCCCGAGGAGTTTGTCGGACTTGCGTGCGACAACTTCCTTAACTGGAAGACACGACGGACGAACGAGGAATGAGCATCCAGGTGAATGGTCCTTCCTGCAGAAGCCGCTTTGCAGGCCCGCCTGTGTTCAAGTAGGGGTTTCGTGTAAGCAGCCTGTCCCCCGGTGCTGATCGAAGCGACTCGAATACGCTACGCACCGGTCTCGTGAAATCAAGTCCGACAGGCTGCTAGCGGCTTCGCCCGGCTTTCACGAAATCGAGCGAGGCCTGAAACAGCTCGAGATCCTTCTCGTAATCGGCCGCTTCAGCGCGGTCGATCTGTATCCACTCGCGCGAGCTCGTCATGCCGGCCGGCTGAAAGTGCACGACGTTATCCCGTGAGAAATGAAGATCCGTTGCAGTGGCCGCGGGCAGGCGCAACCCGATGCCGCCGCCGCTGATGCAGGCGAACATCTTGTCGCTGACAAAGTAGGCGTCGAGGCCGTTGATTTTCCTCGCGCTGACGCCGGGAAGCTTGAGAAGCAAAGCGTCGATCTGGGCCTTGCGGCTGGACTCGGGTGTGCCAGTATTCAATGGAGGATCCGTCGTGGTTGTCGTGGAAAGCGTGATTGAATCATAAACGCGAGGTCCGGTGTGCCCCTGCGCGCAGATTGCGCAACCCGCGCGCTCTGTGCCGACTATTTCAAAGCTCGGCAGACTGCTTGACGACCGTCATGTTCTCGATCTTGCGGCGCGTCCATTGAGGGCCGAGGATCTGGATGAAATCGAACTCGTACGGCCTCAACAGCCGCTTGCGGTGGATGGCGATCGTCGCAGTGCTGGGCGGAAAAAGATCGCCGCTGTCGAGCGCCCGCAATGCCGTGTCCCGCTTGCGATCGAAAGCGATCTCCGGCAGGACCGCTATTCCGAGTCCGTGCTCGACGCACGCCTTGATGACGTCGGCGTCGATCGCGCTGAGAATGACATGGGGCGTCGAGCCGACTTTCCTGAACGCATCGATTATGACCTGCCGCGCCGAGATCGAGTGCTCGTAAGTGATCAGTGGATACTGGGCGATCTGTTTGAGGGTCGGCTGTTTGTGCTGGAGCAGCGCGTGCCCTTTCGGGACGATCACGAGTCGGCGGTATTTCGAATAAGGTAATGCCAGGACGTCTTTCGTGACGGGCATTTCCCCCGCGATGATGCCGATCGCATCGGCTCGCGACACGAGGGAGGCCATGATCTCGGCAGCGCTGCCGTGCTTCACGTCGACCCGCACATCGGGGTGTTGCTTCGCAAAGGCTTCCAGCACCTGCGGCAGCACATACCGCGCCTGCGTGTGTGAAGTGATGACGACGAGCTCTTTCTTCCCATCGTCGCGCAGCGTGCGGGCGTAGGCGACGATGTAGTCGATGTCCGACAGCGCCGAGCCCAGCCGCTCGACGATGAACTCACCATGCGCGGTCAGGCCGCTCAGGCGGTTTTTCTCGCGAGTGAAAATGCTCACCCCCAGCTCTTCTTCGAGGAGGCGTATCTGCTGGCTGACGCCCGGCTGGGACGTGTGCAGCGACTTCGCGGCGCGCGACACCGACAGGCCGTTACGCGCGACTTCGCGGATGTATTTGAGCTGCTGCAAATTCATAACTGCAAATTATAAGGTATCGAAACAAATGATTCTTTTCTGTTCGGCGCCGGGCGTATCCTGAGCCCGGTTCTGCACGAGAGGCGAGAGGCGAGAGGCATCGCGGTGATGCGAGCTTGCACGGGAAGCACGAACAGGGCACGAGCGGTGCGGAGGATGCGGATGGCAAATCTCGATGGATTGAAAGTGCTCGACCTGGGCACCGCGCTGGCGGCTCCGTTCAGCGCAATGCTGCTGGGCGACATGGGCGCCGAAGTGATCAAGATCGAGAAGCCAGGGCGCGGGGATCTGATACGCGCCACGGACGATTACGTGGGGCAGGGCGAGAGCGGCTATTTCCTCGGCATCAACCGCGGTAAGGAAGGCCTCACGGTCGACATCCGTAAGCCTGCCGGACAGGAGATCGTTCGTGCGCTGGTGGCCGAGTGCGACATCCTGGTCGAAAACTTTCGCGCGCACCGCATGGCCGAGTGGGGCCTGGGCTACGAAGATCTGCGCGCGATCAACCCCGGTCTCATTTATTGCTCGATCTCGGTTTTCGGCGGCGCCCAGGGCTTCGAAGAAGTCGGCGGCAACGACATTATCGGCCAGGCCTATTCCGGGATGCTGGACGTGACGGGCGACCCGGACTCGGCGCCGTCCAAGACCGGCACCCCCGTTGTCGATGCCTCAGGCGCCATGCTGGCAACGATCGGTATCTTGAGCGCGCTGCACAAACGGACCCGGACCGGCGAAGGCTCGCATGTTCAGATTTCACTGCTCGAGGCCGCGTATGCGCTCATGCCGAATTATGTGGTCAGCGTGCTCAACGGAGAGCCGAACTACACGCGGCAGGGCAGCGGCCATCCGCAGCTGGTGCCGTATCAGGCGTTCAGGGCAGCCGATGGCAAATATGTGGTCGTGGGCGCGTTTCACCGCGCGTCGTGGAAAGAGTTGTGCGCGGCCCTGGAGCGCGAGGATCTCATGGCGGATCCCAGGTTCAAGGATAACTGGGACCGGGTGAAGAACCGCGGCGCGCTGATCGAAATTCTCGAAGCCGAAATGCTGCGCCGGCCCAGCGCCGAATGGCTGAAGATATTCGAGGCGCGCCAGGTTCTGGCAGCGCCTGTGCTGACGATCAAGGAGTCGCTCGGGACTTTCGAGAAGCTGATCGATGGGCTGGTCGTGACCACCGACCATTCCAAGCTCGGCAAGCTCAAAGAAGTTCGATGCCCCATCACGTTCGATTCCAGGCCCTCGTCGCAGCAGCGCGCCGCGCCGACGCTTGGACAGCACACCACCGAACGGCTGCTCAAGACCGGTTTCAGTGAAGAGAAACTGGCACGCCTGCGCGCCGACAAAATAATCTGAATCCACCCGCCCAGCGCAGGACGTGGATCAACGAGGAGGATGCATGAAAAGAGCGGTGATCGGAATTGCGGTATTACTGGCGCTGATCGAAACCAGTTCCGCGCAGGTGTACCCGACGCGCACGGTGCGCTTCATTGCGCCGTTCGCCGCGGGCGGCGGCAGCGATCTCATCGCGCGTAAGCTGGCCCACAAGCTCACGGATGCGATGGGGCAGTCCGTCGTCGTCGACAACCGGACGGGCGGAAGCGGCGTCATCGGTACCGAAATCGTCGCCAAAGCGCCGCCGGACGGCCACACCATCATGATGACCACGCCGACTTTCACGGTGAATCCGAGCCTGATAACGAAGCTGCCATATGACAACATCCGCGACTTCGCACCGATCTCCCTGATCGCCACCGCGCCGCATCTGCTGGCGGTTCATCCTTCTCTGCCCGTGAAGACCGTGAAAGATGTCGTCGCGCTCGCGAAAGCACGCCCCGAGCAGCTCACATTTTCCTCCGGCAGCACCGGCGGATCGAGCCATCTGTCAGGCGAGCTTTTCAATTCGATGGCACGCATAAAAATGACGCACATTCCGTATCGCGGCGGCGGGCAGGCCGTCCTGGCGATCGTGACGGGAGAAGTATCACTGGGTTTCGTGGATCTCGTGAGCATGCTGCCTCACGTGAAAAGCGGCCGCGTGCGCGCCATCGCGCTCACCAGTCTGAAACGATCGTCCATTCTGCCGGGCCTGCCGACGATCGCCGAATCCGGATATCCCGGTTTCCAGTCGGGCATCTGGTACGGCGTGGTGGCGCCAGCGCGCACGCCGGCGGAGATCATCGCGCGACTCAATGCGGAGCTCGTGAAGATCGCGCGCAGTCCCGAGTTTGCGGACAGCCTGAAGGCTGAGGGGGCAGAAGTCGTGGCGAGCAATCCGGAGTATTTCGGCCGGTATATCAGGGACGAGACGGCGCGTTGGGCGAAGATCATCCGTGAAGCCCACATAGCCGCCAATTAGCGGTCGTATCGCAGCAGCGGTGCAAGGTGAACAGGCGGCAAGGCGGGAAGGTGACCAGGCGGGCGGGTGCCTGCCCTGCGCCGCGAAGCGTCTCGTTTCGGGTGATTATGAATAAGGAAACAGTATGAGCAAGAGTCCTGCTTCGAAAGCACCGCTGAACGATATCCGCGTCCTCGACTTCACGAACATGCTGGCCGGTCCCTATTGCACCCGCCTGCTCGCCGACCTCGGGGCCCAGGTCATCAAGGTCGAGTCCCCCAGCGGCGACCACAACCGGACCCGGCGACCCGTGCGGCAGGGCCATAGCAGTTTCTTCGGTCACCTGAACTGCGGCAAGAAAAGCATCGTCCTCGATCTGAAATCCACCGCAGGACGCGAAGCGGCCATCGCGCTCGCGCTCAAATGCGACGTCATCGTCGAGAACTGGCGCCCCGGCGTAGCCGATCGCCTCGGTGTGGGCTACAAGGCGATTGCAAAGCTCAATGCCCGAACCGTCTACTGCTCGATCTCGGGATTCGGCCAACAAGGCCCGAGCGCGCAGCGACCGGCTTACGCGCCGATCATCCACGCCGCCAGTGGATTCGACATGGCGCAGGTGGAGTACCAGGGCGGGAGTAAGCCCGCGAACACCGCGACTTATACCGCTGACGTATTCGGCGGCATGTCGGCGTTCGGGGCGATTCAGGCAGCGCTCTATCACCGCGAGCACACCGGAGAAGGCCAATACATCGATGTCGCACTGCTCGACTGCATGCTGAACATCCTCGTGTCGGAGGTCCAGGAAGCTCAGGCCCCGTCGAAGGAAAAAACCCGCGTGTATCCGCCGCTGAAAACGCGTGATGGCTACGTCGTCGTCGCTCCCACCAGCCAGCGGAATTTCGAGCAGCTGACGCAGGTGGTCGTGCATCCGGAGTGGCTGGCGGATGCGCGGTTCACGACTTCAGGGACGCGGGAGAAAAACTGGGCCGAGCTCATGGAGCTGATCGAGCTGTGGACGCGTGAGCGGCCCGGGCACGAAGTCGAATCCCTGCTTCTCGCCGGCGGCGTGCCGTGCACGCGCTACCGCACTGTCCCCGAAGCCATGGCCGATCCCCAGATACAGGCGCGCGGCACGATGTCGCGGGTCGAAGATGACGCCGGTGCGTACTGGGTCCCGGGTGCCCCATTTCGTATGCCGGGTCTGGATACGTCGCCGCGGCCGGACGTCCCGGCCCTGGGCGAGAGCACCGCCGAGCTCCTCCAGCAAATGCTCGGGTATTCGAGCGAAGAAGCGAACGCATGCTCGGGCGAGCTCGCCCGGGTTTAGCGACTGCACGATAAACACAAGGGGCGCATGCGGACGCCAAGTCCGCAGCCACGTCCGGAGGAGAGCACGCTATGAAGCGGTTTCGATTTTTAGCAGCAGGTCTGGCGGCGCTGACATGCGCGGGGGCCACGTTCGCCGCCGCGTTTCCCGAACGTCCGGTCCGGTTCATCGTTCCGTATCCGCCCGGCGGCGGGGCCGATGCGCTGGTGAGGATCATCACCAAAGGCCTGGCGTCGCGCTGGAGCCAGCCGGTCGTCGTCGATAACCGCCCGGGCGGCGATGCGACCATCGGTGTGCACCTGGCCGCGCAGGCGCCGGCCGATGGCCACACCCTGGTGCTGATCATCACCTCGCACGCAGTGCACCCGAGTATCAAGAAGCTGCCGTACGATCTCCTTCGCGACTTCGCGCCCGTCAGCAGCGTGCTCGAAGGGCCTGCCATCCTCATCGTCAATCCCGCCCTCAAAGTGAGCTCGGTGAAGGAGCTGATCAGCCTGGCCAAAGCGCGCGAAGGCCAGCTCAACTTCGGCGCGCCCGGTCTCGGCGGGCCGGGACATCTGAGCGGTGTGATGTTCAATTATCAGGCAGGCGTGAAGACCACTCACGTGCCTTATAAAGGCGCCGCAGCAGTCATCACGGGTTTGCTCAGCGGCGAAGTGGATTTCATGTTCGCCACGGTTCTGTCCGGCATGCCGCACGTGAAGTCGGGGCGTGTCAAAGCGCTGGCAGTGACGAGTGCGAAACGCTCGCCGATCGTTCCCGAGCTGCCCACCATGATGGAAGCGGGCCTGAAGAATTTCGAGTCGGTCACGTGGTACGGTGTGCTCACGGGCGCGGGAACACCGGCGCCGATCGTGCAGAAAATCCATTCGGACATCCTCGCCGTCGTGAAGACGCCCGACGTCAGCCAGAACCTCACCTCGCAGGGCGTGGAGATCGTGGGCAACACGCCGCAGCAGTTCGCGGCCCAATTGCGGTCCGAAATCAAGAAATGGGCATTGATCGTCAAGCAGGCGAACATGCACGACATACAGGACAAGTAGCGAGCCGCCCCGGCTTTTCATCATCGATTCTGGAGTGCGCAGGATGAGTACGAAGACCAACGTTGTTGCTGTCGGCGACCTTGCGGGAAACCGGCCGGAGCCTGATTCGATATTCGAGCTGGTGAAAGGCGAAATTCAGAAAGCCGATGTCGCATTCGGCCAGATCGAGGCGGTGTATTCGAAGAAAGGATGCCTGAACGTGAGCGGCACCTCTTCGCCGTTGCGCGGCGATCCGGAGAACGTGGCGGCTTTGGCGCGAGCGGGTTTCACGATCGCTTCCCTGGCAAGCAATCACTGCATGGATTACGGCGTCGAAGGATTCCTCGACATGATCCAGCAGTTCAGATCGAGCAACATAAAAACCTTCGGCGCGGGCGAGAACCTGGCTGAAGCCCGAAAGCCGCTGGTCGTCGAGCACAACGGCAACAGGATCGGCTGGCTTGCGTACTGTTCGATACTGCCCATGCGCTACTGGGCGGATGTCGACCGGCCCGGCTGTGCGCCCGCGCGGGCACGCACGGTTTACGAGACCCTGGAGCCCGATCAGCCGGGCACGCCGCCGCGCATCATCACCTATCCGAATGACGACGACCTCGAAGGTATGCTGAGCGATATCCGCACACTCAGGGAGCAGGTCGACGTGGTGATCGTATCAATGCACTGGGGTCTTCATTTCAGGGAAGCGGAGCTCGCCACCTACGAGGTGAAGTACGGCCACGCGGCAGTCGATGCAGGTGCGGACATCATCCTCGGCCACCATCAGCACATCCTGAAGCCGATAGAAATCTACCGGGGCAAGCCGATCTTCTACGGCATGGCCAACTTCGCGTTCGACATGTATTACCAGCCGGGGGAATTCGAGAAGCCGGAAAGGATGGAGCGCAGGGAGCGGCTGCATCCGGGCTGGACTCGCGACCCCGCGTATCCGACTTTCCCGTTTCCAGTCGATTCGCGCAAAGGCATGCTCGTCAACATCGTCGTGGAAGACCGGGCGCTCAAGCGCGTGAGCTGGAAACCCGTGATGATCAACCAGAAGTCACAGCCCCGATGCCTGACGCGATCCGATCCCGAGTTCGGCGAAGTGCTCGATTACATGAAGAAGATCACCAAAGCGCAAAAGATGTCCACCGAGTACACAGTGGATGGTGACGACATCGTTCTGGTTCGTCACTGATTGCGCGGCTTAAGGCCTCCCGAATGAAGCAATACGGAAATTCAGAAACGATCGCGCACGCGCCCGGGCAGGTGCTGTACGAAAAGGACGCCTCCAGGCATATCGCGTGGATCACCCTCAACCGGCCCGAGAAGCACAACGCCATGAGCGTGCCGATGCGCGCGAGGTTGGCGGATCTCATGCGCGAGGCGGAGCGCGATGACGAGGTGCGCGTGATCGTCATCCGCGGCAACGGAAAATCCTTCTGCAGCGGAAACGAGATCAACGAGGACTGGGGCCAGCGGGTCCCCGGTCAGCGACGCATGACGCTGACCACGGCAAATCGCTACGCGACTGACATGAATTACGGCCGCCAGGGTTTCAGCCAGGCGATTTCGAGATGTTCCAAGGCCACGATCCTCCAGCTGCACGGTTATTGCGCTGCGGCCGCGTATTTCATGATCGCCACGAGAGCCGACCTGGTCATCGTGAGCGAGGACGCAAAAATCGGCGCACTGGAAGCCCGCTTCCTCGGCCCTGCCGGCGCGGTGTCCGCAATTCACATCAATCGCATCATCGGCACCAAGGCCGCTCGTCGGGCGGGGTATACCGCGTTTCCGTTCACCGGCAACGACGCTCACCGGCTGGGCCTGGCGTATCGATGTGTGCCGGCAGAGAAAATCGCGGCCACGACCGACGGTCTCGCGGAAGAGATCGCACGCACGCCGCGCGAGCTCCTGCTCTATTACAAGGCGCGCATCCGCGCGGCCGAAGCGCTGCTCGACACCAGCGTTCGCGAAGTGACGGGACTGCTTTTTTCGCACTTTCTGCAGGCCGAGAAGGACGAAGCGCACTTCTGGACGAACGTGAAGAAGTCCGGCGTGGGCGGCGCGCTGGTCGCCGACAAGGCGCGGGTGGCGGCAGCGGCGGCGGCTGCGAAGGCGGGAGAGGAAAAATGATCGAGATATCGCAAGCGGGCGCAATCGCAACCATCACACTGCCGGACTGCCTTGCGTTGTCTGTGCACGATCTGGCGTTCGGGCTCGAGCTGCGCGATGCGATTCGCGATTCAGCCGACCGGGACGAGATCAAGGCGATCGTCATACGCGCGCGCGGCCGCGATTTCAGTCCGGCCGCTACGCCTGAAGCGCTGGCTGCGGCCGCCGCAGGGCGCAAGGACACGATCTGGTCGTCGTGGCACGAAGCGTATGCCGCATCGTCAGGGCTGTATCAGAACATCTGCTTCTGCAAGAAAGTGGTGATCACGGCTGTCGACGGAATCTGCTCCGGCGCGGGGAGCCTGCTCGTCCTGTGCTCGGACCTGACGCTCGCCACGCCCGACGCGACGTTCGAGTCCCCGTTCGGCACGCTGCCCGAAGCGAATCTGGTGCTGGCCGCGCTGACCATGCGGCTGAATCGCGCGAAGTCGTGGCTGCTCAGCGGCAGACCCTTGCATGCGCAGCAAGCGTTCGACGCGGGTCTCATCAACCGTATCGTCGAAGCGAAGGCGCTGGACGAGGCTGTGCAAAGCATGGCGCACGCGGTCACCCGCATGCCGCTCGACGGTATTGCGATGTCGAAGATCAACGTCGAGACGTGTCTGGACGCCCAGGGCGTCGGCCGCGAGTTCGACATGGCAGGCTTTTACGCCGTGACGATGCAGCGATGCTGGGACGAAGCGGGCGCACAGTCGCCCGGGCGGATCGAGGCGGCATCGAAATGAGCGCTTCCATTCTGTGCCAGCGTGACGCTTCATCCCACATCGGCCGTATCGTCATCCAGCGGGCCGACAAATCCAACGCGTTCACCATCGAGATGGTCAACGCCTTTCGCGAGGCGCTGAGCGAGCTGGAGCGCGACGACAGCATCAAGGTGATCGTCATCTGCGCCGCAGGCGAGAACCTGACGCGCGGATTCGATCCCGCGCAGGTCGAGCAGATCTTCAAGTCAGCGCCAGGGGGCGCCAGCCGCAAGGTCCCCAGCCAGCGGGCGCGGCTCCTCGCATTGGACGCGCTGTGGTGGGGGCCGAACGGCCTTTACGGACGGCTGTTGCACTGTCCCAAGATCACCATACTCGCCGCCAAAGGCCTGTGCCATGAAGTGGGCCTTTATCTCACGCTTTATTCGGATCTGGTGTTCGCGTCCGAAAACGCGCGTTTCGCCAATCCGAGATGGCGGCACGTCGGTGTCGATGGCGATATCTCCATGCTGGTTGCCGCGGTGGGTCTGAAGCGTGCCAAAGAGCTCATGTATTGCGGAATGGAGTGGTCCGCGCGGGACGCGCTGGCGTACGGTCTGATCGACGAGGTCGTGAGCGAGGCGAGCCTGGAGGAAACCGTCGACACGACAGCCGCGCTGTGCACCCAGGTCATGCGCGACGGCATCGTCACCGAAAAGCACGTCGTTTTCGCGTCGCTGGCAAAAATGCAGATCGATACGGGCCTCGCGACGGCGGCCGTGATCGGCGGCTGGGCGAGCAACGTGCATTTCCGTCCGGGCGAATTCAATTTCCTGCGGGAAGTGAAAAATTCAGGCCTGGATGCCGCGCTCGATGCGAGCGACGAGTATTTCAAGCGCTGGCCACGAAAACAATGAACGTCCCGATGAAGTCTCCGACGCGTGCCCCGACGCGTGCCCCACTGGCAGGTCTGCGTATCGTCGAAGTCTCTGCATTCATCGCGGCGCCACTTTGCGCGATGACGCTCGCTCAACTCGGCGCCGAAGTGATCCGGATCGATCCGATAGGCGGCAACATCGACTACAACCGTTGGCCCCTGGCGCCCAACGGGAACAGCATTTACTGGGCGAGCCTCAACAAAGGCAAGCAGTCGGTGACGCTGGCCCTGGAGACACCCGAGGGCCAGGACCTGGCTCGCGCGATCATGTGCGCGCCCGGCGCGAACGCCGGCATCGTCGTGACGAATCTGCCAGCGAAGGGATGGATGAGTTACGAGGCCCTGGCGCAACATCGCGCCGATCTCATCATGATGCGACTCGTTGGGAACTTCGATGGCTCGGCTGCGATGGACTACACCATCAACTGCGCGAGCGGTTTCCCGATCGCCACGGGTCCGAGCCGCGAACCCGTCAACCACGTGCTGCCCGCATGGGATGTCTCGGCCGGTCTGTATCTGGCGTTGGGCGTGCTCGCAGCCGAACGCACCCGCCAGCGCGAGGGTACGGGGCAGGAGGTGGTGCTCGCACTGTCCGATGTCATGCTCGCTGCCGTCTCGAGTCTGGGTTATGTCGCCGACGTCCAGATCAACGGCAGCTCGCGTGAGCCGATCGGCAACGATTTGTACGGCGCGTTCGGCCGCAACTTCAAAACGGCCGACCAGCGAGAAGTCATGCTCGTAGCCATTTCGGAGCGGCAGTGGAAAGCGATCGGCAAGGCGACGGGGCTCACCGTAAAATTCGACATGATCGGCCCACTCATGGAAGTCGACCTGGGCACCGAAAGCGGGCTTTTCACGGCGAGGCACGCCATTGCTGCAGTCCTGGCGCCCTGGTTTGCTACCCGCACGCTCGAGCAGGTCAAAGAGGCCCTCAACGGCTCCGGCGTGCTCTGGGGCGTCTATCTGGATTTCAGGCAGCTCGTCGACGAAGATCGCCGCTGCTCTACTGACAATCCGATGTTCACGACGGTGGATCAGCCGGGCATCGGCCAGGTTCTGTCGGCGCGCTCTCCGCTCGCATTTACGCGCGATGACGTGCCGCAAGCCTGCGCGGCGCCGGTCCTGGGCCAGGACACGGCGTGCGTGCTCGAAAACCTGCTCGGTCTTGCGCCCGCAGAAATCGGCCGCTTGCGCGAGCGGCGCGTGCTGTGACGCAGCTTCACAGCTGTTGTTCCCGCCATCGAGCAGGAAACTGCCTGTCCCCAAGCTCTCCTGCGACGCAGCGGGTTTTGGGCGCGAAGTAACCACGAACGACGTCGCACTTCGATTGAGGTGAAAAGCATGGATGCACAAACGCCGGTAACGTATGAAGTTCATGATGAAGTCGCGCTCATCACGATGCGCAGACCCGACAAGCTCAATGCGGTGAACGCTGCCATGCGAGAGGGCATCATCGCGTCCTTTCTGCGTTTCGAGGCGGATGAGGGTGCGAAAGTCGCCATCCTGACCGGCGAGGGCAAAGCGTTCTGCGCAGGTGCCGACCTGAAGGAGATGGCCGAGACCGGCAAGACGATCCCCGGCGCGAAAGCGATCCCGCATATCGGCCGCACCCTCAATATTTCCAAAGTGACGATTGCGCAGGTGAACGGCATCGCCTATGCGGGCGGTTTTCTGCTCGCGCAGATGTGTGATTTGTGCACGGCATCGGACAACGCGGCTTTCGGGCTGACTGAAGTGCGCTGGGGGCGGGGCGCGCCGTGGGCGACGCCGCTGATCTGGATGCTGCCGCAGCGCGTGATGATGGAATTGCTCGTGACAGGGGAGCCGCTTTCCGCGAAGCGTGCGTATGAGCTGGGTTTCATCAACCGGCTGACGACTCCGGAGCGCCTGGCCGAGGAGACGATGACGCTCGCGCGCACGATCATCGCGAATGCACCGCTCGGTGTGAAGGCCGGACGCCAGCTCACGTATGCGGCGACGGAGATGGGGCGCTCGGCGGCTTTCCCGGTTGGGGACCTGTGCTTCGAGCAGTCCTATCGCAGCGAAGACGCGCTGGAAGGACCGCGCGCATTTCGCGAGCGCCGCGCACCCCAGTGGAAAGGACGTTGACCGGCATGTCGGTGCGCAAGCAAACGGTGCGAATCGGCTGCGGTGCGAGCTCGTGGGGCGACGACGTCGGCGAGCCGCGGGAGCTGCTAACGCGCGCGCCGCTCGACTACCTCATCATGGATTACCTCGCGGAAATCACGCTCTCCATCATGAGGCGGCAGATGGACCGCGACCCGGCGAAAGGCTATGCCACCGATGTCGTCACCGTCATCCGCGACATCCTGCCGCTGCTCGCGCGCAACGGGACCAAAGTCGTGACGAACGCGGGAGGCCTGAATCCCACCGGCTGCGCTGAGGCGATCTACCAGGTCATCGCGGACGCGGGGCTTTCAGGGCGAATGCGCGTCGCGGTCGTCGACGGCGACGATCTGATGCCCGGACTGGGGGAGCTCGCGAAGACCGTGCCGTTCCGGAACTACGACGACGGTCGCCCGTTTTCCGAGGTGGCGGATCGGGTGCTGAGCGCCAATGCCTATCTGGGTGCTCAGCCCATCCGCGCAGCGCTCGACCTGGGTGCCGATATCATCATCACCGGCCGGTGTGTCGATGTGGCGCTCACGCTGGCGCCCCTCATGCATGAATTCGACTGGGCGAACGATGACTGGGACCGCATCGGTGCGGGCATCGTGGCGGGGCATCTGCTGGAGTGCGGACCGCAATCCACCGGCGGCAACCACCAGGGCTGGAAAGCGGTTCCCGGCCTCGAGCACGTCGGCTATCCGATCGTGGAGGTGAGCCGTGACGGCTCGATCGTTCTGACCAAAGCGCCCGGAACCGGCGGGCTGGTCAACTGCATGACGGCAACCGACCAGCTGCTTCACGAGATATTCGATCCGAAAGCCTTCCTTTCGCCGGACGCCACGGTGGACTGGACCTCGTTCACGCTCGCGGACGAGGGCGGCGACAGGGTGCGCATCGCGGGCGTCCAAGGGGCGCCTCCGCCTGACACGCTGAAAGTGTCGATGACCTATCGCGATGGCTATCGCACGGTCCTCATGTGGCCTTACGCATGGCCCGATGCGCGGCTGAAGGCCGAAACCGCCATCCGCAAGATCCAGCACACCGTGGGCCGCCTTGGCCTGCGTCTCGACGCGACGCGTGCCGATATTTTCGGTATGGGGGCGATACACGGTGAGCGCCTGAAAGCTGCGGGTTTCGAGTGCGGTGAGCCGCTGGAAGTGTTCGCGCGCTTTGCGGCGCGCAGCGCATGGCGCGAGGACATCCAGCGACTCGCCGCGCAGCAGGCGCCCATGCACAAAGGGCCGCCCGGGCTGGCGGGACAGCTGGCCGGCGGGCGAGGCGACGTGGCGCCGATTTACACGCACTGGCCGACGACCATACCGGTGGATCAGGTCTGGCCGCGAGTCATGATGTTGGATTGAGGGGGCATTTAATGGAGCACGCCGGACCTGAGCGCTCGAAGCATGCGCCCGGTACGGTGTCATGAGGAGAGCGACATGTTGCAGGCACGTGTTACCGGCTTGGCGTTGGCGTTAGTGTGGACCGGACTTCTCCCCGGCGGCGCCATGGCGCAGTCCTACCCCGAAAAGCCCGTGCGGGTGGTGGTGCCGTACGTGGCAGGCGGCGCGACCGATCTTTACGCACGCATCATCAGCAAGAACCTGGCTGAAGCGCTCGACAAGCAGTTCGTCGTGGACAACCGGCCGGGTGCCGCCACCATCATCGGGGCGCAGACCGTGGCTCAGGCACCGAAGGATGGATATACGCTGCTGTTTACGGTGTCGGCCACATTCTCGGCCAATCCGCATCTGCACAAGAAGCTCCCCTATTCAGTCGACGACTTTTCACCCATCGCGATGGTGGGCAGAAGCGCGGGATGGACGATTTCGCTGCATCCTTCCCTTCCCGCGAAGAACATCAAGGAGCTGATCGCATTCGTGAAGGCGCGACCGGGGCAGGTCGTGATGGGCTCGCTGGGGCGCGGCAGTGGTCCTTACCTGGTGGGCAAGAGCTTCGAGCGCCTTGCCGGGCTCAAATTAATCGAAGTCTCGTACAAGGGGTCGGCTGACGCCATGCGCGATCTCATCGCAGGCCACATCGCGGTGTACTGCGACGGGCTCGCCGGCGCATTGCCGCAGCACCAGGCCGGAAAGCTACGCATGGTCGCGATCTCGGGACCGAAGCGCTCGTCCCTCGTGCCGGAGGTGCCTACGCTTGCCGAGAGCGGCTATCCGGAACTGGCCCTGACCAATTTCTGGGCGCTGTTTGCGCCGTCGGGAACCTCGCCCGAAATCGTGAAGCGCCTGCACGCTGCGACCGTCAAGGCCGCGGAACAGGAGAACTATCGATCGCGGCTCATCGCGGAGGGTGTGGTCACGGAAACCAGCACGCCTGCGGGCCTGAGCGACATGGTCAAGCGCGATACGGAGACCTGGCGGCGTCTCATCGCGGCGCTCAATCTCGCGCCGGAGTGAGGGCGGCATTTGCAAAGCGGTGAACGTGTATCCCAACGGCTAGAGACGCCTCCTGCGACACCGCACAAAAACGTAACGCCTGTTCGGCGCATCAATTTCGGAGACATGAATGAATTTCGCCCTCACTGAAGACCAGCTCGCAATCCGCAGTGCCGTCGAGCAGATCTGCGCGCCATTCGACGCCGAATACTGGCTCGAGAAGGATACCAACGGCGGCTTCCCCCACGATTTCCACAAGGCGTTTGCGGATGCGGGGTGGTTCGGCGTTGCCATGCCGGAGCAGTACGGCGGCGCCGGACTCGGCATCGCCGAAGCAGCCATCATCATGGAAGCGATTTCGGGTTCGGGCGCAGGCTTGTCGGGCGCATCAGCCGTCCACTTCAATATATTCGGCCTGCACCCGGTCGTGGTCTTTGGCAGCGACGCGCAAAAGTCGCGCTGGCTGCCGCCGCTGATCAGGGGGGAACACAAGGCGTGCTTCGCGGTCACGGAGCCGAACACCGGTCTGAACACGCTCAAGCTCAAAACGATGGCCGTGAAGAAAGGGGATCGCTACATCGTAAACGGCCAGAAGGTCTGGATATCGACGGCCCAGGTCGCGAACAAGGTCCTCCTTCTTGCCCGCACGACGCCGATCGAGGAAGTGACGAAACCGTCGCGCGGATTGTCCCTCTTCTATACGGACCTCGATCGCAGCAAGATAGAGGTTCGCGAGATCCCGAAGATGGGTCGCAAAGCGATCGATTCCAATCAGCTGTTCATCGATGGGCTCGAAATTCCCGAGGCGGACCGCATCGGCGAAGAGGGCCGCGGCTTCGAATACATCCTGCACGGGATCAACCCGGAGCGCGTGCTGGTGTCAGCCGAGGGCATCGGGCTGGGCCGCGTCGCGCTCGCACGTGCGACGAAATACGCCACCGAGCGCGTCGTATTCGATCGTCCGATCGGCAAGAACCAGGGGATACAGCATCCTCTGGCCGAGCGCTGGATCGATCTCGAAGCCGGCACGCTTCTGTATCAGAGAGCAGCGTGGCTTTACGATCAGGGCAGGCCCTGCGGCGCCGAAGCGAATGCGGCGAAGTTTTTCTGCTGTGAGGCCGCGTTTCGCGCGTGCGAAACCGCGGTGCTGACGCATGGCGGCATGGGCTACGCGAAGGAATATCACGTCGAGCGTTACTTCCGCGAGTCGATGATCTCGCGCGTCGCGCCGGTTTCGGCTCAGCTTGCACTGTGTTTCATCGCCGAAAAAGTGCTTGGCCTGCCGAAATCTTATTGAGTCGAGATCCGGATGACACGTCGATTGCTCGCCGATATCGCATGGGCCCACTCGGGCGACAAGGGTGACTGCGTCAACCTCGGCGTGGTCGCCAGGGACCCGCGGGACTATCCGCTCTTGCTGCGGGAGTTGACCGAAGCGCGTGTGCTGGCGCACTTCAGCGACATCTGCGAAGGCGAGGTGCGCCGCTACGCGCTTCCGAATCTGCATGCCGTCAACCTGGTGCTGACGCGCATACTCGACGGCGGTCCGATGCGATCGCTGCGGATGGATCCCCAGGGCAAGACGCTGGGTGATGCATTACTTTTGATGCGGATCTCCGAAGAAGCGACTGTAGCCTCAGCCCCGGCGCCGATCCCGGGTACCTGACAAGCGCCTGCCCGGCGAACCGCGCGCGACTCGGGAAGCGCACGGGGGCCTCACTCCGCCTTCAGTCCCATCTGCTTCGCCACCTGGCGCCATTTGACGGCTTCGCTCGCGATGTAGCGCGCGAAAGCTTCAGGCGTGCTCGTCACCACGTCGAAGCCGATCGCCGTCAGCCGGTCGCGCACTTCGGGAACGTTCGCGGCTTTGATCGTCTCGGCGTTCAATCGGCTGATGATGTCGCGCGGTGTGCGCGCCGGCGCGAGCAGCCCGAACCAGCCGACGGCCTCGAAACCCGGATAGCCCGACTCGGCAATCGTGGGGATGTCCGGTGCGATTCCCATGCGCGTCGTGCCGGTGACGGCAAGCAGCTTCAGCTTGCCTGCCTTGGCGTGCCCTGCGACTGCGGCCATGCCGCTGAACATGATGCCGACCTGTCCGCCCACGAGGTCGATGACGGCCTGACCGCTGCCTTTGTACGGGATGTGATTCAACTTGACTCCGGCCGCGTGCTGCAGGAGCTCGGCGCTCATGTGGCCGATGGTGCCGACGCCTCCGGATGAGTAATTGAGCTGTCCTGGCTTTGCCTTCGCCAGCGCGACGAGCTCTTTGAGCGAACCGGCTGCGATGGAAGGGTGAACCGCGAGCACGTTCGCCGACGCCGTGAGCTGAGTGATCGCCGCAAAATCCTTCAGCGGATCGTAGCCCACGTCACGCGAGATCGCGGGATTGGTCGCGAGTGTCGCAATGTATGCGAGGCCGATCGTGTACCCATCGGGGGCGGCACGTGCGACGATCTGCGTGCCGATGGCGCCGTTGCCGCCGCTGCGATTGTCGAGCACGACCTGGTGACCAAGTTGCTCGCCGAGGCGCGGTCCGATCAGGCGCGTGATGGTGTCCGAGCTGCCGCCCGGTGCGAACGGCACCACCAGCCGGATCGGCCGGGTCGGATACGATTCGCCGCTGCGTTGTGCGCCCCATGCAGTGGTTGAACAGAACGCGGTGAGCGCAAGCGTGCACCAGGCCGTCGCGAGCATACGTGTGGATCGTGTCATACCGGCTTTTTCCTCGTCAGTGCCTGGCCGATAGACGGCTGGCCAGGTCATCATGGGTTGTTTTCAGTTCGCCGTGCGAAATCCGACGTGTCCGCACCACGGGCATGAGGGGGTTGAACGCACCGGGCCCGCTTTTCCGCTGCGTCGAAAGCGAGGCGGATGCAATCCCGCCCGACGTTACCACGATGCCCTTGCCGGTGTCGCGCCGCCCGAACACGTGCCGTGAACTCGGTCCGCCGAGGATGTTGCGCGGCGTATGGCACTCGCCGCAGTGGCCGAGCGCCTGCGTGAGATATCTGCCGCGATCGAGCGCACCGGCAGCTTTCGCGTTGACGGTGTGCGGCCCCGGCGTTTTTTTTAGCACGACGGTGAGCTACGGCGAAAGCCGCGCGAGGGATATCCACAGGCGCACTGGGCCGTTTTCCGCCACGCGGATCGGGCCCGAGTGCGGCGGAACGTGCGAAACTCGGGAGAGCACGCCGTGCAGAGCGTGCGCATGATGCTGCGCAGTCCGCGCGGTATCAGGAATAATCTTCGAGCACCGGAGGAAATATGTACCGACGCCTTTACGACCGTTACGTCATAGCAGGTTTGTTAATTGCGGCCCCGCTCGTCGCTGCGAACACCGCGCTCGCCCAGGGTGCGGCAGCGTATCCGTCGCGGCCGATCCGTCTCGTCGTGCCTTTCGTCGCAGGCGGCAGCACCGATCTGGTAGCACGCGTCGTCGGCCAGAAGATGGCCGAGCAGTGGGGCAAGCAGGTCGTCATCGACAACCGGGCAGGCGCCAACGGCATCATCGGCATGGAGATCGTGGCGCGTGCGGCGCCCGACGGCTACACACTCGTTCTGGGCTATGTGGCCAACCTCGGAACGGCACCGGCGCTCAACGCGAAGCTGCCGTACGACCCGGTTAAAGACTACGCGCCTGTCAGTCACATCGTGAGCGCGCCCAGCATCGGCGTCGTCCAGGCGAGCGGGGGCGTGAAAAACCTGCAGGCTCTTATCGCGCTGGCGCGTGCGAAGCCTGCCGCCGTTTCGTTCGGAACGGCGGCGGTGGGAAGCATCGGACATCTTGCCGGCGAGTTGATCAACCGCACGGCCGGCATCACCATGCAGCACGTGCCTTACAAGGGTGGCGGACAGGCCGTGACCGATCTCCTCGCGGGACAGATCCCGCTGGTCATCATCGGCATGACTTCGGTGACACCGCACATACGCGCCGGACGGCTCCATCCGATTCTTACGACGGGCGCCAAACGCTCGTTCGCCTATCCCGACGTGCCCACCGTCGCCGAGCAGGGTTTTCCGGGTTTCGCGGCCGACGCGTGGTACGGCATTCTCGCGCCTGCCGGCACGCCGCGGGCTGTCGTCGACAAGCTGCACGCCGAAATCATTCGCGCGATCAACCTTCCCGATACGAAAGAACGTCTGGGCAACGTCGGTTTCGAGATCGTGGGCAGCAGCCCTGCGGGTTTCGCGAAGCTCATACGCGACGAGATTCCCAAGTGGACCAAGGTCGTGCGCGACTCGGGCATCCGCGGAGAGTAGCTCGCGCCGGTCCGGTCGGCGTTGTTGTCTCAGGACTTCCCTGCGCCTGCCGCATGCTTGATGAAAAGTATCAACGCCGCCGGCACATGGACCGCACCGAACGCGATCAGGAACGTGAGTAGCGCGGGCGCTTCGGCCTGGCTGAAGTTATCGGCAGCCACGTATCCGAAAACGAGTCCGAGTGCGATCAGCCCCGCGCGCATCAGCAGCGCCGCACGTGCGCTTGCGGTGTAACGCGCGATGGTGCGTTGGGCGTATATAGCCGCCGCCAGCGCGAGTGCGGCCGCCAGGATCATCGGCAAGACATTCATGGGGAACTCCTCAGGACAATGCTGTCGTAATAATTGCGGCCATCGCCTTCCTACGCCTCATTGGCAGTTTCGGTTGCGCGAAATAAAAAACGCTCGATCAACCGCAATATTCAGGCCTGTCCGGATTGCGATCTGTGCGCGTTCAGTCAATCCGGGCTCGCTATAAGGGCAGCTTTCGCGCCCTGCCGCACCTGGGCCGCGCCCCTGCATCGAATGTATCCCGGATGGAACCGCTGGATGGCCGCCTATCGCCGCTTCAACGCGTCAGGCACGTTCAACAACAAATTCACCGACAGGCTGGGGATCTCGAATTAGCGGACGTCTGATCGGCTGTGAATTGCTTTTCTTACGCGGATCAGTAGTGGGCAACAGCCCTCAAAGGGGCGAAAATGCGGCAGGGAAGAAAGGACAGCCATGACCGCAAATAAGAATACCGTCCGTGTCGGAACCGGCGCCGGTTTTTCGGACGACCGCTTCGAGCCGGCGCGAGATCTCGCCGAGCGCGGAAAAGTCGATTACCTCGTATTCGAGTGCCTCGCCGAACGCACCATCGCGCGCGAGACGCTCTCGCGACTCAAGGACCCGGAACGCGGCTACACGCCGTATCTCGTCGAGCGCTTCGAGGCGGTGCTTCCGGCATGCATCGAGCAGAACGTGCGAGTCGTTACCAACATGGGCGCGGCGAACCCGGTCGCGGCGGCGCGCAAAGTGCGCGAAGTCGCACAGTCGCTCGGCCTGGGTGACATCCCGGTAGCCGTCGTCACCGGGGACGATGTGGCCGACGTCATCCGCAAGCATCCGGCGCTTTCGCTGATGGAAAGCGGCGACCCGGTCGAATCGCTGTTGCCGAAAATGGCCGCAGCCAACGCGTATCTCGGCGCCGACGTCATTTGCGATGCACTCGCCACCGGTGCACCGATCGTGATGACCGGCCGCGTGGCCGACCCGTCGATGTTCGTGGGCGCGCTGATGCACGCGCACGGCTGGAGCTATGACGATTACCCGAAGCTCGCGGTGGGCACGCTCGCGGGGCACCTGATGGAATGCGCGGCCCAGCTCACCGGCGGATGTTTCATCGATCCGGGCAAGAAGGACGCCGACGATCCCGTCAACATCGGCTTTCCCTATGCCGACGTGACACGCGATGGCAGTCTCACGCTCGGCAAGCTCGAAGACAGCGGCGGGCGGCTCGACGTGCAGACGTGCACGGAGCAGGCGCTTTACGAAATGCACGACCCGACGAGTTACATCACGCCCGACTGTGTGCTCGACATCACCGACGTGGAGTTCGCCAGCGAGAGCAAGCACCGCGTTCGCGCGACCGGCGCGAAGGCGAGGCCGCGCACGCCGAGCTACAAGGTGGTGATCGGCTATCACGACGGTTACATCGGCGAAGGTGAGGTGGGCTACGCCGGCCCCAACGCGCTGGCGCGGGCGCGGCTTGCGGAGCGCATCGTTCGGGAGCGCCTGAAAATGCGCGGCTTCAGCTATCCGGAAATCCGCGTCGACTACATCGGGATGTCCAGCCTGCACGGCATGGGCGAGAACCGGCCTGAGCCTTACGAAGTCAGGCTGCGCATGGCGGCGCGCAGCCCGGATCGCAAGGCGGCGCAGGCGGTGGGGTTCGAAATGCGCACCCTGCACGTGAACGGTCCATCCGGCGGAGGCGGCGGTACCAACGCGGTTCGCGAAGTGATGGGCATCAAATCGGTATTGTTGCCGCGCGAGTGGGTGACCCCGCGCGTGTCCGTGGAAGGAAGGCTATGAGTGTCACAGTGTACGATCTCGGTCACGCGCGGGCCGGCGACAAGGGCAACACCTCGAATGTCTCGGTGACGGCTTACGACGAGCGCTGCTGGGCCGTGCTTCGGGAGCAGCTCACGGTTGAGCGCGTGGCGCATGCCTACGCGCACATCGCGAAAGGGCCGATCACACGCTATGAGTTGCCGCGGCTCAAAGCGCTCAACTTCGTCATCGAGAACGCGCTCGGCGGCGGCGTCACGATCTCGCTTGCGCAGGACGCGCACGGCAAGAGCCTGTCGTTCGTGATGCTCGGAATCGAGCTGCGCGGCTGAGGCTGAGTGCGCGCAGGGTCGTCGCCGCGAGCGCCGCGGAAGGTTTCCCCGCTCAGTTGAACTTCAGTCCCGCGGCTTTCACCAGCGCGATGTTGTTTTCGACCTCTTTCGCGATCATCGCGTCGAACTCTTTCGGCGTGAGCGGCATCGGCTCGACACCCTGCGCCTTGAGCTTGTCCATCACCGCCGGCAACTGCAGCGCTTTCTGCGTCTCTGCGTGCAGCCGGTCGACG
Organism: Burkholderiales bacterium; assembly: GCA_046597455.1. Taxonomy (GTDB): domain Bacteria; phylum Pseudomonadota; class Gammaproteobacteria; order Burkholderiales; family SG8-41; genus JAQGMV01. The sequence goes on from JBKJKJ010000415.1 coordinate 21,581, forward strand.
ACCGCGCGCGGCGTTTTTGCCGGCACCAGCATCCCGTTCCAGTAGGTGTAGTCGCTATCCGCGTAACCGGATTCGATCGTGGTGGGCACATCGGGCAATGCGCTGGAGCGCTTGCGTGTGCACACCGCGAGCGGGAGGAGCTGGCCCTGGCGCAGCAGGCCGATTGCAGAGCTCGCGCCGATGCACATGAAGTCGACGCGGCCGGTCATGACGTCGGTCAGCGCTTCGGGTCCGCCTTTGAAAGGCACGTGCGTCGCGTTGAAACCGGCGCTGAGGCGCAGCCGCTCGGCCGCCCAGTGCGTGGCGCTGCCCACACCTGCGGAAGCAAAAGTCATCTGGCCTTTCTTCGCCGCCTCGACCAGCTGCCTGAGGGTCTTGATCCCTTTCGACGGCGCGATCACCACGACATTGGGCACGATGCCGAAGTTGGCAACGGCGGCGAAATCCCGCGCGGCGTTGTAAGGCGCATTCGGATACACCGCCGGCGCGGAGGAGTGGGCGGACGCGTGGATCAGGATGGTATTGCCGTCAGGCTCGGCCTTGGCGACCACCGCCGTGCCGATCGACCCGCCTGCACCGCCGCGGTTGTCGACGATGATCGGCTGGCCGAGCGCTGCAGAGAGCGGATCGAGCATGATGCGGCCGATGATGTCGATGGTCGAGCCTGCGCTGAACGGGATGATCGCCCGGATCGGCTTGGTCGGCCATTGCTGCGCGGATGCAAAGCGCGGCAGGGTGGATGCGGCGAGGGCGGAACCTGTCAGTTGCAGGAATTTACGGCGGGACGTCACGTTGCGTTTCTCCTCAGTGTGGTGAAGTGCGTGCGGGGAGATTGTAATCAAAGACGGCTACGCGCCCGGGCGTTCGATGTGCACACCCCACCAGCCGGTGCGAGAGCGCATGCGCGGGTGATACGATCACGCCTCAGGCCGCGTTGCAAATCAAAAGGGAGGACGTCGATGCGTCGCTTCACTGGTTGTTCGTATCCGCCGCACGCGGAGCGCTGCCGCTGGCTGCTTGCTGCGGCGTCGAGCCTGTCGTTGTGCGGCCCTGTGCTCGCGCAGTCGTACCCGGCCAAGCCGATCCGGCTCATCGTCCCCTACGCGCCCGGCGGCGGAGTAGACATCGTCGCGCGCACGGTCGGGCAGGAGCTGGGGAAGCGCATCAACCAGACCGTGGTGGTCGAGAACCGCACCGGCGCCGGCGGTAATGTCGGGTCGGAAGCTGCCGCCAAAGCCGTACCGGATGGCTACACGCTGCTCATGGCGTCCCCGGCGAACACCATCAATTCGAGCCTGTATACCAAAATGCCTTACGATCCGGTGCGCGATCTGATGCCCATCGCGCTGATCGCTTCGGTGCCGACCATCCTGCTGGCGAATCGCTCGTTGCCCGTGGAGAACGTGAAGCAGCTGATCGCGCTGGCCAGAGCGAAGCCCGGCGCACTGACCTACGGGTCGGGCGGCAGCGGCACCACGGAGCACCTCGCCGGCGAAATGTTCAAGTCGCTCGCGGGCATCGACATGCTGCACGTTCCCTACAAGGGCGGCGCCCAGGTGCTCACCGACCTGCTCGGCGGCCAGATTGCGCTCATGTTCGTCAATCAGCTCTTCGCCCTGCCGCACGTCAAGGCAGGCAAGGTAAAGGCACTGGGTGTGGCGAGCGGCGAACGATCGGCTGCGCTGCCTGACGTTCCGACTTTTGGCGAAGCCGGTTTTCCCGACTTCAAGGTCTCGGTGTGGTGGGGTGTCATGGGGCCGGCCGGAATGCCGAAAGACATCGTGACTCAGCTCAACCGCGAGATCGTCGGTGCATTGGCTGCGCCCGAAATGAAGGAGCGCCTGCAAGCCATGAGCGCGAAGCCCATCGGCGGCAGCCCCGAGCAGTTCGCGGCTTTTTTCACCGACGAGACCGCGCGCTGGGCGCGCGTGGTGAAAGCTTCGGGCGCGAAGGTGGATTAGCCGTCATGAACGATGCATCGCTTTATCCCGCGCTCCTCGCGCCGCTCACACTCGCCGGCAAGCGGCTGCGCAATCGCCTCGTGCACGCGTCGATGACGACCCTCCTGGGCGAAAACGGACGCGTCACGCCGCGTCTGATCCAGTATCACGCCAACCGCGCACGCGGCGGCGCGGCGCTCATCGTCACCGAGCCTTTGAGCATGGCGCCGCACCAGAAACTCGCGAACAAGGTTCGGGTGTGGAACGACGACAACCTCGAAGGCCTGAAGCGCTGGGCCGACGCGGTCGAGTCGCATGACTGCCGCCTGCTCGGCCAGCTACAGGATCCCGGCCGCGGGCGTCACGCGCCCGGCCGCAACCCGGATGCCGTGGGCGCCTCGGCACTGCCTGACGGCATCAGCTGGACCGTGCCGCATGCGCTCACCGTCGGCGAAGTGCGCCGCCTGATCGCCGACTTCGCGCAATCCGCATTCAGACTGAAGCGCTGCGGATTCAGCGGCGTGGAGATCTCGGCCGGGCACGGCCACCTCTATCACCAGTTTCTGTCGCCGTGGTCGAATACGCGCGACGACGGCTATGGTGGGGACGTGGACGGGCGCACGCGGTTCCTGCGCGACACGATTGCGGCGCTGCGCGCAACCTGCGGCGCGGATTTCATCGTGGGCGTGAAGCTCCCGGGGGAGGATGGGGTGCCCGGCAGCATCGGACCCGAAGAAGCCGCGCGCATCGCCGATCGGGTCACGAGCGCGGGCGGCGTGGATTACGTCTGCTTCGCACAAGGTAGCCACGCGCGCAGTCTCGAGCTGCACGTGCCGGATGGCTACGGTCCACGCGCGCCGTACCTGCCGCTCATCCGCAAGCTGCGCCGCGCCGTTAACGGTGTGCCGGTCGTGGCGCTGGGCCGCATCACCGACCCCGCCGAAGCCGACCACATCATCGAGAGCGGGGACGCGGAGCTCGTCGCGCTCGGGCGCGCGCTCGTGACCGATCCGGCGTGGCTCACGAAAGCGGCGCAGGGGCGCTCCCACGACATCCGCTACTGTGTCTCGTGCAATATGTGCTGGGATACGACCGTCACGTGGCACCGCCCGCTGGCGTGCGACAACAACCCGCGCGTGGCCGAGCCCGATGAGGTGGACTGGCATCCGGCGCCCGCGTCAGTGCGCAAGCGCGTGGTGATCGTCGGCGCCGGTGTGGCCGGCCTCGAGGCCGCGTGGGTCGCTGCGGCGCGCGGACACCACGTGACCGTATTCGGCCGCTCGGGCGAAGTCGGCGGCAAGGTGCGGCTGCACGCACAGCTTCCCGGCGGCGAAGCCCTCAGCAGCATTTACGATTATCAGCACGCGGCGGCTTTGAAAGCACACGTGCGCTTCGAGCTCGGTATGACGGCGGGCGCAGCGGACATTCTCGCGCTGAAGCCGGACGCGGTCGTGCTCGCGTGCGGCGCGGAGATGCTCCCACCGCAGTGGCTGCCGAGAGACGCGCGTGATGCGGGGCTGGTGCCGGACCTGCGCAGCGCGATGCAGGGGCTGGCCGGTCACACGGCGCACGCAGGCGGCACCGCCGTCATATTCGACATGGACCACACTGCCGGCACCTACGCGTGCGCCGAGCGGCTGCACGCGCTCTTCGAGGGCGTCGTGCTGATCACGCCGCGCGAATCGATCGCATCCGAAGTGCCGCTGGTGACGCGGCAGGGCATTGTGCGGCGGCTGCACGAAAAACGCATCCAGATTGTCGTGCATGCCGAGCCGCGCTGGAGCGAGCAGTTCGAGAACGGCGTGCTCGAATACGTGAACGTCTACAACGGCGACGTGGGCCGTATCGAGGACGTAGCGTTCCTCGCCTACGCCACGCCGCGTGTTCCGCAGGACTCGCTCGCGGCGCCGCTGCGTCTAGCCGGAATCGAAGTCCATCTCGTCGGCGATTGCGTGTCGCCTCGCGGCGTCATGGCCGCGACGGCTGAAGGCCACCGCGCGGGCGTTGGACTTTGACGTCCGGCCGGCGGTAAGCGCCTAGAACGGCGCTTCGAACGACTTTACGGTGGATCGGGCCGGGGCCTCGATCCGCATGAAAGAGGTGTACGCGGCATCCTCCATTTCCTCGCTGGCCCCCCATTGCGCCGCGCTCTGGGAGCACGGCGTCCATGGATCACAGATGCACGCGTCAGGACCCCAGGTCGTGTAGTCGGCGGGATTCGATCCTGCCGCGCGCCCGATCACCACCCAGCCGTGATCGCCATTCGTGAGGCACATCAGGTCGAGGGGATATATGCCGCGCTGCTTCAGGAATTCGACGGCCAGGGCCGACTGCTCGCCGCAATTACCGGCCTTCGCTTGTCTCGCGTATTCGGCGATACGATAGAGGGCGCCGCCGCCCACTTCGACCAGGTCGACACGCATCCTGAGCAGGGCGTTGCCTGCCTCGTCCTGATGTGGATTGTCATTATTGTTCTCTGCGCCGAGCGTGAGCTTGCTTTTGACGTGGTTGATCGCGGCTCTGGCCATCGTGCGGTTCTGGGTAAGGTTCATGGCACCTCCGTCATCTGGAATTACAGTGTAGTTTCCGCAACGCACAGCTTGCAAACGCAGGATCGACGTCATCCGGCGCCTCACGCGGCAGGCGCATCGCATCTTTCGAGTGTTCACGGCACGGCTCGCTCCTCGGATTGTGTTTGGGCGATCCCGGTGGCACATCAGCCAAAAGGGTAGTGCGGCAACACAAAGCGTGTGATAGATCGCTCCGCTTTGTGCGACCTCGACTTGGTCGTGGCCCACCCCGCGCGAGGCGCGCTCACGGGGACGGCCGGCGACAGCGTCCCGCTTGCCGCAAACCATATCGCAGTATGCATGTCATGATCGCCGTCGTCTGGTAGGCTCCCGACGGATCCGGCCGTGCAGCCCGAGGCGGGGATGCGCCTGAACGCTGCGACGCTGCGTTCTCGACGCGCGCACCGACATTCGACCCGCGTGGCCTCTTTCGATATATCTTCACAGTGACGCTATGAAGCGTTCGGCGGGCGGGGAGCGCGGCATGCTATGTCGATTCAGCGGGCGCTCGATACCAACCTGGAGGCAGGATGAAAAAAACGTTATCGCTCTCGCTGATTTCAGCACTCGTGATGTTCCCCGCAGTCACGGAGGCACAGGCGCAAAGCTATCCCGATAAACCGATCCGCATGGTCGTGGGGTTTCCGCCGGGCGGGGGCACTGATGTGGTCGCGCGCATCATCGCGCCGCGGCTTGCTGAAAATATCGGGCAGCCGGTCGTGATCGATAACCGCCCGGGCGCGACCGGCACCGTGGCCGCGGGCATGGTCGCCAAATCGCTGCCCGACGGATATACGGTGATGATGGGTCACGTCTCCGTGAACGCCATCGCGCCGAGCCTGTTCGCAAAGCTCCCGTACGACGCGTTGAAGGATTTCGCCCCCGTCACGCTTACCGCGTCGGTGCCGCACTTCGTGGTGGTGCATCCGTCGTTGCCGGTGAAATCGGTGAAAGAGCTGATTGCATTCGCCAGGGCGCGGCCGGGCCAGCTGAACTTTCCGTCGGCGGGCAACGGCAGCACGCCGCACCTTGCCGGCGAAATGTTCAAGACGATCACGGGGATCAAGCTGCTGCACGTGCCTTACAAAGGCAGCGGGCAATCGATGCAGGGCTTGCTGGGCGGGGAGCACCAGGTCGCTTTCGACACGTTGCCCGCAGCAGGACCGTTCGTCCGCTCCGGCCGGCTGCGCGCGCTCGCCGTGACGAGCGCCGGCCGTCTGCCCGAGTTTCCGAACGTGCCGACGGTGGAGCAGGCGGGGGTGGCGGGTTATCGGATGACGACGTGGTACGGCCTCTTCGCGCCCGCAGCCACGCCGGCGTCAATCGTGAACCGCCTGCATGCGGAGGTCACCAAAGCGATGCAGGCACCGGATACGCACGCGAGGCTGGTCGAGATCGGCGCCGACGATACCGTCACGCGAACGCCTGCGGAGTTTGCAGCCATCGTGCGCGCCGATGTCGCGCGTTACGCCCAGCTCGTGAAGGAAGCGGGGCTGCAGATCGACTGAGCGCGTCTATCCGCCTTGCACGCCCAGCCGCTTGAGCAAAGCGCCATAGCCTTCGTAATCCGCCTTGAGCCTTGCCGAGAATTCGTCTGCGGTGCCGGTGTAGGTGTCCATGCCGCGCGTCTTCCACAGCTCGCGCAATTCAGCCGAATTGACCGCCGCGGCGATTTCCTTGTTGAGCCGCGCGATGACGTCGCGCGGCGTGCCGGCGGGCGCGACGACGCCTTCCCAGCTCTCGACTTCGTAGCCTGACAGCGTCTCGCCGACGGTCGGCACATCGGGCAGCAGCGAGTTGCGTTTCTTGCCGGTAAACGCGAGTGCGCGCAGCTTGCCTTCCGTGATGAACGGGTGCAGCACCGGAACCAGCCCGAACATGACGTCGCCGCGCCCGGCGATCAGGTCGATCACCGCCGCCGTGCTGCCGCGGTACGGCACGTGAACCATGTCGACGTTCGCGCGCAGCTTGAACATCTCGGCGCTCAAATGGAAGTTGCTGCCCACCCCGGAGGTCACGTAGTTGAGCACGCCGGGCTTCGATTTCGCGATTGCGATCAGGTCCTTCATCGATTTCGCGGGCACCGATGGGTGCACGACGACGACCAGGCCATAGGTGCTCACCTGGATGATGCCCGTGACATTCTTCTTCGGGTCCCAGCCCTCTTTCGAATTCAGATGCGGGCTGATGCAGATGAACGATGAAGGCTGTAGCAGCAGAGTGTAGCCGTCGGGCGGTGCGTTCGAGAGCAGCTGGTTCGCAATCATGCCGGTCGCGCCTGCCCGATTGTCGACGATCACCTGCTGGCCGAGCGCTTCGGAGATCTTCTGTGCGATCGCGCGCGCCGTGAGATCGCCGCCGCCACCGGGAGCGGAGCCCGTCATGAGGCGCACGGTCTTGCTCGGGTAAGCCTGCGCGGTTGCCGCGGTGGGGCACAGCGCAAGCAGCAGCGCACCGATCGTAAATCTGTAACCCATGGTTTTGACGGATTCGTTCAATTCGTTCAATTCGTTCTCCTCGGGAGTGCTCGCTGAGTTTTTATGGGTGTGGAAGGGGAATGCTAGACCAAAGCGGGATGTTTTGGGGGGGAAGACAACCCGTCCGAGGTGTGCGCCCATTGCGCGAGACCGGCGCTTCGTCCTCGCGGGCCCGAGTCCTGCTGCTGTGAGACGCGCGTAGGGTCGTGTGTTGCGGTCTTCGCCTTCATGATAAGAGGAACTGCTGAGAAAAATGCCGAAAACCCCTGCACCCGCACCGCTGTGGCTGAAACTCGCGCTGACCTGCTTCGTCGCTTTTCTGGTTCCGTACTACTGGCAACAGTACGGATGGCAAAATTTCCTGTGGCTTTCGGATATCTCGCTATTTCTGACCGTCGCCGCGCTCTGGCGTAGAAGCCGACTCATCATCAGCATGATGGCGATCGGCATCATGCCGCTCGAGCTTTTCTGGAATCTCGATTACTTCACGCGCCTCATCTCGGGTATTCAGCTCACGGGTCTCTCCGAGTACATGTTCGACGATTCGCGACCTCTGCTCCTGCGCGCCGTGTCACTCTTTCACGTTGCCCTGCCGGTGATCTGGATCATTTACCTGCGGCGATGGGGTTACGATCGGCGGGCGTTGGCAATGCAGACGCTACTGCTGTGGACCACACTGGTTGCGACTCGTTTGCTGACCCGGCCCGACGACAACGTCAACTGGGTATTCGCGCCTTACAGCATGGGGTGGGCATGGCTTTCGGAGTGGGCCTGGCTGGTGGCGTTCATGGCAGTCGTCCCGCTCGCGATCCATTGGCCTTTGCACACGCTTTATAGCCGCCGGCTGGGAAACGACGGCTGACGTACGAAGAGGCGCCACCGGCACCTCCCCGCGATCAGGCCGGCTTGTCGCCCTCGAGCGTCACACGGTGCATGACGCGTCTGAACCCGTGGTAATCGTTGACCGGATTGTGCTGCGCGCAGCGGTTGTCCCATAACGCGAGCGACCCCGGGTTCCACTGAAAGCGGCAGGTGAGCTCGGGCCGCACCTGGTGCGCGAAGAGATACGCCAGGAGCGGCGCGCTTTCCGCCTCGGTCCAGCCTTTGAAGTGACTGGTGTGGGCGACGTTGAGGTATAGCGCTTTACGCCCGGTCTCGGGGTGCGTGCGTACGACCGGGTGCTCCCCGGTCAGGGCCTTGAGCGTTTCGCCGCTTTCCCGCAGCCGGTCCTCGCGCGTCTTCGAGACTTCTGCTTTGGTCGATGTGCTTACGCCGATCAGCCCTGCGAGCGTTTGCTTGAGCCCTTCCGACAGGGTGTCGTATGCCCGGTATTGATTCGCGAACAGCGTGTCGCCGCCGTAGGGCGGGGTCTGCACCGCATAGAGCAGGCTCGCCATCGGCGGCGTGTCCAGATACGTCGTGTCCGAATGCCATACGCCGCCGAAGTTGACGCGCTCGTGCTCGAGCTTGATCACGGGTGTGACGAACGGACAATCCGTGAGCCCTTTCAGCTGCGGATAGGCCATCGGCTCCCCGAAGGCGCGCGCAAACGTGACGAGTGCATCCGGCGTGAGTTGCTGGTCGCGCAGAAATATGACCAGGTGGTCGAGCCACGCCTGACGAAGCTCGACGATGACTTCGGACGTGAGTGGACGCGAAACATCGACGCCACGCACTTCCGCACCCAGCGCACCCGCGATCGGATGGACTTCGATGTGGCTATAAATGCGCGGCGTGGCGTCGTCATTGCGCGCTTCGCCGGTCTCGTTGGTTGAATGGGCCATCAGTCAGTCGGGATCGTTTCGAACATCCGGGCAAAAGCGCGTCAGCCTCGCGTTTCGAGCGCCGTGACGTCGTTCAAGTATACCTATGACGCAAGCAGCCGCACCCCACACTATTGGGCTTCGATCCCGGCGGCTTTCACGACTTTCACCCAGCGGGGCACTTCCGTTGCCAGCGTGTAGGCAAACTGCTCAGGGGTGCCGGCGATGGGCTCCGCGCCTTCCGCGGCCAGGATCTCTTTGATTTCGGGCGACTGAACGGCTTTCACCGCCTCCGCATTCAGTCTGGCTATGACGGGGCGCGGTGTGCCCGCGGGGGCGAGAAGTCCGATCCAGGACGCGTATTCGAACGTTTTCAATCCACTCTCGGCAACCGTGGGAATCCCGGGCGCCGCGCGGGAGCGGCGCGCCGTGGATACTGCGAGTGCGCGTAGCCTGCCTGTCTTGACGTGGGGCAGAGCGGTGGTGATCGTTGCGAAATTGACCTGCACCTCGCCGCTGATCAAACCGATCACACCCGGTGCGCCGCCTTTGTACGGCACGTGCACGAGCGTAATCCCGGCCATCGAAGTGAAAAGCGCCATCGACATGTGAGTGCCGGTGGCGACGCCGCTCGATCCGAAATGAATCTGACCAGGTTGAGCCCGCGCCAGCGCGATCAGCTCCCGGACCGACTTCGCCGGGAGCGACGGGTGCACGACGAGGATGTTGGGGAAAGCGGCGAGGTTGACGATGGGGGCGAGATCGCGCAGCGGATCGAACGGCAGCTTGTAAAGCGCCGGGCTCATGGTGATCGAAGCCGGCGCCGCAAGCAGCGTATAGCCGTCCGGTGCAGCCTTGACCACGAGCTCGGTGCCGATGACGCTCCCTGCGCCGGGACGGTTCTCGACGATGATGGGTTTGCCCAGCGCATCGCCAAGGCGGGTCGCGAGAGGGCGGATCAGGAAATCGGTCGAGCCGCCCGCGCTCGACGGCACGACGATACGGACGGGTTTGACCGGATACGCTGAATCGGTGCTCACCGAAAAGCCCTGCGCGCCTGCGCATTCGGCAACCCACGCGAACAGTGCCAGGGTGCATGCCGCGCTGAGCACACGCGGCACCGTCCCGGGTGTCAAACGCTCGTCGCCGCCATTACTCGCTTGGGGTCCACGATTTTTTCGTAGCCGCTGTCCGCATCGAGCAGATCCCAGCCGGTCATCCAGTCGTGCAGGTATTCGTATTCCTCGCGCGTGTAAGGCCGCGGCTCGACGTAGCGGAAGCGCGGAAGGTAGAAGTCATCCTCGGTGATCTTCAACTCCGGCGGCGTTTCGCGAATCATGTATTTGAGATAAGGGCGAATGTCGGCGTTGATTTTCTTGACCGCCTTGTTGATCGCGCGAGTGATGGCCGCATACATCTGGGGGTCGACTTCGGGCGTCGCGACTTCCGCGCCTTCGTAGAAAGCCTCGCTGATGATCTTGAGACCTTTCCTGGCGGCAACGGTGATCCAGGGCTCCATCACGGCTGCGGCCTCGACCCGGCCTTCCTCGAGGAAACGCAGACGCTGCTTGGGCCCGCCCACGTGCACCGTGTGCACATCTTCTTTCCGATTCATCGACCCGCCGAGCATCGCCAGCGTGATGTAATGCGAACCTGCATGGAAGTTGACCGCGACCGATTTGCCACGCAAATCGGCAGGCACGTTGTAGGGCGAATCTGCCCGCACGACGATCGCCTGCGTGGCCACCGCGGAACGTTTGCTGATCACCTTGGCGTTGGTCCCGCTGTCCTGCGTGCGTCGAATCTGGCCCCACTCGCACGCGCGATACATGCAGAACTCGCCTTTCTCGATTCCTTCATGCCAGCCGTAGGACTTTACGATGCGGTGATCGGCTATGGGATTGACCGGCACCTCTTTGTCCCGATCGCGCCCCGAGCCTGCCGGCACGAGCTCGACGTCGTAACCTTCCGCCTCGAAAAAGCCTTCTTCTTTGGCCACGTGATACGGCAGGGAGAAAACGGCATTGTTCACTTCGATACGGGTGTGTTTGAGCGTCATCGCGAACCCTTTCCGATTTATTGTCAGTTGAAGGTGGACTGGAAGCGTGCGCAAAAGTGTAGCGCATGTCCCGCCGCGCACGATAGCGCCGCTGGCGCGCTTGCCGACGCGACGGCGATGCGATAGACCCCGCCTGGGCCCAGGCATTCATTCAGGGAGCCGATCGGGCACTACGGGCGGGCGACTCTACGGGTTGCTCATGGGAAAGGGTGGGCACCTGTTTTGCTCAAGACGGGTATGCGTATACTAATTGCAGACGACTTCGAAGACACCCGGCAGGTCATGAACCTGTTCCTCGAGATGAAAGGCCACACGGTGGTCGAGGCGGCTAACGGCGAAGAGGCCGTGGAACGTGCCCTGAAAGACAGGCCCGATCTCATTCTGATGGATTTGAGCATGCCGGTGATGGATGGACTGACGGCCACCCGCCGCATCCGGGCGCACCGCGAGACCGCAGGCATTCCCATCGTCGCCTTGAGCGCCCACTTGCACGATCCGGCATGGCGAGATCGGGCGCTGCGCTGTGGATGCAACCATTGCTGCCCGAAGCCTCTGGATCTGGCGGCTTTGGACGAGGTGCTGGAATACGCCTCAGCGTGACCTCGCCGTCTAGGTCTGGTGTCTTGCCCGGGAATAGCGGCGCGGCAGCACGACGCGGAACGTGGTGCCTTCCCGGGGTCTGGATTCGAGTTCTACGCTGGCATCGAGGAGCTCGCACAGACGCTTCACGATAGACAGACCTATGCCTTCCCCGGCCTCCCGATGTAACCGGCGACGATCGACTGACGGAAAGTTCGGGTCGGGCTCGACCCGTTGATTCCGGTCTTCGCCGTCCCGCGCCCTGTCTTCTACCTGGTTCGACTCGTCGGTGGCGTTTTCCAGTGCGCCGGCCAGCGGTGCGCCCGGGCCGGCATGCAGACCGGGCCCGGTGTCCTGCACGCAGAGCATCCAGCGCTCGGCATCGTTCTCCCGGCTGTTTCCCCAGCTCACCGTGACGCCGCCTTCGCGCGTGTACTTCAGTGCGTTGAGCAGCAGGTTCTGGGCGATACGCCGTATCTTGACGGCATCCCCCTCGACTTCCAAAGCGGCCGGGCCGTCGGTCTTCAGGTACAAACCCTGATCAGCCGCGGTGGGCTGGAGGTTTTCGCATAACTCCGCCAGGAGCGCGGCAGCATCGAACGGCTCGACGTGGAGCTGCTCCTGGCCGGCCTGGAGGCGTGCGAGGCTCATCACGTCGTCGAGCATGGAACGCAGGGGTGACATGTTCTTCTGGAGCAGGCGCAGGAACCGATCCCGTGTGAGCTCGGGTACGCCGTTCTGGCTCAATCCCGCCGTTGCATTCGCCACCACGCCCAGATTGCCGCGCAGATCGTGCGCGGTCTGCCGCCACAATTCCGCGCGTTGGCGTTCCAGCTCACGGAGTTGTTCGAGCGCCTGCTCCAGGTCACGCACGTGACCTGCAGCTTCGAGCTGCTGCAAATGGAAATATTGCGCCGTGCTGTCGCACACGCCTTCGCTGCACATTTCCGCCAGTGCCCGCCGCGCGCGGGACATGACGCCTTCTTCCAGTTCGGGGTGAGCGAAGGTGTAGCGTTCCAGCTCATCCACCAGACACATTTGCAAGCGGCCCCACTCGCGGGTGACTTCGTTCAGGTGGTAACCCTGCTGCCATCGCAGCAGGCCGTGTGACGCCGCGTCCGCATGCTGCTCTTCTTTCGACGCAGGCGTCTCACCGGCGGAGCGCAGCTTGCGCGCGAAGCCGTCGAGCATATCGGGTACATGGTCGAAGAACTGCGTGCGCGGCAGCGCAGATGCGGTGGTCAGCTCGGCGTCGCCGTTTACGGCTTTCTGCCACGCCTGGAGGATGGCGGGCCGTCTTGCCGCGAGGTGTTCCGCGAGCGCCGCCAGTTGCGCATCGATCTTCTGCATTTGAGGTAATTTCCTCGAAGGGCACTCAACGCTCGCGCTAAACGTCTTGCGTCTTGCGTTCTGCGCCTTGCGTTGAGTGGATGACGGTCGGGTTCACCGGCGGGATGAGGCAAACGGACGGGCTTGCCAAGCTTGACTCTTAGGCCCGCGATCTACGGACGGTAAGACACAATCGCCGTGTGTCAGTGTGACATTACCATGACCGGGCTGGTTTCAGACGGGGAATAGCCGAATCTTCCGCCTGCTTCTCGAATCTTGAGGCGTGGTTGGACCGCACTGCCGAAGACGCGGTCACGGACCCCCCGTCTGGCTACATCGGGCGGGATTCGCAGACGCCAAGCGCCAGAGCCTGCAGGGTGTCGCCGGAACGCGGGTCCTGGACGAAGCTCGCAACGGCGAGGTCGGGGCGCTTCCAGCCCTTGTCGAGCTTGAAGACGTGAGTGAGCGGTCCGCTCGGGAAAGGCCCTGCGATGTCGCGCACCACGAAGTCGTGCTGGAGCCGCTTGTTGCGGTTCTCGCCCGACGTGATTTCGCTCGAAAGACGGTTCTCGTAGAGCGCCAGCCACGCTTGCGCGGGTTGCGTAACGGTTGCCGACCAGGCGCCCGAAACGGTGAGCCGGTCCGTTGCCGGCTTGAGGTCGAGGCGTATCGAGGCGGCGGCTTTTCCCCGAGCGACGTCGGCAACCCGATGGTCGAAATCGTCGCTACTGCCGCGCCGGTAATCCCGGCCGTTCAGGACGAGCTGTGGCGTGTACACGACACGCGAGCCGATGCGGCTGTTCACCAGACGCTGGCGCTCGCTGAAGCGCGACTGGCCGTAGCGGTCGATCCAGCCGAGCTTGTCCCAGTAATCGACATGAAACGCGAGGACGACCACGCGGTCGGCACCGTAGCCGCGGGCTCTGAGCTCGCTGACCCAGCGATCGGTGGGCGGGCAGCTGTCGCAGCCTTCGGATGTGTAGAGCTCGAGCAGGGGCACGCGGCGCTCGGCGCTGGCGGCTGTGCAGTCTGCGGCTGCCGCTCCGTTCGACAACAACAGGGCGCAGCACGCGATCGGGATCAGGCGCATGGAAACCTCCGGACGTGAGTCGGTCGTCCCGGGGCAACCTTACACACGAATCGGCGGCCTCACCGCTGGAAGGCTCAGGCCGCCAGCGGGATCGCTTTTGAATGGAAGGCGATCTGGTTGCGCCCGGCGCGCTTGGCCTCGTACATGGCGCTGTCGGCGTCTTTCACCAGGTCCTCAGCCGTATGCGGGCGATCGCCCGACAAGGCAACACCGATGCTGGTGGACAGGTGCAATTCCGCCTCGTCGAAGAGCATGGGTCGCCGCACGGCATCGACGATGTTCTGTGCGACGCGAGCAGCGTCGGCCTGCGGCGCGTTCAGGTTCTCGATCAACACGACGAATTCATCTCCGGACAGGCGCGCCACCGTATCGGTTTCCCGCACACATTCGCCGAGGCGCCGGCCGAATTCGATGAGCACCCTGTCACCTGTTTCATGGCCATGGGTGTCGTTGATCGACTTGAACCTGTCCACGTCCAGGAACATGACGGCGAGGGGTTTTTTGCTGCGCCGCGCGCGGGCGATGGCGCCGTGTAAATGCTGAAGGTAGGCGCTGCGGTTGGGCAGACCGGTAAGTGCGTCGGTCAGCAAGTCCTTCTGAAGCGCGATCTGATAGTTCTTGCTGACCGTTATATCGTGTGCCAGCACATAGAAGCCTGCCACGCTGCCGTCCAACCTTATATCGGGTATGTGTTCGATTCTGAGATGCTGAAGCTCACCCTCGTGCATGCGCGGGAATTCGAAAGCCGCGTGATGACCCTGGAGCGCACCCTCGATGCGATGCGCCAGCTCCTCGTACATCGGTGCGCCGAGCACCTCGCTGACTTTCGCGCCGACGATCCCGGCGATGTCGCGATGAAACCACTCTTCGAACGTCCTGTTGCAGAACCGGTAGCGCTGGTCGGCGTCCACGTAGGCGATCAACGCGGGAATGCTGTCCGTGATGGTGCGCAGCCGCGCTTCACTCGCGGCGAGCTGCTTCGTGCGCTCCGCTACGCGCTTTTCGAGCGACGCGTTGAGATCCTGCAAAGCCTGCTGGTTTTCCTGCAGATTTCCCACCAGCGATGACATCGAGGCGGCCAGCTCGTTGACTTCGAGGTAACTGGGCGCCGCCGTGCCGAGCGTGTCGGCGCGTCCCAGCCGCAACTCCCGCGCGGCTCTCGCGAGGGAAATCAACGGCCGGGTGATGTGCTCGGCGCCCACCAGCCCGAACAAGGTGAACAGCAGGGCGATTGCGAAACCACTCCAGAGCACCTTCGTGTGCAGTTCCCTGACGGGTGCGAAGGCCTCGGATACGTCCTGACGCACGATCACCGACCAGCCCAGACCCGGATAAGTTCGCGCGCCGCGGGTGCGGCTGAAACCGACCAGATAATCCTTGCCGTCGGGCCAGCGTTCGACGGCAGACCTGTCATTCCCGCTTCCCGTCGCGCCGCCGACGGGGCGCAGCAGTTTGCTGCCGATCATGTTTTTCGGGCCGAGCAGAATGGTGCCGTCCTGCGCGACGATGAAGCCTTCGATGCCGCCTTTCGCGACCATGGTGGTGATCACCGAGCGATCGACCTCCTCGGCCCATTTCCAGCTCATGTGTGCGCCGACCACGCCCACGATCCGTCCGTCGCGATCGCGATAGGGGAACGCCACATCGACGAAGCGAACGGGTTCGCCGGAAGGATTGGGCAGCTTGTCAGCCAGCAGTTTCGCGTCGTGCACGTCGCCGATATGAATGCTGCGAAGGGCGTTGAAGAACCACGGGCGCTTCGAGACGTCTGCGCCCACCAGCAGGCCGCCTGTTGCCGCCAGCACGTGACCTTTCAGGTCGGTCACGCCGATCCACGAGTAGCTGGCAAAGCGTTGTACCTGTTCGAGCAGGGCCTGCTTCTCAGCAATCGAAATCGACGGGTCACCCAGTGTAGGGCGCGTGGCGATGATCTGCATTTCGCGGTAGCGCTCGAACATCCCCTGGTCGAGCTTGTCGGTCGTCTGGTAGGCCAGATGGGCCAGATTCTGTCCGATCTGATCGCGCATGGCAGCCGTGGAGGACACTTCGATGACGCGCGCCAGCGCCAGAGTCAATGCCACCGAAGTCAGGCAAAACCACAACGCGAGGTTGTCCCCCAGGCTGCGTGGTGAATTGCGTTTGAACGGTTTCATGATCATCAGCTATCCCACTTACGACCCGCTCACGCCTCTTGAAGAGGTTCTGATCGGCGCGGCTCTGTTCGGCCTCGCCGAGGATTTGGGTCTGGTGCGTCGGCAGTAAAAACCCAGTCCGAATCTGGGATGTGGGGATTACATCCTTTCGCGGCGCAACACCATCCGGGGAGAAAGACGGCATTTGCCCTGCATTTCGATCATTTTCGAGGTTTCAGGCATGGGAGTTGTATGAGGCGGTCGCTGGCAATGGCATTGCGGCAACTTAGGCAGGACCCCGTTGCCCAACCTGAACCACCACCAATCACCAGAAGAGGGGATCCCATGTCTGCCACGCACGACATCGAATACAAAGGCAAGATCATCAAGATCACGGTCGCCATGACCTCGCACGGCAAGCAGATCGGAACGTTCACGGTGCCGGGGACCGATCCGACGGTGCGCGGAACCGGCGCCGACGCGTCCAGCGCGAATTCGGCATTGCGCAGTGCCGAAAACAAGGCCAAGGAAATGATCGACCGGCAAACGCCTTAACGATGCGCGCGCGTTGACGCGCACGCGCCGCCGGTCCACGGCGCCGCGCTACAATCGGCACGAACGATGGGTTTACGGCATGGAAGAGATCGCCGATTGCCTACAGGACCGAAGCCGATGCATTCGACTGTGATTCTTACAGGTGACGTCAACCTGATGGGCGTCGATGACCCCGCCGTGCCGTTCAGGCGGGTGGCTGATACGCTGCGTGAGGCCGACGTCGTGTTCGGCAATCTCGAGTGCTCTCTGTACGAGCCGCCCACGCCCCGCCGGATGATGCCGGACGAGCTTTCGGGCTACGAGGGTTTCTACGCGCCGCCCGCGGCCGGAAAGGCGCTGGTGCTCGGCGGCTTTCACTGCGTGGGCAACGCGAACAACCAGAACTACGGTCCTGAGCCGATCATGGCGTCCAATGCGGTACTCGACGCGCTCGGCATTGCCCACGTCGGCGCCGGCGCGAATCGCAGTGAGGCGCGGCAACCGGCCGTGATCACTCGAAATGGCACGCGCTTCGGTTTCCTCCAGCGCACCTCCCAATACTGGCCCAACAACCATGAAGCGCTGGAGGCACGCGCAGGCGTGGCGGTGATCAAGGCCTATACGGCCTATCAGCCGGTGTACTACAAGGATGGCACGCTACCCCCGAACCGTCCGGGCACGCCGCCCAAGATCCTGACCTGGTGCGATCGCGATTACCTGGACCAGTTCAGGGCGGACGTGAGCGCGCTCAAAGCGCAGTCGGACATCGTCGTGTCCTCGCATCACATGGGGCATCGGGGGCCGATCCTCGACTTCCAGGTCGAGATCGCACACACCGCCATCGATTCCGGGGCCGACGTTGTGATGGCGCACGCCGAGCATTACCCCCTGGCGATCGAGATCTATAAAGGCAAACCCATCTTTTATGGACTGAGCAGCTTTTGTTTCATCAAGAGCAACAAGCGCTACCTCAAGGGGTGGGTCGGCGTCGTGCCGCGCCTCGCCTTCGAAGACCACAAGCTCGCGAAAATCGGTTTTTCGCTCGTGCGGCAGAACGATGCGACGGAGGTGGAGTTCAGGCCCCTGTCGGAGGAAGGCCCGGCCATTGCCGACATTCAGAAGATGTCGAAGCGGTTCAACACTAAGCTGCGCACAGCCGGCGACGAGGTGATCGTCAGCCAAGCCGCGTGAGCGGAGCGCTCGGCGCACCGCACCGTAGGATTCCAAGGCGCGTGACAAACTGCCGTGCCTCGCGTGCGCATAGCGTCTAAGCTCGGCTTTCGAATCGAAAGGGCAAACCCGACCGAAAGGAGGGGGCGCAAAGTCACCGGCCTAAAGAGCTCGGCTCCATGGCAGCGGAACCGCCGAAATCAGCGCGCTGCACGTGCGCGTGCTCTGCTGTTCGCGCAGCGTTCCCGGCGATTGCACGGTCCCTTCGACCGAGATAACCAGCTGTGGAGGCGCAATGCGCAATCCCCCGGATGCAAAGGCGGGCACGAATACGTCGCTACTGGACGAGTCCGGCCCTGTGACGCAACGCGCGCCGTCGACCGACTACTTCGCGTTTTATCAGGCACGCGGGAGGTGGGCATGGCGCCGAGTCGATCAGACAGGGGATCTGGTCGAGTCTGCAACCGGCAGCTTCGACGATTACGCGCAATGCGTCGCCGACGCGCGGGCACACGGCTGGGAGGGCAATCCGCTCGATGAGTTGCCGGCGCTGAGCTCCTCGACGGCGAGGTAGTTCCGCGCGGTCCTCACGGTATCGCCCGGAAGATCTACGGCAGCTCGAGCTTTGCCGCGACAGCCGCGGAGGCGATCACGATGGGATCGTGACCCTCTTCGCGCGGCACGTCCAGGCCGCCCTTGACGACCTTGACCGTCACTTGCCCGCGCGGCAGGCTGGCTTTCACCGTTGCAGCATCCACGCGGTCGGGCTGCTGCACGCCGATCGTGACTTCCACCTGCATCGCCTTCGAATCGAGCCCGAGTGAGCTGATCACGCTCAGGGACGAGTGGTGGAGTGCGTCCTGCACCGCACGCAGCGCGGCCTTGGTGTAGTCCCCGCCGTGCAGATCGTTGCCGGTGCCCATCTCGAGTATGACGCGTTTCAATGGCATGTTGTCGACCCCCTCAGGCGATGTCGAGGCGCACGATTGCCGCAGCATTGGCAATCACGGTCGAGCTCGTGCCCGCATCGTTGAATATCTCGAGCCCGCCTTCGACCACCATGACCGTCCCGGTGCCGTGCGGCAAAACGGCCAGGATCTCGGCCGTGTTCACCCGCTCCGGTTTGGGCACGCCGATCAGGACTTCAACCACCATCGAATCTGTCGGCTTACCCAGCGCGTCGGCGACGTTGAGCGAGTTGTGCCACAGCGCGTCGCGCAATGCGCGCACAGCGGCCTTGGTGTAATCGGCGCCCCGTATGTCGGTGCCCATGCCGATTTCGACTACCACGCGTTTCATGGCCATCTTGAAATCCTTTCGCTGGTGCTGAATGCACACGCACGGTTCCCGATGTAACCCATCGAGTAGAGCGCCGCGGTTGATGCTACAGTAAATGCCACGCTCAGCGCCACGTCCTCGTCGGCCGACAACGCATAACGCTGCGACCGATACTGCACAAGGAGGAACAGAATGCGGAGCAACAGTATGGAACGCGAGTCAGCGCGCGGTGGCTGGAAGTCATGGGCTGCTCATCTTCGTGGCGCGCCCGGTACGTTGTTTCTGGTCGCGGGAGCGACCATCGTGTGTGCACTCGGGCAATGGCTGGTCTGCACAACCGCCGCAGCGCAGCCTTCCCCGGCGCAGAGCCGCAGCCTTCCGATGTTCGAGGTCGATCCGGCGTGGCCGCAGGTGCCTTCGAAATGGAAGCTCGGCGATGCGTCGAGCATAGCCATCGATGCGCAGGACAACGTCTGGGTCCTCCATCGTCCGCGCACCCTCAAGCCGGACGCCGCCGCGATGGCTGCGCCGCCGATCGTCGTATTCGACCCCTCGGGTAAATTCGTGAAGGCGTGGGGCGGCGCGGGCAAGGGATACGATTGGCCCGAGCGCGAGCACGGCATTCATATCGACCACAAAGGCTATGTGTGGCTCGGCGGCAACCACTGCCCGACTTCAACGATCGCTGGCCTCAAGCCGGTAGCGGACGACGCACTGCTCAAGTTCAGGCAGGACGGCACGTTCGTCATGCAGATCGGCAGGAGCAACCAGAGCAAAGGCGACACGGACACCGCCAACGTGCATCGCGCCGCGGACGCGTGGGTCTATGCGCGCACGAACGAATTGTTCGTCGCCGACGGCTACGGCAATCACCGCGTCATTGTCTTCGATGCGGACACCGGGGCGTTCAAGCGGACGTGGGGCGCTTTCGGCAAGCCGCCGGGCGGCGTGGACAGTTGCGCCGTTCAGGGGCCGAAGAGTTTCCCCGAAGGCGAAGGCCCACCGGACTACAACGTCGTGCACGCCATCCGCGTATCCAGCGACGGCATGGTGTACGTGGCCGACCGCGAGAACCGGCGACTGCAGATGTTCACTGCCGAAGGAAAATTCCTGAAGCAACTGGTCAGGACCGACATGCCATTTGCACGGGATCTCGCGTTCTCGCCCGACCGCGAGCAGCAATTCCTGTACGTCGGGGGCGGCAAGGGGATCGTGATCGTCGAGCCCAAGACGCTCGAAGTCATCGGCACGATTCAGGTACCCGGGCAGCTGGGCCCCGGTCACCACATCGCCACCGATTCCAAAGGCAATATCTATATTGCGCAGACCAGCGCGGGCTTGCAGAAGCTCGTATTAAGGGGCATGACGCCGCTTCGATGAAGTGAACGGCGTCGTCAGGCGTGCTGGACGATCTCGGCGGCGCGGGAAATCGGAATCGCCGGTGCGCCTGCGGTCAGCGTCGTGCGCCGCAGGTCGCGCGGATATTTCAGATCCTCAAACGACCGCGCGCGGTGCATGGTCGCCTGGTTGTCCCACATCACGAGGTCACCCACGCGCCACCGGTGCCGATAGACGAGCTCGCGCTGTGTCGCGTGTTCGGTCAGCTCGCGCAGCAGCATCAGCGCTTCCGGAACCGGCCAGCCGACGATGCGCCCGGCGTGCGACGAAAGGAACAGTGACTGCCGTCCGCTGCGCGGATGAATGCGCACGAGCGGCTGGCGCACCGGCGCGAAGTCACGCATTTCCTGTTCGGTAAACGTGAAACCCAGCGCGCCTTTGGAGAAAATGCGACTGTGCTCGGTGACGAGATCCCTGACCTTGGCCTTGAGCCTGGGCTCGAGGGTGTCCCATGCCGCGCGCATGTCGGCGAACTCGGTGTCTCCGCCGTCGGGCGGAATGACGTGGGCGCAAAGGGCCGAATACCGGGCGGGAATGGTCTTGTAACTGCTGTCGCTGTGCCAGAGCTGGTTGCCCATGGTGTTGAACATGCGCTTGCGGTCGTCGCGCGGGAGGATCTTGTCGCCCGGCGCGAGATTCGAAATATCGGAGAGCGCCGGATTGTCGAACCTCGCTCCTTCTTCAGCATGGATTTTGCGGTAGGGCGCTTCGAGCTCGCCGAGGCTGCGGGTAAACGCGAGCTGCTGCTCGGTGGTGAGCGCGATGCCGCGGCGAAACACCACAACCGCGTAGCGGTCCATCGCGTCGTGTATGGCCTCCGCGGTAGCGGGGGTGATCGGCTCACCGATGTCGACGCACGAGCATTCGGCGGCGAAGACGGGATGGAGCGGCGTGAAGGTCGGGCTCATGGCGCGTCGTGTCTCCTGATCCAGCAGCCTGTCGGACTCATCAGTCGGGACAGGCTGCCACCCTTGGTTTGATCCCGAGGCTGCGACCCTTTTTACCGCACGCATCTCCAAAAGTCGAGCGACCGCATGGCGGCTTTTCCCGAGGCTGAAAACCACGGCACGACGTTACAGGCCGCGCGAGCCCCGCCCCTCACGAACCCTTCAGGCTCTCCGGGCCGAAAGGATGAGGCAGCAGCTCGGGAAGCGTCATCACGCGTTCCACGCCCTCGCCGGATGCGAGGTGGATCCGGGCGTTGCGCGCGAGCTCGTGCATCACCTGCCGGCATGCGCCGCACGGCGTCGTGAGGATCACGCCTTCGGTGTAGACCGTGATCTCGCGGATATCGTAAAAACCGGCCGCCACGGCGGCAGCGATGGCATTGCGTTCGGCACACATGGTCGATCCGGTCGCGGCGTTCTCGACGTTACAGCCGGAGAAAATCCGGGATACCGAGTCTTTCATCGCGAGCACCGATGCCCCTACGCTGAATCCCGAATACGGCGCGTAGGCGTTGTCGCGCGCGGCGCGTGCTGCTGAAACCAGTGCGGGGACCGATGCGAGGGCAGGTGCAGACGGGGGCGCTGCGGCGATCGCCTCTGGCGCCGGTGCGCGCTGTTTCGCCAGTCGCCAGCGTACGAAAATCGGCAGCATGACCGTGCAGAACAGAACTGCACCGATCGCGATCACGGTCGCCGCGACGACGTTCGAATACCACGTGCTCGTCATCCAGTTGGCGGTGACGTCTTCGTTCAGGTGCACGTAGATGTACCACGGCAGCAGTCCCGCCACGGCGGCGAGCCAGTAGAAAATGCTGATCCACACCACAGCGCCGGTGTGGCGGATCGCCGCCAGCATGTCGTGGTGAATATAAGGCGGCCAGTTGGCGCGTGCGGCGCGTTTCAGCTCGCCTTCGAACGCGTACCCCGCGTAGAAAATAGCGCTGAGCAACTGGTGATAGACCTTCGCGTCGATCAGCCAGATGAGCAGCGTGCCGAGCGTGGCGAGGAGCCCGATGCCGAGTATGAGGAGACTCACGCGCCGCACGTGCGCGAGCGAGGCTCTGGGCTCTTCGGGGGACACCGACTGCGACTGTGGCGGGGGCTCGATGCCGCGCTGCAGGCCAGGCGGCATCTGGGCCGCTGCCGCCTGGGCGGCGCGCGCCTCATGGGCCGCCTTGACCGCCGGATCCGGGCTGGTCATGAAATAGCCGATCGCGGCATAGGCAGCAAGGAGCAGGGTGATGGCGAGCTGACGGTACTTGAACTGGAGCTCGTTGAAGTCGCGGCAGGCCTTGGCGATATCCGATATCGCCATCCAGGCCTGCTCGTAGGTCAGGCGCGCGCGATCGCTCATGGCGTCTCCCTTTGCTCAGGACGCAGCTTAGCCGAATCGATCGGTGTGCGGCGAGCCGGACCGCGAGGCGTGCCTCATACGCGCGGTCTGCGTGTTGCGACCCGCAGACCGCGCGCGCCCGATCGATCGACAATTCGTTTCTGCATTAACATAAACTGCACTCGACCATGGAAAACGGGGAGGCGTTGCATGGGGCTCCTGGAGGGGAAGACCGTCGTCATGACGGGCGGGGGCGGCGGGCTGGGACGCGCCTATGGTCTTGCGCTCGCGCACGCCGGCGCCGCCATCGCGGTATCGGACATCGACCTCGAAGCTGCAGGCGCGACTGCGCAGGCCATCATCGCAGCAGGCGGCAAGGCGATTGCCGTTCAGGCGGACGTGACGCAGGCGGCTGCATTCGAGCGTCTGTTCGATCGCGCCGAAGCCGAGCTCGGCGCGCTCGACGTATTACTGAACCTCGCCGGCACCTTTCCCAAGAACGCGCTCGCCGATCTGCCGGAGGCGGAGTGGGACGCGGTCATGACGCTCAATCTGAATAGCGTATTCCTGGGCTCGCGCGCTGCGGTGAGACGGATGGTTCCGCGCAGGCGGGGCATCATCGTAAGCGCGGCGTCCGGCACTGCGGCCCGGGGCGTACCCCGAGGCTCGGCTTACACCGCATCCAAGGCAGGCATCATCAGTTTTACGCGCTCGGTGGCGCTCGAGTTGAAGGATACCGGTGTGCGAATCAACTGTTTCGCGCCCGGTCCGACCGACACGGCGCTGTGGCGCGAAGGCCGGAGCGAAGCGGACATCGAGCGCGTGGTGTCCTCGCGCCTCGTCTATCAACCCGATGAATTTTCCAGCGTGGTCGTTTTTCTCGCGAGTGACCTGTCGGCGCCGCTCAACGGCGAATTCATCAATCGCGATCTGGTCCGCTGAACACATCCACAGGAGAACGCGAAATGCGACTCGGTTATTTCACGATGCCCATGCACCCGCAGGAACGCAGTCCGACCGATACGCTGCAGGAAGACCGTGAGGCGATCATTCTCGCGGACAAGCTCGGTTTTCACGATGCGTTCGTGGGCGAGCACCTGACCGAAAAAACCGAGAACATCACCAACAGCATGCTCTTCCTCGCCACGCTGATTTCCGACACCCGGAATATCAGGCTCGCGACGGGCACGAGCAACCTGTCCCAGTGGCACCCGGTCATGATTGCCTCGCACGCCGCGATGTTCGACCATCTCGCGAAAGGCCGCTTCATCTTCGGCATCAGCGCAGGCGCCTTGCGGTGCGACGCGGAAGCGCTGGGCACGCTCAAGGAAGATCGCCAGAAGATGTTCGTCGACTGCATCGACGTGATCCTGAAGATCTGGGAGGGCGAGTCGCCCTACGATATCGACCTGCCTGACAATCGATACAAGGTGACGACGGCCACCCAGCGCAATCTCGAAATCGGGCGCGGCCATCTCTACAAGCCGTACCAGCAGCCGCGGCCTGAAATCGTCGGCACGGTGGTCGCGCCGTTCTCCAAAGGTGTGATCGCGATGGGCGAGAAAGACTTCCATCCGCTTTCCGCGAATTTCCTCCTTTCGAAATGGCTGCCGAGCCACTGGGCGAATTACTCCGAGGGCCAGCGCAAGGCCGGCCGGACGCCGGATGCGAAAGACTGGCGGATCGCCCGCACGATTTTCGTCGCCGACGACGAGAACGTGGCGCGCCGTTATGCGCGGGACGATGCGGCGAGCCCATACCGCTTCTACTGGAAGATGCTGTACACCAAGATGACGCTCGGTGGGCGGCAGGGCGTATTCAAGACGGACAGGGAGCAGCCCGATTCCGAGCTGACCGAAGACTACATCCTCGACCGTCTGGTGATCCACGGCACCGTCGACAAGGTGGTCGACGAGATTCTCAGGCTGCGCGAGGAGGCCGGCGATTTCGGCGAGCTCGTCTACGCCGGCATGGACTGGGTCGATCCCGGGCTCGCGCGGCGCTCGATGGAGCTGATGGCGAACGAAGTCATGCCGCGCGTCAATGCGGCGATCGGGAGCGCGCAGAGCAGGAAGACGGCCGTCGCCGGATGAAACCGGACCCGGATCGCTGGTGCGATGCGGGATCCTGAATGCCGACTTCTCACGGAGAAATGCTCATGAAACACGGGTTCGCCATGCGTATGAGCGCCATCGCCGCAAGCGTGCTGATCGGGTTCTCCACCCTGGCGGCAGCGGCGACTCCACCGGCCCCGTCAACCGGCTACGCGCAGGCCTTCCCGGTGCGGCCCGTGCGGATGATCATCTCCAATGCAGGCGGCTCTGCGCCCGATGTCGTCGGCCGCCTGCTGGGCGCGAAGCTCTCGGAAACGTGGGGGCATCCCGTCGTGATCGACAACCGCCCCGGCGCCTCGGGCCTCATTGCTGCAGAGACGCTCGCCAAGTCCGCGCCTGACGGGCACACCCTGTGGCTGAGCACCATGACGCAGCTGATCAGCACGCTCATGTACCAGCGTTATCCGCTCGCGACCGAATTCGCGCCCGTTGCCCTCGTCGGGACGACGCCTTTCGTGCTCGTGGTGAGCACGGCACTTCCGGTGAAGTCGGTGGCAGACTGGATCGCCTATGCCAAAGCGAGACCAGGTCAGCTGCTGTTCGGCTCCGGAGGCCAGTGGGGCTCATCGCATCTGTGCATGGAGTCGTTCAATTCGATCGCCGGGCTCAAGCTCGTCCACGTGCCGTACAAAAGCACGACCAGCGCGCTCACCGATCTCATCGGCGGCCAGATACACATCTATTGCCCGGCGGCGCCCTCGCTGCCCGCCTTCACGCAAAGCGGGCGCGTGCGGTCGATCGGCGTGACGTACCAGAAGCCCACACCGCTGGTGCCGGGCGTGGCGCCGGTTGCCGATACGCTGCCGGGATTCGAGCTCCTCGGCTGGTACGGGATGCAGGCGCCGCTGCGCACGCCGCAGAACGTCGTGTCGCGGATCAACGTCGATCTGGTCAAGGCGCTCGGCAATCCGGAGCTTCAGGAGCGGCTTTTCGCAGTGGGGGCGCAGGCCGCGGGCTCGACGCCTGCGGAGTTCGGACACTTTCTGCAGAAGGAAACCGAGCGCTGGGAGAAGCTGATGCGCGAAGGCGGGATGGTTCCCGGGAGCAAAGCCCCGTGACGGTCAGTCGGACTTGCGGGGCGCGTACACCGCGTGGCCATCCCCCGCGATGAAGCCCCGGGGCGCGACGCCCAGGCAGCGCCGGAACATCGTCGAGAACGCGCTCGGGCTTTCGTAGCCGAGGTCCATCGCGACCGTCGTCACGGGTGCGCCTTCGGCCAGACGACGAATCGATTCGAGTAGCCGGGCCTGCTGCTTCCAGCGCGCGAAGGTGATTCCGGTTTCTCTCAGGAAGCGCCGGTACAGGGTGCGGGAGCTCGTCTGCATGGCGTTGGCGTCGAAGCCGCACGGCCTGCGCGTCGACAAGTCCTCGAGTATGCGTTCGCACAATTGCGTCAGATCGGGGCTCTCGGGCAAAGGCAGGTCGAGCGCGCACTGCGGCAGGCACCGGATCTCCGCCATCAGCAAACGCATGAGCAGGCCGTCATCCCCGTGCTCGTCGTAGCCCACGGGCAGCGCGACGGCGCGCACGACCAGCTCGCGCAGGAGCGGTGTCACGTCGAGCACGACGCACGAGGACGGCATGCCCGCTGCAGCCGCACCATTCACATAGAGGCTGCGCATTTCGACGCCGCCGTACATCTGGATCTCGTGCACGGTGTGCGAAGGCACCCACAAGGCGCGGCTGGGCGGCACGATCCAGGCCCGGCGGGGTGTGCGCACCGCCATCGTGCCCTCGACGGCGAAAACGAACTGGGCGCGGGCGTGCCAGTGCGGTTTGACGTGATGGCCTTTGGGATACGACGAACGCCGCGTGACGATGGCGCGCGTGCTCTCGCCCTCGACGGGACTTTCGGGGACCGATGACAGATCGACCTCGTCAGGCGGGTGGGCGGCCGGGAGTGTAATGTCCATTTCTAGGGGGTTGGATGTAAAAGCTCGAGAGCAGGACGATTGTAGCCGAGGGAAACTCGGGGCGCACCCTCCTACCCTCTTCGAGTGATCACCCATGTCGCTGGCGCCCTCCGCTTCCAACGCTCCCGCCCTGCCGCCGGACACAGACACGGCCGTCTGGTCCCCGATCGTGAGCCTGTTGCTGAACATCGCGCACGGCATCGATCACATGTTCCTGCTGATCTTCGCGACCGCGGTGGGAACGATCGCGATCGAGTTTGGTTACACGAACTGGGCTGATCTCATGCCGTACAGCGTGGGCGCATTTGCACTGTTCGGCCTGGGGTCGCTGCCCGCCGGGAGGCTGGGCGACCTGTGGGGCCGCCGCGCCATGATGGTCATTTTCTTCGTCGGGATCGGCGTGGCGGCATTGCTCACGGCGCTCACGCAAAATGCGTGGCAGCTCGCGATCGGGCTCATGCTCATCGGGATGTTCGCTTCGATCTACCACCCCGTAGGTATACCGATGCTCGTGCAGAATGTTCCGAATCCGGGCGCAGTGATCGGTGTGAACGGCTTTGCCGGCAATATCGGGATCGCGGTCGCCGCGCTCGTGACCGGCTTGCTGATCAAGTGGATCGGCTGGCGGGCCGCGTTTGCCGTGCCGGGCGTCCTCGCCATCCTCTTCGGTGTCGTCTTTGCCGTGGTGTGTCCGCCGGAGACCGAGGCGCCTTCGAAGCGCAAGGGCAAAGCGAAAGTCTTGCTGTCGCCCGCCATGCTGGTGCGGGTGTTCGCGGTCATGACCGTGGCTGCCGTCGCCGGCAGCCTCGTCTTCAACCTCACGACCAACGGCAACTCGCAACTGCTGTCCGAGCGGTTTCGCGGCGTGCTCGAAGATCCTGCCGTGCTGGGCGCACTGCTCGCGGTGATTTACACCGTGGCGTCGCTCGCGCAGCTCGTCGTCGGGCGGCTGATCGACAGCATGCCTTTCAAGCCGCTGCAGCTGTGGATGTCCGTCATCCAGGTGCCGCTGCTGATCATCGCGGCGTACGCGCAGGACTGGTGGCTGTTCGTGGCGCTGCTGGCCGTGATGATTTTCGTATTCGGTTCGATTCCGTTCACCGACGCGATGATCGTGCGCTACGTCGACGACCGGCTGCGCTCGCGCGTGGCGGGGATGCGGCTCACGGTGGCCTTCGGCATCAGCTCGCTCGCCGTGTGGCTGCTCGGACCGATGGTCAAAGGCATGGGTTTCGCGGCGGTGCTCTGGGTGATGGCGGTGATCGCCGCGCTCAGGACCGCTATCGTTCTGTTGTTGCCTGACGAGCCGCCGACGCAGGACCCCGCGCGGACCTGACGGGTGCGGTGGTCGCGCGCTGCGCGTTCCACTGGGATCCGTTATGCGTGGACTTTCAGTTTGTCCGTCCGGCAGTCACGGCTTTCCCCATTTGAGCGCCCCGGCCTGCCGATAGGTGTTTTTGCCCGCGCGTTTGGCCTCGTAGAGCGCCTGATCGGCGCTGTTCATCAAGGCATCGACGTCTTCGCCGTG
>JBKJKJ010000463.1:0-4109 GCA_046597455.1 Burkholderiales bacterium
CACTCAAGCAGCGAGTGTTTTCCCCATCTTCACCACCTTCACGATACGATGCGAGCCTTTGGTATTGTGCAGATCGCAGACGACCGAATAGCACTGGTCGTCGGCCGTGATCAGACCGTATATCTTCAGATTGCTTTTGATTGACTTGAAATCGAAATCGGCATTTGCCGGTTTGAATTCGGCCTGGACGCTCACCTCGCTTTCGTTCTTCATGCCGGCCCACAACGCGTTGCATCCCGGCGTCGACACATGTCCGATGCGCCGGCTGCCGTTGCGCATGTAGGCCGCCATGATGCAGCCCGTGAAAGGTCCGCTCAAAACGTCGCGACCTTGAGACTCGACATAGTTGACGGCATCTTCCACCCACGGCAGGAAAATGAAGCTGTCGGCGCCGGCGCCGCCGTCAGTAAGCGCGATGTGCGAGGCGTGGAAGCGCTTGAGTGCCGCAGCGGCGCCGCACGTATAGCTGCGGATGCCGTACGACACCTCACCGGGCAAGGTCGAGCCCTGCGCCGCGGGCGACTTGAGGTTGTCGATCCTCGTCCCCACGGCAAACTTTTTCTCGAGCATTTCTTGCGTCTCCTGTTCGCGGGATGGGTAGTGGCGGCAGGTCACCACCACGAACTGCCTGAGCATTGTCCCTGATTTTCTGCGGCAAGCGAATATGGGCGCCTCCGGCTCTTGACCATCGGTACGTTGACGCTTCGGGGCAGTATCATCGGCCCTGCGGTGGGCGACCCGTCACCCGCAACCCCAATCGATCGGATGGTGCGATGCGGCTTCTCGTGTTTCACGTATTTCTATCCTGCTTGTGCACTGCACTCGCGCCGCCTGCCGCGGCCGCGCTGGTCGAAGAGTTCATCGAAATCCCGGCCACCGTCACGACCATCCACAACCAGCCCGTCACGCAGAACATACTGGTGACGATCTGGCGCGACGACACGCGTATCAAGGCGCCTTTCCTCGTGCTCAATCATGGCCGTCCGGCGAGGCGCGAGGCCTACGCGAAGATGGGCCGCCAGCGCTACCCGGCCAATTCGGCGTATTTCGTCTCGAAAGGGTTTGTCGTGATGGTGCCCACACGCGTGGGTTACGGTCCCAGCGGCGGCGTCGATGTCGAGTACGCCGGCCCGTGTGCCACGAGGTTGTATGAGCCGGTGTTCCACGCCGCCGCTCAGCAAACGCTGGCCGTCCTCGAGCACGCGAAAAGTCTCGGCTACGTCGATACGAGCAGGGGCCTCGTCGTCGGTCAGTCGTTCGGCGGCGCGACCGCGATCGCGCTGGCTGCGCTGAGCCCCGCAGGGGTGATCGCGGCGGTGAATTTCGCAGGGGGCTCGGGCGGCAATCCCGAATCGTCCCCCGAGCGCCCGTGCAGGCCCGAGCTGCTCGAGAAAACGTTTGCCGATTACGGCAAGAGCGCGAAGATCCCGACGCTCTGGCTGTACAGCGAGAACGACCGCTTTTTCGGCAACGTGTTTCCGAAGCGCTGGTTCGAGGCTTACGTCGCGAGCGGCGGGCAGGCGCGCTTCGTGACGATGCCGCCTTACCGGGACGACGGCCACGCGAGCTTTACCCTTAATCCGGAAGCTTGGAAACCGGCATTCGATGCGTTCCTGAAAGCAGTCGGTCTCCCGTGAACGAAGGGGCGAGGGGG
Organism: Burkholderiales bacterium; assembly: GCA_046597455.1. GTDB lineage: Bacteria > Pseudomonadota > Gammaproteobacteria > Burkholderiales > SG8-41 > JAQGMV01. The sequence continues at coordinate 1,655 of JBKJKJ010000463.1, forward strand.
CGAGGGCCGAGCCGCCCGTCAGTGGCTCGCGAACGACTGTCTGTCCGCGGTTGGCGATCGCATCGATGAAGCCACCGCCCCGGCCCAAGCCGACGCGTTCGGCCAGCGTGCAACACCAGCACGCCACCTGCCAGGCCATCGCCGCCGTGCGCATTCTCGAAAGCAGCCGTGGGGTGAGCGGGCCGGCGCGCCGTAGAGAGGACACGCCCGACTTCCAGTAAAATTGCGGTTTCCGCGCGAAACCCGGCCTGCTCATCACTCCCGCGCGCCGTTGGACATGACTCTCGTCGCACACTTTCCCGGATCTTTCGATACGCGTCTACGCGCAGCATCGCGCCGTGAAAGCCGCTTTTTTGCCATCGCGCTCGTAGCCAGCATCGCGATCCACGTCGCTGCGATCGCCTTCGCCCCGGGCGTCCGACCCACCGAAACGCAACCGCCAACGCCTCTGGAAGTGGCCCTCGTGCGCTCGCCGGTGCCTGAGCCGATGAAGCCGCGCGCAGCCCCGAAACCGCCGCCTTCGGTCACCAGGGCCGCCCGGCCTCTGCCCCAGGCGACCCGACGCATACCCGCGGCCAGCCCGATACCCGAAAAAAGACCGGTCTTCGCCTTGCCTGAACCCGCACCGTCCGCGCCCGGCACGTTCAGCGTGCCTCAGGCCCGGGTCGAGCCGGTCCCGGTCCCGGCACCGCCTGCGCAGCCTGCGGCGCCAGCGCCTGCCCTTGCCCCTGCGCCCCCGGCCCCGCCGGCGCGCGAAGTCGCCAGCATCCCGCCGAGCTTCAACGCGGCGTATCTGCGTAACGCGCCGCCGCGCTATCCCCTCATTGCGCGACGCAATGGCGTCGAAGGCACCGTGCGGTTGAAAGTGTTCGTCGCCCGGGACGGGCGACCGGCGCAGGTTCAGCTCGAGCAGAGCAGCGGTTCCTCCGCGCTCGACAACGCCGCGCTCGAAGCCGTGAAAAGCTGGCAGTTCGTGCCGGCGCGGCGAGGGCAGGAGACGATCGAGTCGTGGGTGCTCGTGCCGGTCGTCTTCAAGCTCGAAAACGCGAGCTGAGAACGTCGCTGCTGCGGGGGCGCATGCATCGCCTGCGAGGCGTGTTTTTACCGCATGCATTCGACATGGAACACACGCGGTTGGGTTCTTGAGCCCGCCCGGGCGAGTGACCACGCAAAGCGCGGTATCCTCCGCTTTTCGTCTCCGCCCCCGCCGCCATGGAACTGTTCGTTCTGCTCCTGCTCTTTTTCATCAACGGACTGTTCTCGATGTCCGAGATGGCCGTCGTGTCCTCGCGCAAGGCGCGGCTGCAGCAGCTTTTCGATGAAGGGCGCGCTGGTGCGGGCGCAGCCCTCGGGCTTGCGAACAATCCGAGCCACTTCCTGTCGACGGTCCAGGTCGGCATCACCATCATCGGCATCACCAGCGGGGCTTTCGGTGAAGCGACCTTGAGCGCACGCGTCGCCGAATGGCTTTCGCAATTTCCGACCTTCGCGCCCCACGCGAAAACGATCGCGGTCACCATCGTGGTCGCGGGCATCACCCTGGGTTCGCTCCTGATCGGCGAGCTCGTACCCAAGCGTCTAGCGCTGCTCAATCCCGAGGCGGTAGCCAGCGCCGTGGCCAAGCCGATGGCGTGGCTTTCGGCGCTGGTTCATCCGATCGTGCACGTGCTGAGCCTCATCACCGAAGGCATCCTGCGCCTGCTCGGCCGGCGCGCAGGCGAAAGCCCGCCCGTCAGCGAAGAAGAGATTCGAGTGCTGATGGCGCAAGGCGCGCGGGCAGGCGTTTTCGAGCAGCACGAGCACGATCTGGTCTCTCGCGTTTTTCGTATGGACGATTTGCGCGCCACGGCGGTGATGACGCCGCGCACTGACATCGTTTTTCTGGATCTCGACGAGCCCGACGAGGAATTGCGCGCGCGCCTGGCCGATGTGCGCCAGTCGCGATTTCCGGTGACGCGCGGCGATCTCGACAACGTCGAAGGCATCGTCGAAGTCAAAACACTGCTCGGCGCCCTGGTGCGCGGACAGAAGCTCGATCTTGCATCGCGGATCGTGAAGCCGCTTTACATCCCCGAGACCCTGAGCGTGACCGAAGTGCTCGCTTCATTCAGGAAGCAGCGCCAGTCGATGGCGCTGATCGTCAACGAGTACGGTGAGCTGCAGGGCCTGGTCACGCTCCACGACGTCATGGAGGCCCTCGTTGGCGATATCGCCGACGAAGACGAGGACGGGGATGCGGATATCGTGATGCGCGACAGCGCGTCGTGGCTGATCGACGGCAGTGTCGCGATCGACCGCCTCAAGGAAGCACTGTCGATCGAAGAGCCCCTGCCCGAGGAAGACGACGGGAACTACAACACGCTTGCCGGTTTCGTCATGCTGCAGCTGGGGCGTGTGCCGCACGCGGCCGACAACTTCGAATGGGGCGGTTACCGGTTCGATGTCGTCGACATGG
>JBKJKJ010000174.1:0-26630 GCA_046597455.1 Burkholderiales bacterium
CCCGGCGGCTCGTTCATCTGGCCATACACGAGTGCGACCTTGTCGAGCACGTTCGAGTCTTTCATCTCGTGATAGAAGTCGTTGCCTTCACGCGTGCGCTCGCCCACGCCGGCAAACACCGAATAACCCGAGTGCTCGATCGCGATGTTGCGGATGAGCTCCATCATGTTGACCGTCTTGCCCACGCCGGCGCCACCGAAGAGACCGACTTTGCCGCCCTTCGCGAAGGGGCAGATGAGGTCGATCACTTTGATGCCGGTTTCGAGCAGCTCCTGTGACGGCGAGAGCTCGTCGAACTCCGGGGCCTTGCGGTGGATCGACATCGTTTTCTCAGCGCCGATCGGACCGGCTTCGTCGATCGGCCGCCCGAGTACGTCCATGATGCGCCCCAGCGTTTTCGGTCCCACCGGCACGAGTATCGGCGCCCCGGTGTTGACGACTTTCATGCCGCGGCGCAGCCCGTCCGACGAACCGAGCGCGATGGTGTGCACGATGCCGTCGCCGAGCTGCTGTTGGACTTCGAGAGTGAGCTGCGAATCCTCGGCGTCGAGCCTGAGCGCGTCGAACACGTGAGGCATGCTCTCACGCGTGAATTCCACGTCGATCACGGGGCCGATACACTGGACGATCGTTCCTGCTGTTTGGGCTTGTGCCATAGGACTTTCCTGACTCATCGATTCGTTTCGCACCGGCCACGCATCGCGCGACCGGTGCCGGTATGGTTACGTATGACTAAACAGCCGCTGCGCCGGCTACGATCTCCGACAACTCCTTGGTGATCGAAGCCTGCCGCGATTTGTTGTACACGAGGGTGAGCTCGTCGATCACGGTGGCGGCGTTGTCCGACGCCGACTTCATCGCGACCATGCGCGCCGATTGCTCGGACGCCATGTTTTCGGCCACCCCCTGGTAGATCAGCGCTTCGATGTAGCGCGTGAGGACCTGGTCGAGAACCGCCGCGGCGTCGGGTTCGTAGATGTAATCCCACGCGCCGGTCGGCGTGGCCGCAGCCACCTCGCCCGACACCGTGATGTGCTTCGCCGACAGCGGGAGCAGCTGCTCCATCACCGGCTCCTGCTTCATCGTGTTAACGAAGCGTGTGTAGAAAATCAGCAAGCGATCGAAACGGTCGGCGGTGTATCCGTCGAGCAACACCTTGACCGCGCCGATGAGCTTCTCCATATGGGGTCGGTCGCCCAGGCCGGTGACCTGGGACACGACGTTCACACCGAGACGCTGCAGGAAGCCCAGGCCCTTGGTGCCGATGGCGCAGGCTTCTATTTCCTCACCGGCGCTCTCCCACTCGCGAATCTGGTTGAGAGCGAGACGCAGGACGTTGGTGTTCAGGCCGCCGCACAAACCTTTATCCGCAGTCACGACAATGATGCCGACGCGCTTGACCGAGTCGCGCTCGGTCAGGAACGGGTGGCGGTATTCCGGGTTGGCGTGGCTGATGTGCGCCGCAACGTTACGGATTTTCTCGCCGTACGGCCGCGCCGCGCGCATGCGTTCCTGCGCTCGGCGCATCTTCGACGCGGCGACCATTTCCATCGCCTTGGTGATCTTGCGCGTGTTTTGCACGCTCTTGATCTTGGTGCGGATCTCTTTCGATCCAGGCATCTCTAGTCCGTCCTTGCTTGTAGCCGCGGCTCAATAAGTCGCGGTTGTCTTCCAGTCTTTCATGGCCTGCTGGAGCTTCTCTTCGTCTTCCTTCGACAGATCCTTGGTGTCCTCGATGCGCTGAACGAGGTCCGGATACTTGCCTTTGACGTGATCGCGAAGCGACTTCTCAGCCGACAGCGCTTTCTTGACATCGACGTCATCGAAAAAGCCGTTGTTAACCCCGAACAGCGTCAGTGCCATTTCCCAGACCTGCAAAGGCTCGTATTGAGGCTGCTTCATCAGCTCAGTCACCAGGCGGCCGCGCTCGAGCTGCTTGCGCGTTGCTTCATCCAGATCGGAGGCGAACTGGGCAAATGCTGCGAGCTCGCGATACTGGGCGAGTGACAGCCGCACGCCGCCACCGAGCTTCTTGATGACTTTGGTCTGGGCGGCACCGCCCACGCGCGACACCGAGACACCGGCGTTGATGGCCGGACGGATACCGGCGTTGAAAAGGTCCGTCTCGAGAAAGATCTGGCCGTCGGTGATCGAAATCACGTTGGTCGGAACGAACGCCGTCACGTCGCCCGCCTGCGTTTCGATAACGGGGAGTGCGGTCAGCGAGCCGGTTTTGCCTTTGACTTCGCCGTTAGTGAAGCGCTCGACGTAGTCCTCGTTCACGCGCGCGGCGCGTTCGAGCAGACGCGAGTGCAGATAGAACACGTCGCCGGGATACGCTTCACGGCCCGGCGGACGGCGCAGCAGGAGCGAGATCTGGCGATACGCCCAAGCCTGCTTGGTCAGATCGTCGTAAACGATCAAGGCGTCCTGGCCGCGGTCGCGGAAGTACTCGCCCATCGTGCATCCGGAATAGGGCGCGATGTATTGCATGGCGGCCGAATCGGAGGCAGACGCCGAAACGACGATGGTGTAGTCCATCGCGCCGTGCTCTTCGAGCTTGCGCAGCACGTTCTTGACCGTCGAGGCTTTCTGGCCGATTGCGACATACACGCAAAAGAGGTTTTTGCCTTTCTGGTTGATGATCGCGTCGATCGCCACGGCGGTCTTGCCGGTCTGGCGGTCGCCGATGATCAACTCACGCTGGCCGCGGCCGATCGGCACCATGGAGTCGATGGCTTTCACGCCGGTTTGCACCGGCTGCGAAACCGATTTCCTCGCGATCACGCCCGGGGCGACTTTCTCGATGACATCGGTCAGTTTCGCGTTGATCGGGCCTTTGCCGTCGATCGGGTGACCCAGCGCGTTGACGACGCGGCCGATCAGCTCCGGGCCGACCGGCACTTCCAGGATGCGGCCGGTGGTCTTGACCACATCGCCTTCGGTAATTCTCTCGTAATCGCCGAGCACCACCGAGCCGACTGAGTCGCGCTCGAGGTTAAGGGCCAGACCGAATGTACCGCCCGGGAATTCCAGCATTTCGCCCTGCATGACGTCGGCCAGGCCGTGGATGCGGCAAATACCGTCGGTGACCGAAATCACGGTGCCCTGGGTGCGAGCTTCAGTGGTGCCGCCAAGATTCTGGATCCGGCTCTTGATGAGTTCGCTGATCTCGGAAGGATTGAGTTGCATTTATTGACTCCTAATGGGGCTATGTAGCCGCCCTAATGGGCGAGGGCGGCGGCCATTGCATCCAGCCTGCCCCGTACCGTTGCATCGATCACCTTGTCGCCGACGACGATGCGCGCGCCGCCGATCAATTCCGGGTCGATTTCCACCTGCCCGTTGACCTTGCGGCCGTGCTTGGCTTCCAGCGCGGCGAGCAGTTGCCGAACCTGCTCGTCGCTCATCGGCAATGCGGAAATAATACGGGCCTCGAGGACCCCTTCGCTCTCCCGGCGCAGCGCTTCGTAAAGCTCGCGAACCTGGGCGAGGATCATCAGACGTCCATTCTGGATGAGCACTTGCAGGAAGTTGCGCCCTTGCCCATCCAGCTTGTCGCCGAGCACGCCGAGGAGCAGGCTCTCCAGCGCGCGATCGTCGATATTGGGGTCGCTGATCCGTGCGGCGACGTCCGGGTCGGACATGACCGAGTCGAGCAGGGCGAGCATATCCGACCAGCCGGCGAGATTGCGGCCCTCCAGGGCCAGCCTGAAAGCCGCTTCGGCGTAAGGCCGGGCGATCGTAACGAGTTCAGCCATGAGGTCCTTCTACAACTGACTCTGAATGGTGGCGAGCAGATCCGCGTGCGCTTTCGGATCCACCTCGCGGCGCAGGATCTGCTCCGCGCCGGCGATCGCAAGGGACGCGACCTGTGAGCGCAGTGTTTCTCGCGCACGCGACACTTCCTGCTCGATCTCGGCCTTAGCACCGGCGAGCAGACGCGAGCCTTGCTCGCCTGCGGCGATCTTCGCGTCCTCGATGATCTGCGTGGCGCGCTTCTCGGCCTGAGCCAGTATGTCCTGCGCCTGCTGCTTGCCTGCGCGCAACATTTCCGCCGCCCGCACCGAGGCCTGCTCGAGATCCTGCTTGCCCCGCTCGCCTGCAGCCAGCCCTTCGGCGATGTGCTTCTGCCGCGCTTCGATCGCGCGCGACAGCGGCGGCCACACGAACTTCGCCGTGAACCAGATGAATATCGCGAAGGTGGCTGCCTGCGCGAACAATGTGAGATTGATGTTCATAGCGTCCTAGCGCCTCTCGACGGCGCGTGGCCTTCTTCTGTTAGCTGACAACAGCGAGCAGGGGGTTACCGAACGCGAAAAGCATCGCGAGACCCACGCCGATAATGAACGAAGCATCGATCAGGCCGAGCAGCAGGAAGACTTTGGCCTGAAGCGCCGGAATGAGCTCGGGCTGGCGGGCACCCGCTTCGAGAAACTTGCTGCACATGATGCCGATGCCGATACACGCGCCGGCGGCGCCGAGGCCGATCATGAGACCAATCCCGATGCTGGTGTATGCCTGGATCATGGCCATGAGTTGCATCTTTTCCATCTGATTTCCTTTCTTGCTAGAGCGGTTGATTATTGAGACAGCGTCAGTGGCTCTCGTGAGCCATCGACAGATAAACCACGGTGAGCATCATGAAGATGAAGGCCTGCAATGCGACGATCAGGATATGGAAGATCGCCCAGCCGACGCCGAGCACCGCGCCGAAGATGGTCCCCGCAAGACCGGTGGCGGCCCACAGCCACAGCAGCAGGAAGATGATTTCGCCTGCATACATGTTCCCGAACAGCCGCAGCGAGTGCGACAGCGGTTTCGAAATATATTCGACCATGTTGAAGAGAAAGTTCGCCGGCCACAGGAATGGATTCGAGCCGAAGGGCGAGCAGAACAACTCGTGTATGAAGCCGCCGAGGCCTTTGACCTTGATGCTGTAGAAAATCATCAGGACCCACACGGAAAGCGCGAGCGCAAAAGTCGTGTTGACGTCCGCGGTCGGGACCTGCCGCCAGTTGTGCTGCTGGAATACGTGCTCGTAAATCCACGCCATGATGTCCACCGGCAGGAAATCCATGGCATTCATGAGTATCACCCACACGAACACCGTGAGCGCGAGCGGCGTGATGAAGTGGCGGCTGCCGTGAAATATCCCTTTGACCTGATCGTCGACGAAGCCCACAGCGAGCTCGACGAATGCCTGACGGCGGCCCGGAACACCGGCAGTGGCGCCGCGCACAACCAGCCACAGAAAGCCGAAAGCGAACACACCGAGCACCGCGGATGTAACGAGGGTGTCCACATGCAACGTCCAGAAAGGGGTGTCGCCAAACGATACCGTCTGGTTCTGGAGGTGGTGCCCGATGTATGAAGTCGGATTGAGTTCCTGTGCTGCCATCGTAGATCCCGTTGCGCCTCGCTATCGTGGGCCGCGTTCGCGGACGAAAATTGCCATGCTGAAGAAAATCACCGTCAGGACGAACGTGCCGAAAAAAGGCACAAACATAATTGGTTTGTAATACACCAGCACCAGCCAAAGTTGGAGGACGATCAATGCCACCTTGCCGGCTTCGGCGCGCATCAGCGCCACCAGCGTTTCGCCTACCGTCCTCTTCCTGCTGTGCGTCGCAACCAGTCCGAATACCGCGCCGGCAGTCACGTTGATGAGGCCGCCGAGCAGCGCGGAGATCGCGCCGTGGAGCCCCAACCAGAATCCGGCTATTAACAGCGATGCGGCCGTGGCATACAGCTGCCACCGAAGGACGGTGCGGACCGGCTTGCCCTCGATGAAGACAGGCACCCTAATCACCCGCGAGTAAATCAGCGGAATTATACGATGCCGCAGTGCGGCGCGTCAAAGACGAACCCGCTGCGCCGTGCGCCGGGCCGTCACGAACGACGCGCGCTGCGCCAAAAACCGCTTCCCCGGCACGGGCGCTACGACGTCGTGGGCGCAAGTTTCGCGAGGATCTGATCGAGCTCGTCGAGCGTTCGGTAAGCCAGGACGAGCTTCCCGCCGCGTTTTCCGCGAGGCTTGATCTGCACGCTCGTCCCGAGCCGGTCGGACCATTCCTCCTCCAGGCGCGCGACGTCGCGGTCAACGCGGGCACGACGCGGCTGCACGCCTTTGAGGATCGCGGCGACGCGCTGCTCGACTTCGCGCACCGTGAGCTGTTTGTGGGCCGCCTCGCGCGCGAGCTCGATCTGGCGGGCGACCGGTAACGCGAGCAATGCCCGCGCGTGACCCATGTCGATGCGGCCTTCGGCCAGCAGCTCGCGGGCCGGGGGCGCCAGGTCGAGTAGCCGCAGCAAGTTGGTCACGGCGGTTCGCGAGCGTCCCAGTGTGTCGGCGATCGCCTGGTGCGTCAGCCCGAATTCCGCGGTGAGACGCTGTATGCCGGTTGCCTCTTCGAGCGGATTGAGATCTTCGCGCTGGATGTTCTCGATGAGCGCCGCGGCGAGCGCCTGCTGATCGGGAATGTCCCGGATGAGCGCGGGCACCGTCGTGAGGCCCGCCAGGCGCGCCGCCCGCCAGCGCCTTTCCCCGGCAACGATTTCGTATCCGCCGGGCCCCAGCGGGCGTACCAGCACCGGCTGCATCACGCCCTGGCTCTTGATGGATTCAGCAAGCTCCGCCAGGGCGGCCTGTTCCATGTGCGAGCGTGGTTGGTATTTGCCCGGCTGCAGCTCGTCGATGCCAAGATTGCGCAAACCGTCGTCGCCTCGCGCCGGCGCGGCGCTATCGTCGCCCAGCAGCGCGTCGAGCCCGCGGCCCAGTCCTTTTGCTTTAACCATCATGACACCTGTTCGGGCCGCTCGCTGCGGCTGAGCATCTCGCCCGCGAGGGCGAGGTAGGCTTGCGCGCCCTTCGAGGCCTTGTCGAATTTGAGGACCGGCACCCCGTGACTCGGCGCCTCGGCGAGTCGTACATTGCGGGGAATCACGGTGCGGTAAACCTTGTCGCCGAAGTGCTGGAGCAGCTGGGCCGAGACCTGCTGCGCGAGGGTGTTACGCGGGTCGTACATGGTTCGCAGCAGCCCTTCTATCTCGAGTGCCGGATTCAGATGTGCCCGCACTTTTTTCACCGTCGATACGAGGTCGCTCAGTCCTTCCAGAGCGTAGTACTCACACTGCATCGGAATCATGACGGCGTGCGCGGCGGTCAGCCCGTTGACCGTCAACAGATTCAGCGCCGGCGGACAATCGATGAGTATGTAGTCGTACTCGGTTTCGACCTGCGTCAGGGCCTCTTTGAGCCGCAGCTCCCGCCGCTCGAGGTCGACCATTTCTACTTCGGCGCCCGCGAGCTCGCGGTTCGCAGGCAGGATGTCGTAATCACCCGAGGGCGCGCGCATGCGCACACTCGCAATGTCGCGGCTGCCGATCAGCACCTGATAGACGGTCGCGTCGAGCACGCGCTTGTCGACGCCGCTGCCCATCGTCGCATTGCCCTGGGGATCGAGATCGATGAGCAGCACGCGCCGCCGGGCAGCACCCAGGCTGGCCGCGAGGTTCACGCTGGTGGTCGTCTTCCCCACCCCGCCTTTCTGGTTGGTGATCGCAAGGATACGGCTCATGTGCGGCCCATTATGACGTATGCATAACTACGAGATGGCGTTCCGCATCCACGCCAGGGACCGCGAGCGGAAACGTCCTGACGACTATCGTGGCGGGAAGAGCCGAGATTTCTTCAGCCGGATAAACGCCTTTCATCGCCGCCATCGAGCCCTCGCGGGCGCAAAACCGCGCTGCGACCGAAACGAACTCGGCGAGACTCGAAAATGCGCGCGATATCACCACGTCGAACGGTTGCGGCGCGGCCCATGCCTGCACCCGCGCGTTCACCACTTCGACGTTAGTCAACGCGAGCTCGATCGCCGCCTGCCGCTGAAATGCGCTTTTCTTCTGATTACTGTCGAGCAAGGTCACCTGCAGATGCGGCAAGGCAATCGCCAGCGGTATGCCCGGCAGTCCCGCACCGCTACCCACGTCAAGCAGGCGGCTGCCGACCAGATGGGGGGCTACCGCCACGCTGTCGAGCACGTGGTGGGTGAGCATTTTCTCCGGCTCGCGCACGGCCGTGAGATTGTAGACGCGGTTCCACTTGCGAATCAGTGCGACAAAGTCGAGCAGCTTTTTTTCGACGCCGTCCGCAAGCGGGAGATGCAGCGCATCGAGCCCATGCGCGAGCTCGCTTTCAAGAATCATGCGGATTGTTGCCGAGCGTCCGTAAAGCCGCGCTTCAGATGCACCATGAGGATGGAGACTGCGGCCGGCGTCACCCCCGAAATACGCGCAGCCTGTCCGAGCGTTTCGGGATGGTGCTCGTTGAGCTTCTGTTGCACTTCGATCGAAAGCCCGCGTACTTTGCGATAGTCGATGTCGGCGGGCAAGCGTGCGCTCTCGTGTCCCTGGTTGCGCTCGATCTCTTCCTTCTGCCGCTCGATGTAGCCGTGGTACTTCGCCTGGATTTCGACCTGCGCGGCAGCCTCCTGGTCGGTAATGCCCGGGCCCGCGCCAGGCAGGGTCATCAATTGTGCGTAGTTCACGTCCGGACGGCGCAGCAGCTGCTCGAGCGTGTACTCGCGCTCCAGGGGTTGGCCGATGACGCGCGCGGCCTCCTCGACGGATACCCGCTGCGGGTGCACCCAGGTCGTCTTCAGGCGCGCCTGCTCGCCTGAGATCGCCTCCCGTTTGGCGTTGAACGCCATCCAGCGCGCATCGCTGACAAGACCCAGCTTACGGCCCGCCTCCGTCAAGCGCAGGTCGGCGTTGTCCTCGCGCAATGACAGCCGATATTCGGCGCGGCTGGTAAACATGCGATACGGCTCGGAAACCCCGCGCGTGATGAGATCGTCTACGAGCACACCCAGATAAGCCTGGTCGCGCCGCGGACACCACGCCGCGTCCCCGCGAGCCGCCAGCGCCGCGTTGAGGCCCGCCAGCAACCCTTGTGCAGCAGCTTCCTCGTAACCGGTCGTGCCGTTGATCTGGCCGGCCAGGAAAAGTCCCGCGATGACGCTGGACTCGAGCGAGCTTTTCAGCGCTCGCGGGTCCAGATAGTCATACTCGATCGCATATCCGGGCCGCGTTATATTCGCCTTCTCCAGGCCCTTTATCGAGCGCACCAGGTCGATCTGCACGTCGAACGGCAGGCTCGTCGATATGCCGTTCGGATAAAACTCGTTGACCGTCAGCCCCTCGGGCTCGAGGAAGATCTGATGGGAGGATTTCTCGGCGAAGCGATGAATCTTGTCCTCGATCGACGGACAGTAACGCGGCCCGACACCTTCGATCACCCCGGAAAACATGGGCGAACGGTCGAGGCCCCCGCGAATGATTTCGTGGGTGCGCAAGTTCGTGTGCGTGATCCAGCACGGGACCTGCCGCGGGTGCTGTGTGGCCGATCCCATGAACGAAAAAACCGGTGCGGGATCGTCGCCGGGCTGCTCGGTCATGACAGAAAAATCGATGCTGCGCCCGTCGATACGCGGCGGCGTCCCCGTCTTGAGCCGGCCCACCGGCAGGTTCAGCTCGCGCAAGCGACGCGCTAGCCCCAGCGAAGGCGGGTCACCCGCACGTCCACCGGCATGATTCTGCAATCCGACATGAATCAACCCCGAGAGGAACGTGCCCGTGGTCAGCACGACGGCGCGCGCCCGGAATTGCACCCCGATCTGGGTGACGGCGCCGACAACGCGATCGCCCTCGAGGATCAGATCGTCAACCGCCTGTTGGAAAATACGCAGGTTCGGCTGAGTTTCCAGCCGGGTGCGGATCGCCTGGCGATACAGCACACGATCCGCTTGCGCGCGGGTCGCACGCACGGCGGGACCTTTGCTCGAGTTGAGGATCCGAAATTGAATCCCGGCCTCATCGGTCGCCGCCGCCATCGCCCCGCCCAGCGCGTCGACCTCTTTCACGAGATGACCTTTGCCAATTCCGCCGATCGACGGATTGCACGACATCTGCCCCAACGTCTCGACACTGTGGGTCAGTAAAAGGGTCGAACATCCCATGCGCGCACTGGCGAGCGCGGCCTCGGTTCCCGCGTGGCCTCCGCCGACGACAATAACTTCAAATGTTTCAATAGGTTGCGGCATTGGGGCATTTGCTCTGGGTAGCGAATGATATATGAAAACGAGCTCGAATAGAACTTGGCTGGACCCCGCGGAATCCGACGGTTCCACGTGAAACATTGCACGGTGGCGGCGGGATGGCCCACCTCTTTTCGAAGACGCCGAAAGCCCTAATGTTCCACGTGGAACAGCTTCGAGTCTGCCGTCACTTGCCGATGCAAAACCTTGAAAAGATCTCGCCGAGCAGGTCATCCGCCGTAAATTCTCCGGTAACCGAAGATAACCGGTGCTGAGCGAGCCGCAGTTCTTCAGCAAATAGCTCGAGCCGGGAAGCCTGCTCCCCCGCCCGATCCAGATGGGCAGCCGCCCCGCGTAGCGCGTCCAGATGGCGCTGGCGCGCAAGGAAGGCCGTTTCAGCGTGGCCCTCCCATCCAGCGATGCCGAGCAGGGCCTTGCGCAACGCCTCCACCCCCTCACCCGTCTTCGCCGACAACCACACCTGGGTTGCGCCCGCCTGCACCACGACGGCCGGCGCCGCCGGCACGAGGTCGATCTTGTTCATGACCGTAACGCGAGGGATCCCCGGCGGCAGCCGCCGCACGATCGTCTCATCGGCGGGTTGGAGCCCCGTCCTCGCATCGACCAGAAGCAAAATGGCGTCAGCGTCCTCGATCAGCTTCCAGGAACGCGCCACACCTATCCGCTCGACCACGTCCTCGGAATCACGTAAGCCGGCCGTATCCACGATGTGCGCCGGAATCCCGTCCAGGTCGACCACCTGCCGGATCGCGTCGCGCGTCGTCCCCGGCACATCGGTCACGATGGCCAGATCCTCGCCCGCAAGCTGATTCAGCAGGCTGGACTTGCCGACATTCGGCGACCCTGCGAGAACGATGTGCATCCCCTCGCGTAGCAAACTGCCTTGGCGCGCGGCTTCCAGCACATCGGAAAGCGCCGTTCGAACCGTTTGCAGCCGCCGCGGTGCCTCGTGGCGCTTCAAAAAGTCGATCTCCTCTTCCGGAAAATCGATGGTCGCTTCAACCAGCATCCGCAACTCCGTAATCGCTGCGGTAAGGTCCTGTATCCGTTTGGAAAATTCACCGCGCAATGAGCGCACGGCACAGCGTGCTGCCTGGGATGTCGTGGCATCGATGAGGTCCACCACGCTCTCTGCTTGCGCCAAATCGAGTCGGCCATTGAGAAAAGCACGTCGAGTAAATTCCCCCGGCTCGGCCAGTCGGGCCCCTAACTCGATGCAGCGCCGGAGCAACATACCCAGGACGACAGGCCCCCCGTGGCCCTGAAGCTCGAGGACATCCTCACCAGTGTATGAATGTGGGGAAGGGAAAAAAAGCGTGACCCCCTCGTCGATCGTCTCGCCTTGCGCATCCTTGAAGGCCCGCACGCTCGCTCGGCGCGCGGGAAGCCCGCCGCCCGTGAGCATCTCTGTGAAATCACCGAGTGCGCGGCCCGACACCCGCACCACCCCGATCCCGCCCCGCCCCGGCGCGGTGGCGATGGCGGCGATGGTGTCGTGATCGCTCATGGCGACGACTGATTGACGTCGTCGTGGCGCGCGTTAAGACTTGGAGGCTGGCGCCGCCGGTTTCATTCCGATCCGACGATTGATGTTCCACTGCTGCAGGATGGACAGCACGTTATTGACCACCCAGTAGAGCACCAGACCGGCGGGGAAGAAGAAGAAAAAGACGCTGAATGCGATCGGCATGATCTTCATCACCTTGGCCTGCACCGGGTCCGGCGGCTCCGGATTCAGACGGGTCTGAATGATCATCGTCGCGCCCATGATTACGGGCAGGATGAACCACGGGTCGGGGCGCGACAGATCCTGTATCCACAACATGAAAGGCGCGTGGCGAAGCTCTACACTCGCGAGCAAAACCCAATAAAGTGCAATAAAAACAGGTATTTGCACCACTATTGGCAAACACCCACCCAATGGGTTGATCTTCTCACTCTTGTAGAGCTCCATCATCGCCTGCTGCATGCGGGCTTTGTCGTCGCCGTATTGCGCCTTCAATCGCTGAAGCTTGGGGGCCACCACCCGCATTTTCGCCATCGATCGGTAACTGGCTTCGGACAAGGGGTAGAAGATCAGCTTGATGACGATGGTGCCCAGGATGATCGCTACACCCCAGTTGCCGACGAAGTTGTGGATCCATGACAAGAACCAGAACAGCGGTACGGCAATGATCGTGAGCCAACCGTAATCGATCGACAGGTCGAGTCCCGGGGCAAGTTTGGCGAGTTTGTCCTGCTCCTGCGGACCTGCATACAGCGGAATCTCGAGCGTCGCCGACGCGCCGGGCTGAAGCTGGGGCGCGGGAATGATCACCCCGGCGGCGAACAGATTGTCTACGCGGCGCGTGTAGAACTCCCGGGGCGAGCCGTTCTTCGGGAGCCAGGCGGCGAGGAAATAATGCTGGAGCATCGCAATCCAGCCGTCACTGGCCGTTTTGGCATGTGTCGCCTTGCCTTTTTCGATCTCACTGAAAGTCACTTTCGTGAACTTCTCAGCCTCGGTGTACACCCCGATGCCGGTGAACGTCGGCATCATCGCCGAATCGCCGACGGGCGCTTTGTCATCGCGCAGCAGCTGGGCGTAGGCGTACGGCTGCAGGGGCGCGGTCCCGTTGTTGGTGATTTCGAAACCCACGTTGATCAAATAGGTGCCGCGGTGGAATCGATACACCTTCGTCACGTTCACCCCGTTCACAGGCGGCGCCTCGAGACGAACCTCAACGACATCGCTGCCTTCGGCGAGCTTGTACTGGGTGGATGCTGCGGTGAACTGCGTCTTGTGGGTGGGCAGGTCGCCGCCGATCAAGCCGGACTGCGCGACATACACATGATCCGGACGCTGCTCGAAGAGCACGAAATTTCGCTTCGCATCTTCGATGTCGCGGTGCTGCTTCAGTTCCAGGCGGCGAAGGTCACCGCCCATGGTGCTGATCTCTGCGTGGAAAACGTCGGTTTCAACGGTAATCGACGTGCCTGCCGCGAGTCCGCCCGACGGCGCCTGGGGCGTGACCGTCGGTGTGGGCGTCGGCGCGAGCGTGCCGCCGGGTATCGGCGGGATGCTCGCATCTTTCTGCGGCGTTGCCGAAGTCGTCGCGCGCGCTGGCGCCGGATGCTGATCCCGCTGCCAGCCATCGACCAGCATGAACAGCGACATCGAGAAAACGATTAAAAGGATGAGACGTTGTGAATCCATCGCTACTGCCTGTCGGGTGAAATGCGCGTTGCCGCGGGGGTCGCAGAACGCGATTGAGATGCGGGGGGCGCGGCGCACCGGCGCACCAGCGAATCGATCAAACCCTGCAATTCGGCGCGCACCGCACTATTGTGCTGGCTGCGCAGATCGCTTCGCAGCTGAATGGTCACGTCGTATGCCCCGATGCCCGGCGCGGCACCGCGGAATATTTCGCGGATGAGACGTTTGGCGCGGTTGCGGTCTACCGCGCGGGCTGCTGCTTTCTTTCCGGCGATCATGCCTAGTCGGGGCTTTGCATCATTCGCCAGAGCGCGTGCCACAAAGTTACGGCTCGAAACCCGAAGCCCTGACTGCATGACGGCCTCGAACTCGCCAGGCTGGCGCAACACACCGGGCCGGGTGGAGGCCGGGCGCCCGGTCAAACGGCGAGGCGCACTCGCCCTTTGGCCCGGCGCGCGTTGATGATCGCGCGGCCTGCCTTGGTTTTCATGCGGGCACGAAAGCCGTGAGTGCGTGCGCGGCGGGTCTTGGAAGGTTGGTATGTACGCTTCATGATTGAATGCCTTGAGGAGGAAGCCGAAAAACCCGGTATTACAACTGGTATACCTGTGAAGTGTCAACCTTTTCCCCGTACGCGTCCGATCTCCTTCCACGCCGGTTGGCCTTGTGGATAACTCGATCCGATCGGCGTAAAATTAACCTCCGCTGCGAACGCCCTCTCCCGGGCTCAAAATAAAGTTGGCCCTCCCGCGTAATGAATAGTTTTTGGCGCTATTGCCTGTCCCATTTCGAGAAGGAACTCCCCGCCCAACAGTTCGTAACCTGGATCAAACCCCTGAAGTTTCACGCAGATGGGGACACTTTGGTCCTGGTTGCGCCGAACCGGTTCGTTCTGCAGTGGATCCGCGACAAGTTCTATACGCGTATCCAGGAACTCGCGACGGAGCATCTGAAGCGCCCGGTGGAAATCCGCCTCCTGCTCGCGGAAAAAGAAACGTCGCCGGTCCTCCATATACCGGCCGCCGCCGAAGTGCCCCAACCCAAGCCGTCGCGCGACATCTCCCGCCTCAACCCGAGCTTCACGTTCGCCACATTCGTGACGGGCAAGGCCAATGAACTCGCACGGGCAGCAGCCACCCAGGTCGCCGAGAAACCGGGCTCGGCATACAACCCGCTTTTCATCTATGGCGGTGTCGGACTTGGCAAGACGCACCTGATCCATACGATCGGCAACCATCTGCTCGCCCGGGCACCCGAAAGCAAAATTCGGTATATCCACGCCGAGCAATATGTCTCCGATGTGGTACGGGCCTATCAGCACAAGGCTTTCGACGACTTCAAACGCTACTACCACTCACTCGACCTGCTGCTGATCGATGACATTCAGTTCTTCAGCGGCAAGAGCCGCACACAGGAAGAATTCTTCTACGCGTTCAATGCATTGATCGAGTCTCACAAGCAGGTCGTCATCACCTGCGACACCTACCCGAAGGAAATATCGGGCATGGAGAACCGCCTGATCTCGCGCTTCGGCTGGGGGCTCACCGTCGCGGTCGAGCCGCCCGAGCTCGAAATGCGTGTGGCCATACTGCTGAAGAAAGCCGAAGCTGACGCGCTCAAGCTCGATGAAGGAGTCGCCTTCTTTCTTGCAAAACACATCCAGTCCAACGTGCGCGAGCTCGAAGGCGGGTTGAAGCGCGTACTGGCCTATTCGCGTTTTTCAGGGCAGGAATTGTCCATCGATGTATGCCGCGAAGCGTTGAAGGATCTGCTGGCCGTACAGAATCGTCAGATCTCGATCGAAAATATTCAGAAGACGGTTGCTGACTATTACAAGATCAAGGTTTCGGAGATGTATTCGAAGAAGCGCAGCCGCAACATTGCCCGGCCCCGTCAGGTCGCAATGGCCCTTGCGAAGGAGCTCACGCAACTCAGCCTGCCCGACATTGGCGAAGCGTTTGGCGGGCGCGACCACACGACCGTCCTGCACGCGTGCCGCAAGATCGCGGATCTGCGATCGAGCAACACCGACATCACACGCGACGTGACGTCGCTGCTCAAGGTATTACGCAGTTGAAAACCTGGGGATCAAATGTGGATAAGCAGCGTTTGGCCGACGATCGTCCAAACGCTCCACAATTCATCCGCGTACACACACCCCTGCCATCCACACGCTCGCACCCGTGCAAGCCCCTGAGCCGATACAGTACTTCCGCTTACCCACAGGTAAGTCGGGTGCTTATTAGTCTTACTACATTAAAGAAGTACATTAAATGAAACTTCTACAGATCGATCGCGATGCCTTATTGAAGCCCCTGCAGGCCGTAACGGGGATCGTCGAGAAGCGACACACGCTGCCGATACTCTCCAACGTGCTACTGGAGAGAAAGGACAATCATCTGCACCTGGTCGCGACGGATCTCGAGATTCAAATTTCCACACGCTGCGAAGCGGGCAAAGGCGGATCTGACGACCAGCGCCTCACCGTATCCGCGCGCAAACTTCAGGACATTCTGCGCTCCATGCCCGAGGGCACGAACATCGCCCTCGACGCGCAGAACAACCGGCTACAAGTCAAAGCAGGCAAGAGCCGCTTCAACCTGCAGACTCTCCCCGCTGCAGATTTCCCCCTACTCGGCGCTTCCGGTCCGGCGCTAACCACCGTCTCCCTCTCGCAGAAGGCTTTGCGCGAGCTCCTCCTCCTCGTCCAGTTCGCCATGGCTCAACAGGACATCCGTTATTACCTGAACGGGATGCTTGTCGTTCTCGAGGACGAGCTCCTGCGCGTCGTCGCAACCGACGGGCACCGGCTGAGCTATGCAAGCGGTGCGGTGAGCAAGCAGGACGAGAAGCGCGAAGTGATCATTCCACGCAAAGCCGTACTCGAGCTCGCACGGCTCCTGAGCGATAGCGACGACCCTGTCGACATCCAGCTTTTTGCCAACCAGGTGAAATTCAGGTTCGGGGTGATCGAGCTCACGACCAAGATCATCGACGGCAAGTTTCCCGATTACACCCGAGTCATACCGATCAACTATCAGAAGCACATCGAGATCAACCGCGTGCTGCTGCTGCAGGCACTCCAGCGCGCGGCCATCCTATCGAACGAGAAATTCCGGGGTGTGCGCTGGATGCTGACCGAAGGCACCCTGCGCATTTCCTGCACCAACAACGAACAGGAAGAAGCACAGGAGGAGCTCGAAGTCGACTTCGCAGGCGACGCTCTGGATGTCGGCTTCAACATCACCTACCTTCTCGACGTGCTCAACAACGTCGACAACGAACGCGTCGATTGCGCATTCGGCGATGCCAACAGCAGCATGCTCATCACCTTGCCTGAACGCAGCGATTACCGCTACGTCGTCATGCCGATGCGTATCTAAAACCAGAGGCAAAGGAAAAAATGAGCGACAAGCAGGACGAACTGAAGAGCTCTGAAGAGTATGGCGCGAGCAGCATCAAGATGCTCAAAGGCCTGGAAGCTGTACGCAAGCGCCCCGGTATGTATATCGGGGACACGAGCGACGGCACCGGCCTGCATCACATGGTGTTCGAAGTGGTCGACAATGCGATCGACGAGGCGCTTGCCGGCCATTGCGATGAGATCACGATCACGATCCATCCGGACAATTCGATCAGCGTGCTCGACAACGGCCGCGGCATACCGACCGACATCCATCCTGACGACGAGCTGAACCGCTCGACGGCCGAAGTGGTGATGACCGAGCTGCATGCCGGCGGAAAATTCGACAGCAATTCCTACAAGATCTCCGGCGGCCTGCACGGCGTGGGCGTATCCGTCGTCAACGCGCTCTCGGAATGGCTGCGCCTCACGATCAAGCGCGAGGGCCAGGCGCACAGCATGGAGTATCGCCTGGGCGTAGCCATGTCCCCTTTAAAAGCGACCGGCAAGACCGAGCGCAGGGGCACCGAGGTTCACTTCCTCGCATCGAAGGAAATCTTCGGCGACATCGAGTATCACTACGACATACTCGCCAAGCGCATCCGTGAGCTTTCCTTCCTCAACAACGGCGTGAAAATCAGGCTTGTCGATCAGCGCAGCGGCAAGGAAGAGGATTTCGCTTTCAGCGGCGGTATCAAAGGGTTCGTGGAATACATGAACCGCGCGAAGACGGTTCTTCATCCGACGATTTTTTACGCCATCGGCGAAAAGGACGGCCTGACGGTCGAAGTGTCGATGCAGTGGAACGATTCGTATCAGGAATCGGTACAGTGCTTTACGAACAACATCCCGCAGCGGGACGGCGGTGCGCACCTGACGGGGTTGCGCGCGGCGATGACACGCACCCTCAACCAGTACATCGAAGCGACCGACCTCGCCAAGAAAGCCCGGGTCGAGACGACGGGCGACGACATGAAAGAAGGCCTGACGGCTGTTCTTTCGGTGAAAGTACCGGACCCCAAGTTTTCCTCGCAGACCAAGGACAAACTGGTGTCTTCGGAAGTGCGACCGGTGGTCGAGGAAATCGTCGCTCAAAAACTGATGGAGTACCTGCTCGAGAAGCCCAATGACGCCAAGATCATCAGCGGCAAGATCATTGATGCGGCCCGCGCGCGCGAGGCCGCCCGCAAAGCGCGGGAGCTGACACGCCGCAAGGGCGTGCTCGATTCGTTCGGGCTCTCGGGCAAGCTCGCGGATTGTCAGGAGCGTGACCCGGCCAAGAGCGAGCTCTACATTGTCGAAGGGGATTCGGCCGGTGGATCAGCGAAACAGGGGCGGGACCGCAAGAACCAGGCGATCCTTCCGCTCAAAGGCAAGATCCTGAATGTCGAGCGCGCACGCCTGGACAAGCTGCTGTCGTCGCAGGAGATAGCGACGCTCATCAGCGTGCTCGGAACCGGCATCGGGAAAGAAGAGTATGCGCCGGACAAGCTGCGCTATCACCGTGTCATCATCATGACCGACGCGGACGTCGACGGCTCGCACATCCGCACCCTGCTCCTCACGTTCTTCTATCGCCAGATGCCCGATCTCATCGAGCGCGGGCATATCTACATCGCGCAACCGCCGCTCTACAAGGTAAAGCACGGCCGACAGGAGCGCTATCTGAAGGACGAGCACGAGCTGAAGGAGTACCTGTTGAAGCTCGCTCTTTCCGAGTCGGAGCTTTACCCGTCTGCCGGCGGGCTGCCGCTCTCCAGGGAGGCCTTCGAAGATGTCGCGAAAGAGTATCTTCTCGCCGAGGCCGTCATCCAGAGGGAAAGCCGTCTCATCGACGAGGAGGTGTTGTATGCCCTGCTCAAGCAGTCACCCGATCTCGATGTCAGCGACCAGGCAAGTGCGCAGAGGAGCGCCACGGCACTGACGCAAGTGCTGAGCGATCCTAACCTCACCGTGGAGCCGAAGTTCGACGACAAGCTCGAGCGCTACGTGCTTGCGATCAGCCGCATGCAGCACGGCGTCGCGCGCAACGGCTATATCGACGCCGATTTTCTCCAGGGCGGCGATTACGCGCAGATCCAGCGCACCGCGCAGGTGATACATGGCCTTCTGGGCGAAGGCGCACACGTCAAGCGTGGCGAACACCTGCACCCGGTCAAGGACTTTCGCGAAGCGATCGAATGGGTCCTGAGCGAAGTTCAGCGCGGCGTCTCTACTCAGCGCTACAAAGGCCTGGGTGAAATGAATCCGGACCAGTTGTGGGAGACCACCATGGATCCGAGCACGCGGCGCCTTCTCAGAACCCAGATCGAGGACGCGATCACGGCGGAGGAAATATTCGCAACGCTCATGGGCGACCAGGTCGAGCCGCGCCGCCATTTCATCGAGAGCAACGCGCTGGGTGCCCGCAACATCGACGTGTAGGCGTCATGGGCTGAACGCACAGAGGAAAGCCCAAGGCTTCCCTCTGTAGCTGCCCGTTAGTCGCGTATCTCCCGATAAGCGTTGTTCGGTGCAGCGGCCGGCGTTAGCCTGCCGCTTTCTTGGCTCGCGCGGCGGGCTTGGCTTTGGCGGGCGCTTTGGCAGATTTGGTCGCTTTGGCGCCTGTGGGGATCTTGGCGACACGCGGCGCGAACTCGAAGCCGACTTTGCCGTCCGGGCCTTTCACCAGAAAAGCCGAGAACGGTCGTCCTTTCTTCGAGATGAAGCGATGCAGCAAGTCGGTCTTGCCTTCGGTGAGCAGCTTTTTCATCTGCTCGATCTCGATGGGACGCTGCAGGATGATTTTGCCTGAACGGAAATCGCACGAGCGCTCGGCTCCGACCGCTTTTTCGCACAGATACGACATGCCGTGCGCATACACGGCCGCACTGCATTTGGGGCATGGACCGAGCGTCTCCTCGCCCGAGAAGTCTATGGGCTCGCCGTCACCTTCACCCTGCTGCTGGCCGAAATCGAACTCGAGCTTGAACTCCGGTGTGAGCTTGATGATGGCCGCGAAAGGCTTGCCCAGACGGCTGCGGAAACCCTGCAGCGGACCGATCCTGCCTTCGGTGATCAGCGCTTCGATTTCGGAAGGCTCGAACTGCCGTCCCGACAGGATGCGCCACACCGAGAACTCGCAACTCTGGCACTGGAACTTCTTGTAGTTTTCCTTGACCTCGCCTTTGCACATCGGACACCGCGTCTCGAGCGTCACGTAATTGCCGGGAACTGTATCGCTCTCGTGTGCCTTGGCACGATCGACGATGTGACGCGTCATGTCGGCGATACCCTGCATGAACTGATCGCGCGAAAGCTTGCCCTGCTCTATTTCCTTGAGCTTGTATTCCCACTCGCCGGTGAGTTCCGGAGACGTGAGCTCGGGAATTTCGAGGCCGCGCAGCAAGGTCACGAGCGAAAATGCTTTCGGTGTGGCCTGCAATTCGCGCTGGTTGCGGATCACGTATTCTTCGGCGATTAGCTTCTCGATGATCACCGCGCGAGTCGCAGGCGTGCCGAGGCCGCGCTCTTTCATCGCGTCGCGCAACTCTTCGTCCTCGACCAGCTTGCCCGCGCCTTCCATGGCCGTGAGCAGCGTGGCCTCGGTAAATCGCGCGGGCGGCTTGGTCTGGGTGGCGACCACGTTGATGCCGACCGACTCGGCCGTTTCACCAGGCGCGACCGGCACCAGGGTCGCCTCGTCATCCTCCTGCACTTCCTTGCCGTGCACTTCCAGCCAGCCGGCCTGCTTGAGCACTTTGCCTTCGCTTTTGAAAGGCTCTCCCGCCACGCGCGTGATGCGGGTCGTGACCAAGTACTCCGCCGCAGGATAGAACACCGACAGGAAACGCCGGACCACGAGGTCGTACAGCTTCGCTTCCGCTTCGCTCAGGTGTTTGGGCGCGAGGCCCGTGGGAATGATTGCGAAGTGCTCCGATATCTTGGTGTTATTGAAAATCCGCTTGTTCGGCCGTACCCATTGGCTGTCCGCGATTTTTTTCGCGAAGGGCGCGTACGGATATTCTGCGTTGCGCGCTTTACCGCCGCTGTCGCCGACCAGGGACTCGAGGGTCTCATTCACGGTGGGAATGTAGTCCTCAGGCAGGGCGCGTGCGTCGGTTCGCGGATAGGTGAGGACTTTGTGTTTCTCGTACAGCGCCTGTGCAATCGACAGCGTCATGCGAGCCGAAAAACCGAAGCGGCCATTCGCCGCCCGCTGCAGGCTGGTCAGGTCGAACAGCAGCGGAGAAAGCTGTGTGGTCGGTTTGCTCTCCTCGGTGACCTCCCCCGGCTGGCCTTCGCAGCGCGCGTGAATGTCGCGGGCGCGCGCTTCGTCCCAGATGCGCTCGGCTCTCTGGTCGGGATCTTCGTCGCCCTTTTTTCGGGTGAACTTTTCGTCGTACCAACGGCCCGGGTACTCGCCTTCGGCAACACCGAACGTGCCGTGCACTTCCCAGTAATTGCGGGAGACGAAGCGCTTGATCTTCTCTTCGCGCTCGACGAGGATCGCCAGCGTCGGTGTTTGCACGCGACCGACTGGCGTTTTGTGAAAACCGCCGCTCTTGGAATTGAACGCGGTCATCGCACGCGTGCCGTTGATGCCGACGAGCCAGTCCGACTCCGACCGGCAGGTCGCGGCGTCGGCAAGCGGCAGGAGCTCGCCGTCGGCGCGCAACCGCTCGAAACCGGAGCGAATCGCAGTCGGCGTCATCGATTGCAGCCACAGACGCTGTATCGGTTTGCTGGTCTTTGCATGGCGCGCGATGTAGCGAAAGATCAGCTCGCCCTCGCGCCCCGCGTCACACGCGTTGATGATGCCGTCTACGTCCTTGCGCTTGATGAGCTTCGTCAGCAGCCTGAGGCGAGACTCGGTCTTCTCGATCGGTTTCAGGGCGAAGTGCGGCGGGATGACCGGCAGGTTCGCGAATGACCACTTGCCGCGTTTCACCTCGTATTCTTCCGGCAGCACGAGCTCGAGCAGGTGCCCGACCGCGGACGAAATCACGTGTTCGTCGCTTTCGTAATAGTCGTCGTGCTTCTTGAAGCCGCCCAGCGCGCGCGCGATATCGCCCGCAACGGACGGCTTTTCAGCAATGATCAGATTCTTTCCCATGAGGGCCTGGACGATTCGTTACGATGCGATTGAACTGCGGATTGAAAACTTGAGTGCGCGTCAGCGATGCGCGGGGCGGACGAAAAGAGCGCAAGATGATAAGAACAAACGGCCCGGAAGCGCAAGCGGACGGTTTTAACGCGAAAAGGTTCGCGCGCAACCGAGTTCGTGGACGCGGGCAACACGCGTACCTTACCGTACTCGCTGGTAGCGCCCTCCCGGCAGGGCTTCTATCAGTCCGGCGATCTCCCACTGCGTGAGCAAAGCCGCGATGCGGTCCGTGCTCACGCCGCTCCGGGTCGACAGCGTGTCGATGTCGCACGGATCGAACGCAAGAGCCTTGAGCACCTCGTCGGACTCCGTGTCCGGCGAAGCGAAGGTCGCGGTCGTGCGCGGCACTGTTACGGCCTGCAGGCCCAGTTCTTCAAGGATGTCCTGCGCGGTTTCGACAAGCTTGGCGCCCTGCTTGATGAGACTGTGACAACCTTTGGCGAGCGCGGAATTAACCGAGCCCGGCATCGCAAAAACATCCTTCCCCTGCTCGTTTGCGAGGCGCGCAGTGATGAGGGAGCCGCTCGAAACGGCGGCTTCGACGACGAGGCAGCCGCGCGCAAGACCGCTGATCAAGCGATTGCGGCGTGGAAAGTTCGACGCGAGAGGTCCCGTTCCCAGCGCAAAGTCGGAAACGATACAGCCGTGGCGCGCGAGCTCATGGGCCAGCGCGCGATTGCGCGCGGGATAGACGATGTCGAGCCCCGTGCCGACCACGGCGATGCTGCTCGACGCCCCGGCGAGGCCGCCCAGGTGTGCGGCGGCATCGATGCCCAGCGCGAGACCGCTCACGATCGTGAGGCCCGCATCCGACAGCGCCTGCGCGAACGCTTCGGCGTGAGCGGTGCCGTGTTGAGTTGCATTGCGGCTGCCGACGATTGCAAAAGCCGGATGATTGAGCAGATCCACCCGTCCTTTCGCATAGAGCACGGGCGGGGCATCGGGAATCTGCAGCAGGGCCTGGGGATAAACCGAGTCGGCGAACGTGATGATCCGATTGGCGGGATCATCGAGCCACGCGCCGACGACACGCAGCTGCGCCAGTGAAAGCGGTTCCGACACCGCCGCTGCGGCGCGTTCCGGGACGATGGCGGCCAGTGCCTGGCGCGTCGCGCCGAGGATTCGTTGCGGATTGCCGAAAGCGACGAGCAGACGGCGGAAGTGCTCGTCGCTGAGCCCCGGGGCAAGGCTCAGCGTGATCCAGGCTTCGAGCTCGGTATCGAGGTCCATCGGAAGAGCGCCGAGTCGCGCACCGCCGGGCGGCCGGCGCTACGGTGTGGAAATGATGTCGGCTACGGCAACGGGGCGGCTCGCCTGCATGACCAATCCGAACGACGCGCGGTCGAACACGCGAAACACCATCACCAGGCCGTAACGCTCGGACGGCAGCTGCGCGAAATCCGATTCCCGCACGGGAGGTGAAGTCGAGTAGATGGGGGTATCCCGGGTGGCGAGCTCTGCCGGCACATACGGAATGCGGTCGTCTTTCCCGGTCGGGCCGATGCGCCCCCACAACGGCTCGGTCCGCTCGGCGTAGCGCGCGCTCCTCAGGTCCCGTTGCAGCGCGAGCACGTGTCCGACTTCCAGCCCATCGCGGGCGCCTTTCGACAGCGTGACGATCGCGAGCGGCCCGGTCTCGCGCAGACCGCCGTAAGTCGCCACCACCCGGCCCTGGATCCGTGTCTGCGGCGCGTGCGGGACGTACCCGAATATCGGCTTTTCCGTCGACAGGGGAACGAGCTTGTCGCCGCGGTTCACTTCGATCACGGCCTTGGTGATCTGGATCGTGGAGATCTCACCGCGCCTCACGACTTCGGCCTCGCCCAGATAGATGGCGACATAGCCCAGACGCTCCTTGGTGTCCGGATCGATCAACGCATCGCCGCGCCGGAAGAGCTGCCAGGTATTGGTCGCGTTCTCTCCGATGCCGCGCACATAGGCGGTGCTGCCGGCGCCCAGGGCCACGCGATCCTCCTGTGTGGCGATGATGGCGGGCGCGCGGTCGAGCTCAGTGGCGCTGACGATCATGGGCTTGGACAGAAATGGTTCGATCGCCGAGGGCGGTATGGCATGAATCGCGTCGGCGTCCCGGGGCTCGATGCGAACTTTCGGGGACAGACGCTCGATGCGCAATGTCACCTGGCCACCGGCAGAGCGGTCGAGCACCAGCACGTCACCAGGATAGATGCGATGCGGATTACGCAGCTGCGACTGATTCATTTTCCACAGCTCGGGCCACCGCCAGGGGCTCTTGAGAAAGTGGACGGAAATGCCCCAGAGTGTGTCGCCGGGTTTGACGACGTAGCGTTCGGGGGCGTCGGGTCGCAAATCCGCTGTCGTCGCGGCGAACGTCGGCATGGAGAAAGACAGCAGGAAAATCAGAGATATAATTGCTTTTTTCATTGCGTACCCCTTTGAACCACACCGGTTTCGCGCCCCCAATTGTACGCGTGGCGGGTGGGCCGCAATCTGACGTAGTGGTTTAAATTCTGCATTTAGCTGCCTGGACTGGCAAGTTTTTTATGGCTTTATTACCCATTTTGCATTATCCGGACCCCCGGCTCCATACCGTAGCGTCGAAAGTCGGGAATGTCGATGAACGCATACGCAAGCTTGTGGCCGACATGGCGGAGACGATGTATGCCGCCCCGGGGATCGGGCTGGCGGCCACGCAGGTCGACGTGCACGAGCGCGTGCTGGTCATCGACATCTCCGACGCGCGCGATAATCTCCAGGCTTTCATCAACCCCGAAATCATCGAAAAAAGCGGTGAGGCCGAAACTGAGGAAGGCTGTCTTTCGGTCCCGGGGGTGTATGACACGGTGCGCCGCGCCGAGCACATCAAGGTCAGCGCGCTCGACCTCCAGGGAGAGCCTTTTACCCTCGAGACCGACGGTCTGCTCGCCGTCTGTATCCAGCACGAGATCGATCATCTCGACGGCAAGGTTTTCGTCGAGTATCTGTCGCGATTGAAACAACAGCGCATCGCCGCCAAGATGAAGAAGCAGTATCGCTCGGCGATGTAACTCCGGGCCGCAGCCGGCGCGGCCCACACGGACCCTCACCCCATGAAACTAGTGTTTGCCGGCACGCCGGATTTTGCTGCGGCCGCGCTGGACGCGCTCCACCGCGCGGGCTGCGACATCGCGCTCGTGCTGACACAGCCGGACCGTCCTGCCGGCCGCGGGCTGCAGCCCTTGCCTTCAGCGGTCAAACGGCGCGCCCGCGAGCTCGGGCTTGCGGTCCAGCAACCGGCGACGCTCAAAGACCCGCAGGTGGTCAGCGGGCTCGCCGACCTGGCGCCTGACGCGATGGTTGTCGCTGCATACGGCCTGATCGTCCCGCCCGAAGTGCTCGCAGTGCCGCGGCGCGGCTGCATCAACATCCACGCCTCGCTGCTGCCGCGCTGGCGGGGTGCGGCGCCGATACAGCGCGCGATACTCGCCGGCGACGCGCGCACCGGCATCAGCATCATGCAGATGGGCGTCGGCCTCGACACCGGGCCGGTCCTGATGGAGGAAGGGCTCGATATCGAAAGCGACGATACGGCGCAATCGCTGCACGATCGACTTGCGGCGCTCGGCGCGCGCCTGATCGTGAAGGCACTCCAGAGCCCTTTCGCGTTGACGCCCACACCCCAGGACGGCACGCTCGCGACGTATGCGGCGAAGCTCGACAAGCGCGAGGCCGCGATCGACTGGCACGAAAACGCCGAGACGCTTGCACGGAAAATCCGCGCGTTCAATCCAGTCCCGGGGGCGAGCACACAGTATCAGGGGAGCATCCTGAAGGTCTGGCGCGCAGCGCTCGTCCCGGGGACGGCCGAAAGCGAGGCCGGCACGGTGTGCGCCGCGGACAGCACCGGCATTACGGTGGCGTGCGGGGGGGGCGGGGCCCTCAAGCTGCTCGAAGTGCAGCGGGCCGGCGGCAAACGCCTGCCTGCGGCGGCCTTTCTCGCCGGCTGTGCGATGCAGCGCGGCGATCGGCTGGGCCTTTGATGGACGACATCCAGCGCCTGGCTGCGAGTATCGTCGGGAATGTGCTCGGCGGGCGCAGCCTCGACGCCGAGCTGCGCGGCTCGTTGCCGAAACAGCGTGAGCTGGAGCCGCAGGACCGCGCGGCGCTTCAGGACATCGCGTACGGGACGTTGCGGTTTCTCGGACAGCTCGACGCGATGCTCGAAGTGCTTCTCGAACGGCCGCTGAAGGACGAACGCGTACGACAGCTGCTGCGCGTGTCGTTGTATCAGCTCGTGCATACGCGTGCGGCGCCGCACGCGATCGTCGATCACGCCGTTCGCGCCTGCGTGGCCCTCGGGCAGCCTGCCGCAAAAGGTCTGGTCAACGCCGTCCTGCGCAATTTTCTGCGCAAGGGCGAGACCGTGCGTGCGGCCGCAGCGCGCAGCGAGACCGGCGTCTATTC
The DNA here is from genome assembly GCA_046597455.1 of Burkholderiales bacterium. GTDB lineage: Bacteria > Pseudomonadota > Gammaproteobacteria > Burkholderiales > SG8-41 > JAQGMV01. The sequence goes on from JBKJKJ010000174.1 coordinate 26,289, forward strand.
CCACCCGCAATGGTGGATCGACAAACTGCGCGAGCAGCATCCTGCGCAGTACGCTTCGATGCTCGACAACGCGAACCGGCATCCACCGCTGACGCTGCGGGTGAACCGCCGTCACGGCTCGGTCGATGACTATCTCGTCCGGCTCGCAAGCGAGTCGATGGCGGCGCGCGCGCTGGGCGACAGCGCGGTCATGCTGGAGCGGCCCGTGCCCGTCGAGCGTATCCCGGGATTCCGTGAAGGCCTCGTCTCCGTGCAGGACGCGGCCGCCCAGCACGCCGCAATACTGCTCGATGCCCAGGCGGGCGAGCACGTGCTCGACGCCTGCGCCGCCCCGGGCGGCAA
>JBKJKJ010000263.1:0-3357 GCA_046597455.1 Burkholderiales bacterium
TGCATGACGAGCGGCACGCGCACATTGCGCAGGCCGTAGCACCAGCCGATGATCGCGTAGGTGCCGAGCACCGCAGGCATCGACCACACCCGGATCAGAAAATACTCGCGCGCGTGCGCCTCGACCTGCGCGCTGGCGTCGATCACCCACAGCGCGAAGCCGATGATCGGAAGCTGCAGGGCGACGACCGCGCCGCCGATCGCTGCGGCGAGCAAAAGCGCGCGCCCGATCATCGCACGCACCTCGGCGTAGTCGCCCGCACCGCTCGCCTGCGCCGTGGGGGCGGTCGTTCCCATGCGCAGGCAGTTGAAGAGGTGGTAGATGAAATTGAAAAGCATCGCGCCGATCGCGACGGCGCCGATGTAATAGACCTCGGCAAGATGGCCGACGACCGCGGTGTCCACGGCGCCGAGCAGCGGGACGGAAACGTTCGCGAGGATGATCGGCCCCGCCATCGTCCAGACCTGGGCGTGGAGGTTTTCCGGCGGTCTTCGCTGCGGTGCGCTGCGGGTCAAATGCGGGTGCTTGGTGAGCCGAAAGCGCGAGGATACACGGGTGCACCGCTCAGGACGCGTCGCGTGACTGCGCCTTCGTAAACGCTTGCGGCGAAAACCCGGCCGCAGTTGCCATGAGCGAGCACGTTATAGTACGCGCACCGCCGAACCCGCCGTCGATAACGATGAAGCCTCCGTCCAGCCGCCCGCTCTCCCCGCATTGCGCAACGCATCAGTCGCGGCGCCCGCCTCGGCCATGCACCTGAAGCCGCTCAGCGGCGCACGCCTCGTCGCCACCGTATGCGCCGCGCAAGTGCTCGTGCAGATCGGCGCGTTCTTCTGGCCCGCGCTGCTGCCCACGATGATGCCGCTGTGGGACCTCACGAATGGCGAGGCGGGCTGGATTACTGCGGTTTTCTACGGCGCCTATATGGTGTCCGTGCCGATCCTCGTCACCCTCACCGATCGGGTCGACGCGAAACGCGTCTATCTCTTCGGCGTCGGCTGCACGATCGCCGGCCATCTGCTCTTCGGCGTCTATGCCGACGGTTTCTGGTCGGCGATGGCCACCCGCGCTTTGACCGGCGTGGGCTGGGCCGGCACCTATATGACCGGCGTCAAACTTCTTTCCGATCAGGTCGACGCGAAGCTCATGTCACGCGCGGTGACCGGCCACGCGGCGAGCATCGGCGTGTCAGGCGCACTGTCCTTTGCCTGCGCTGATCTCGTCGCCAGTTCCTTCGGGTGGCAGGCGGCGTTCATCGCCGCGGGGGTCAGTGCCGCGGTTGCGTGGGGCATCGTCGCGATGGCTGCGCCGCGGCGCAAAACGCCTGTGCCCGCAGCCTCGGACGGCGGTGCACTCTTCGACTTCCGTCCGGTGTTTCGCAACCGCTCCGCGATGGCGTATGCGCAGGCCTACTGCATCCATACGCTCGAGATGAGCGCACTGCGCGGATGGGGTGTGGCGTATCTCGGGTTCGTCGCGGTGAGCACCGCCGGCAGCGATTGGCGCCTGAGCCCCGCAGTGGTGCTGACTGCGCTGGGGCTCATCGGCACCGCAGCAAGTGTCCTCGGCAACGAGGCGGCGATCCGCTACGGACGGCGCCGGCTCGTCACCGCCGCGATGCTGGGGTCGATCGTTGTCGCCACGAGCCTGGGCTTCGTGGGGACGTTGTCCTACGAGGTTGCCGTGGTCCTGCTGCTGCTCTACGGCTTTGTCGTATGGCTCGACTCCGCGTCGCTCACCGCGGGCGCCGCGGGAACCGCAGAGCCGTCGCGGCGCGGCGCGACACTGGCGGTGCATTCGACGCTGGGCTACGCGGGCGGCTTCGTCGGCCCGCTGATGATCGGCTACACGCTCGATCTCGCCGGCGGCGTCTCGCGCGAGGCATGGGGTGCGGCATTCATGGTCGTGGCGGTGCTCATGCTGTGCGCGCTGACCCTTTTCCGCCTGATGCGGCCGCGCGAGCTCGCAGGCGATAGCCGGTCGTAAGTTGTCTACTCGCGAGTAAACGTTCGTTTGGCGCAATGCTGCCGCCGCGCTTCAGAAACCCAGGTCGGCTTTGCGCGCATCGCCGACGATACGCGCTGCATCCTCGGGCAGAAGGTATCGCTCTTTCACCGCTGTGGCTGCCGCGGCTTCGACTTTCGCAACGTAGTTCGCCTTGCTGCCGTAGCGTTCCTGCAGCGACGGGCGCGGGTCCGCGCCGCGCTCGGCCGCGGTTTTCGCGAACGGGATGGTCGAGCCCTGGAGGCCGCACAGCTCGTTCTCCATGAAGCCGGCGCGGCGGTGGTTCCAGCCCATGTAGGTGGCGAGCGGCACTTCGAGCGCAACCGAGCGGATGCCGCCGATGTCGTTGCCGTCGGCATCCACTTTCGGCGCGAGCGCGGGGTATTGGGTGCCGGGGATCGTTCTCGGCGGCTGCACGGTGTAGTCCTTCATCGACAGTGCGTTATACCTGCCGTTGTAAGCGACGCCCGGAATCGCCGGAAAACCGAACTTGTCGGCGGGTTGAGGCGCCACCAGCGTGCCGTCGGACACGCGCGGAAAGCGGCTCGCGGGCGGCGCTTTCCCTTCAGTGATCCATGCCTGCATCCCGACCAGCAGCGCGCGTATGTTCTCGATGCGCGGATTGACGTTGCTCAGGTTTTTGCAGATGCCCTGCACCGGCCTGGCCGATGGGTTGTGCTGGGTGCTGGCAAAGTAGTAGAGGCGCACGTTGTCGGGGATCGGCTGGTCTTTGGTGCCTGACGCATCGGTGCTGACGAGCGCGTTGCGGCTGAGCCACGCTTCGGTGCCCGAATCCATGTGCATGACCCTGGGACACGCTTTCTGCGCGGTACAGAGGGCGAGCCAGCCGTCGCGCTTCTTGCTGATGGGGTCCTCGATCGTGGCGTAGGTATGCGGAAACTGGTCGCCGCCGTAATGCCCCGGTGACCGGCTCGGCATCGCGAACGGTTCATTGATGCTCATGCGCCGCGATCCCGAGATGAGCGGCATGAGCCCTTCGAATACGATGCGCCTGTCCTCGTCGAGATTGAAACCCTGATAGACGAAATCCTTGATGTAGCGCCCGCTCTGCGAACGGCCGAAGCCGATGGCCCACCGCAACGGGTCGGGCGCACCGCCGCGCATGAGCGGGTTGGCGGCCGAGCGCTCGTGGCGCAGAAACGAGACGATATCGCGCGTGGAAGCGAATCCGATGCCCATCACCACCGGATCACGTGCAACGTAAACCAGATCGTAGATGTAGTCCGTCGAGAAACCGGCCGGATAGCACACGTCGACGTCGCTCGGCGTGACGGCCTTGCCGTCGGGGCATTTGCCGAACGACCATTCACTCGTCGAAATGGTTTCGCGCTG
>JBKJKJ010000275.1:0-3054 GCA_046597455.1 Burkholderiales bacterium
CGCCGGCCGCGGCCGCCGCTGCCTCCGCGCTGCCGAAAGGTCAGTCGACGGTGACGGTGGCGGTGTCAGGCGGCGCCGTTCGGGGCAAAGCGGACACGGACTGGCAAACCTACAACAAAAATTTCCTTGGGCAGCGTTTCTCGGCGCTCAAGCAGATCAACACGCAGAACGTCGGCTCACTCAAGGAGGTGTGTCGGATAAAACTCGCAGAGCTCACTTCGTTCCACAGCGGGCCGATCCTGATCGATGGGATCATGTACGTGACGACCGCGCGGGACACCGTTGCGCTCGATCCGCGAAACTGCGGGGTCATCTGGAAATCCACATGGGAGCCCGAGGACCACATGGCCCCGACGACCAACCGCGGGGTCGCACACATGGACGGGCGCCTCTTCAGGGGCACGAACGACGGGCGCGTCATCGCGCTTGACGCAAAGACCGGGAAACAGCTCTGGAAGACCGTCGCCGCGGATCCCAAGATGGGGTTTTATATGAGCTCGGCGCCGCTCGCGTGGAACGGGCTGGTGTTCATCGGCACCGCCGGCAGCGATTCCGGCATCCGCGGACGCATGATGGCATACGACGCCGCGACCGGACTCGAGGCCTGGCGATTCAACACGATTCCGATGCCCGGCGAACGGGGGTATGACTCGTGGAAGTCGGGAATCTCCGCCGAGACCGGCGGAGGCGGAACGTGGACCTCGTACGCGCTCGACGTCCAGGCGGGCGAGCTGATGGTGCCTGTCGCCAACCCGGCGCCTGATTACAACGTGGCCTACCGGCCTGGAGACAATCTCTTCACCAATTCGGTGGTCGTGCTCGACGCCAAAACCGGCAGGCTGAAATGGTGGTTCCAGGCTACGCCGAACGACGGCCACGATTACGACCTTGGCGCCCCCCCGGTTCTCTACAAGGACACGCAGGGCAACGACGTGGTCGCGCTCGGGAGCAAGGACGGTTACGTTTACGTCGTCGATCGCAATACGCGAAAGCTCCGCTTCAAGACGCCGGTCACCACGGTCAATAACGCGGCCAAGCCGACGCCGGAAGGTGTGTTTGCCTGTCCCGGCATGCTCGGCGGCATTCAATGGAACAGTCCGGCTTTCGATCCGGAAAAGAGGTCGCTCTATGCAGGTGCGGTCGACTGGTGCTCGGAGATCAAATCCGGCGATGTGAAATACGTTCCCGGTCAGGCCTTCTTCGCCGGCACGCGGACTCAGATGGGCAAACCGAACGGCTGGGTGACCGCTCTCGATTCCGATACCGGCAAGGTGAAGTGGAAGTACGAGGCGGGCTCGCCGGTCGTCGCCGGAGTCACACCCACTGCCGGCGGTCTGGTATTCACGGGCGACCTCGCGGGCAATTTTCTCGCGCTCGACAGCGCGACCGGCAAACCGCTCTACACGATGGCGACCGGTGGCGCGATCGCCGGGGGCGTGATCACGTATTCGATCGAAGGAAAGCAGTACATCGCCACGACGTCGGGCAACGTCTCGAGATCGACCCAGACGTTTTACCCGCTCAGCCTCGGCTCGCCAAGCATCATCATTCTGGCGGTGCAGTGAACATGAGAGCACTGCTGTGCGTTGTTTTCTTCGGCGCCGCGAGCGCAGTCGCTGGTGAGCAGCCGCCGCAAGCCGATGCCGTGCGCGCAAAAACGTCGTTTGAGTCGATATGCGCCGTCTGTCACGGCGCCGCGGGCGAAGGGGGCGTGGGGTTACCGCTGAAGAACATCAGCGAACGGCTCACACTCGAGCAGACGATCGACAGGATCAAGAATCCGCATCCGACGATGCCGAAGCTCTATCCCGCGGTGCTGTCGGAGGCCGAGGTCGACAGTATTGCGAAGTACATCCGCACGCTCAAGTGACGCGAGGACGAGATTCGATGTGCATGGGGCGGCATGTTTCTGCGGGCAGCCCCACGGCGGTCGTGACGAACCTCCACGCCGGATTGATCCCGCGCTGCGGACGGGGTATGTGATGGAGCGCTTTTCGAGAACACGCGTCGCGCCTGCTGGCGGGACGCGCAGGTTCTGTAGAAGTTGCTTATCGGATACCGGCAATTGCAGCCGCCGCTCGCGTATGCGCGGATAAGGAAGTCAAGCAAGGGGATGATGTCAAAGCGCCTCCACTACGCCCGGACGTCCTCGCCGCAGCGTGCGTGCTGAGCATCGCCGCCCGCGCGGGCTCGGCGGCGTTCGCAGTCTTCGTCGATCCGCTGGTCGAGCGCTGCGGATGGAAGCGCGGCGACATCTCGGCCGCCTATGCGCTCGCCTTTCTGCTCGGGCTGCCGGCGACGATCGCGATGGGCTGGCTTGGGGACCGGTTCGGTGCGCGGCCGCTGATGTTGTTCGCGTCACTGCTGATCTCGGTCAGCACCGTTCTCATCGGCACGATCACCGAGCTGTGGCAGTTCTATCTCTTCTACGCGCTGTTCGTGGGCTCCATGGGGCACGCGGCGTTTACCGTGCTGCTGCCGGTGATCCTGACGCGCTGGTTAAAGCGCCACATGGGGCTCGCGATCGGCATGCTGCGCGAAGCGCTCGGTCACGTGGTGCGTGAGGCTGCCCACGCCGGGCACGGCGTAGGAGAGCTGGCCCGGTCGGCCGCGTGCGTAGTCGATGAGGTCCCTGACGCTCTTCGGCGGCAGCGACGGCGTGACCGCCAGCGCGAAGGGACTGAACCCGAGCTTCACGATCGGCGCGAGATTATTGATCGGATCGTTGTCGGGCTTATGCGTCGCTATGCTCGCGGGGAAGCTGCCTGAGACGAGCATGAGCGTGTGGCCGTCGGGGAGCGCCTGGACCGCGATGCTGATGCCGATCATCCCGCCGCCCCCTCCGCGGTTGTCGACGACGAACTGCTGGCCGAATCGCTCGCTGAGGCGCTGTGCGGTGAGACGCGCCATGCTGTCGCTGCCGCCCCCTGCTGCCATCGGCACCACGATGCGCACCGGGCGGTTCGGATAGGTGCTCTTCGTCTGCGCATGCGCATGCGCGCCACCGATTGCGAGCGACAGGAGCGCGAGTGCCGCGCGGCTTCTCCTCGTCAC
>JBKJKJ010000319.1:0-9974 GCA_046597455.1 Burkholderiales bacterium
CTCGGCGTCGGTGCCGATCTGGAATCCCGGCGTGTCGACGAGCACGACGAACGGCACGTTGAACGAATCGCACATGACGATGAAGTCGACGATCTTGCGGCACGCATCCGCGTCGAGCGCACCGCCGCGATGCAGCGGGTTGTTGGCAATGATGCCGACGCTTTTTCCACCGAGGCGCGCGAGCGCGGTAACGGCGCTTTTGCCGAAGCGCGGCTTCAACTCGAACAGCGTGTCCTTGTCGACGATGCAGTTGATGACGCGCTTCATGTCGTAGACCTGGGTGCGGCTCTCGGGGAGTATGTCGAAAACCTTGTCCATGTCCGCGCCTGAGCCCGCCGGCACCGGCGCATCCGGCGGCGCCTCCCGGTGATGGCTCGGCATGTACGACAGATACTTGCGCAACGCGTCGCAGACGTCTTCCTCCCGGTCGACGACCTGGTCGACGAGGCCGGTGATTTCGGCGTGCAGGCGCCATCCGCCGAGATCATCCGCGCTCACTTTCTCGCCAAGCGCCATGGACACCAGGCGTGGGCTCGACACCGCCACAGTCGCGCTCTTGTGCATCACCGCGAAATCGGCGAGGCACATGAGCCAGGTGGAGGAGCCGAAAGCCGGCCCCAGCGCTGCGGCCGCCATGGGCGTCTCGCGCAGGCGCCTGAACTGCGTGTTGTCGTTGCCGAGCAGTTGCCCCATGCCGCGCGAGCCCATCGCGTCCGGAAGCCGCGCGCCGGTCGATTCGCCGATCACCACGAGCGGCATGCCGCGTTCGGTGGCGACGCGCTTCATGTGGCCGACTTTCTTGCTGTTGGTCGAGCTGGTGGAAGCCCCCTTCACGGTGAAGTCGTTGACGACCAACGCGACATCACGGCCTTCGATTCGGCCGAAACCCGCGATCTTGCCGTCGGTCGGCGTCTCGGCCGCCTGCTCGGGATACACGCCCGATGAGCCGAAAAGGCCGGACTCGATGAACGAATCAGGATCGAGCAGGCGGGCGATACGCTCGCGCGCGCTCCACATGCCCGCGGCCTTGCGCTTGGCATACTTGTCCTCCCCGCCGCCGGCGAGCGCTTTGGCGCGCCGCGCCTCGTACTCCTTCAACAATGCTTCGTATGACATGACTCGTCTCCGCGGCCAGCGCCGCCCGTCGGGTTGCGATTTAGTAAGTTAAGGCCTGACGCCGGTCCTGGCTTTGGGCCCGAGCTGTGTTTTCAGCCTCGGCTGCAGTGCCTCGATGAACTGGCACAGATAGGGGCGAGTCTCGCGCGGATCGATGAGGTCCTCGATCGCGAACGCTTCGGCTGTGCGAAAAGGCGAAGCGAGCTGCCTCAACTCCTCTTCGAGCTCCCGCTCGCGCAATGCGGGGTCGGGCGCGTTTTCGATCTCGCGGCGATATGCGGCCTTGACCCCGCCTTCGACCGGCAGGGAGCCCCAGTTGCCCGAAGGCCACGCGATCTTGAAGTTCAAGCCCTTGCGATCGATGACGCCGCCCCCGGCAACACCGTAACACTTGCGCACGATCACGGTGAACACCGGCACGCTCACCTGAAAGCCGATGAAGCGCGAGCGCACCCCTTCGCGCAGGATCGCGTCGGATTCCGATTCGACGCCCACCATCAATCCGGGAATGTCGGCGAAAAACACCAGCGGTATGTTGAACATGTCGCAAAGCTCGATGAAGTGGCTTTGCTTGCGTGCGGCTTTGTAATCCATGATGCCGCCGAACATCGGGTTGTTCGCGATGATGCCGACGACGTAGCCGTCCATGCGTGCCAGCGCCGTGACGAGTGCGCGGCCGAAAGTCGGCTGGATCTCGAAAAGCGAATCGCGGTCGACGACCATTTCGACCAGCTTTTTCATGTTGTACGCCTGCCGCCCCGAGCGGGGAACGATGTCGGCGAGCGCGTCTTCGCAGCGCTCGACCGGGTCGCCGCAGCGCACATGCGGGGGAAGCGACCAGACGTTGTCCGGCATATAGGAAAGAAATTGCCGGATCTGGCGCAGGCAGTCAGCTTCGTCTTCGGCCGGGTTGTCGATCGTGCCGGCCGTGTCGACGGCGATCCCGGTCCCGCCGAGCGCGTCTTTGGTCAGCTTCTCGCCGAACGCACGCTCGACCACGGGCGGGCCCGCCGCGAAGATCTGGCCGGTGCCTTTGACCATGATCGACCAGTGCGACAGGATCGCGCGCATCGAAGGCCCGCCCGCCGTCGTCCCCATGACGGCCGAGACTACCGGCACGATGCCGAGCAGATCAGCCGAACGCTCGCAGCCATCCTGGCCGTACCCCGGAACCACCGTATAGCCTTTGCGCCTGGCGGTGTTCACCGAACCGCCGGTGCCGTCGATCAGGTTGACGAGTGGGATGCGATACTCGAAAGCCAGATCCTCGATGAAACCGCCCTGGCCGCCTTTGCGCCGATCACTGCCGAAGCCGGTGCCGGCGCGTATGGTGTAGTCCTCGCCGCCGATTGCGATGGGCCTGCCGTCGATTTTTCCGATGCCCATCACGTATGGTGCAGGCTCGAAAGCCGTGAGCTTGCCGCTCGGGTCGTAGCTTGCGCGTCCTGCAAGCTTGCCGACTTCCCTGAACGTTCCCGGGTCGAGCAGCTGTTCGACGCGCTCGCGCACGGTGAGCTTGCCCGCCGCGTGGTGTTTCGCCACGGCCGTGGCGCCACCGCACGCTTCGGCAAGCTTGCGGCGGAGATGGATCTCTTCGATTTCAGGTCGCCAGGTCATAGACCAACTCAAACGGCCGGGGGCGCGCATTTCTACCCGGCTGATTCAACGCGTGGGGGGATTCGCCGACTCTACGCCGGGCGCGGAATTGCTGTCAACAAGATTGTTGACAATCTTACAAAACGGCTCCTATGCTGTGCGCTCATGAAAGCTGCCCTCGACACGGCCGAACGGCTGCTGGCCGCAAGCGGTCTGGCGCGCGCCACCGACGCCCTCACGCAGTCGCTGCCCGAGCAGATCGCCGCACGCCTCTCTGAACGTATCGTGTCGGGCGCCTACGCGCCCGGACAGCGCATCATGGAACAGGCGCTGGCTGCAGAGTTTGCCGTGAGCCGCGGGCCGGTGCGGGAAGCCCTGCGCATTCTGGAACGCGACGGGCTGGTGACGATACTGGCGCGACGAGGCGCGCTGGTGACCAAGTTGAGCATCGTCGAAGTGAAGGAAATCTTCGACATCCGCGCGATGCTCAATGGACTGCGCGACAGGCTGATTGCGGAAGATCCCGAACGCGCAAAAGTCCTGGCCGTGCTCGAGACCGAAGTCGCGCGGCTGACGCGTCTCGCCCGCGACCCCAAACGCGGCCAGGAGTACGTCGAAGTGGTGTGGGCGATCAATCGCCTGCTCACCGAAGCGTGCGCAAACATGCGGCTCAAGAACATACTCGACTCGCTCGCACGCCAGACTTTGCGCTATTCGCAGCTCGGCCTGGCGACGACCGAGCGCAGGCAACAGTCGGTGCAGCACTGGGAGAATCTGGTCGAGGCGATACGCAAAGGTGACGGTGCGACGGCCGAATGCATCGCGCGCGAGCGCGTGACCGATTCGCGCGACGGCGCGATACGCGCTTTGCAGGACGCGACATCGCAAGCGCCCGCGGCAAAAAAGCGCGGCGCCGCAAACCGCCTCAAAGCGTAGCTCCCGCACTGCCGCAGACCAGGGCGAGCGGCGAATCGGTCGCCGCGCAATCGCGCTTCAGTCGTGTCCGGGCGCCGTAAAGACACAGGACACCGGCACGATCAAAACTTAATCTTCGAGAATCGCCACCACTTGGCCTTCGGACACCGGGTCTTTTTCCTTCACCAGAATCTCCTTCACCACACCCGGGTCTTCGGTGATCACAGGAATCTCCATCTTCATCGATTCGATCACTACCAGCGTATCGCCGGATTCGACCTTGTCGCCGACACTTGCCTTGACCTGCCAGACCGTGCCGGTGATCTCCGATTTGACTTCGATCCGTGCCATTGTGACTCCTCGATATGCGCTGGATGCCGGGCCGCGATGGGCGCGACAGGAAGGGGTGAAGCGGCGAAAGTATAGCATCGCGATTGCGGCTGTTCGCCCTTCAGAGCATCGCGCCTCGGCGGCATATCGTCTAACATAACCGCCTCCGCGTTTCGCAAAGCCCTGCGCATGACCCCCTTGCCCGTACTCGAGGACGCCACGCTCGAAATCAATGGCCGCATCGCCGTGCTCACGTTCAATCGTGACGACGTGCGCAACGCGCTCACGAGCACCGCGCTCTCGTCCGACATTGCGTCCGCGCTGGCGTGGTGTAACGCCAACATCGACGTTTCGGTGCTGATCATGACCGGCGGCGGCAGTGCGTTTTCCGCAGGCGGCAACATCAAGACGATGGGCGAAAGCGCCAAAGAACCCCCGCACGACCTGCAGCAGGGCTACCGTCACGGCATACAGCGCATTCCGCTCGCGCTCGAGCACACCGAAGTCCCGGTGATCGCAGCAGTCAACGGCCCGGCGATCGGCGCCGGCTTCGACCTGGCGAACATGTGCGACCTGCGCATCGGCTCGACGAGCGCCTCGTTCGGCGAGACCTTCGTCAACCTGGGCATCATCCCCGGGGACGGCGGGGCGTGGTTCCTCACGCGGCTCGTCGGATACCAGCGCGCAGCCGAGCTCACCCTCACCGGGCGCATCATCAAAGCGCAGGAGGCGCTCGAGTTGGGCCTCCTGCTCGAAGTCACCGCACCCGACGCGCTCATTGCGCGCGCGAAAGAGATCGCCTCGAAAATAGCGGAAAAGCCGCCGCGCGCAGTGCGTTATGCAAAACGGCTCCTCAAGCTCGCGCAGAAGCAGAGGCTCGAAGAACATCTGGAAGTGTGTTCGGCGTATCAGGCCATCTGTCACAAAACGCAAGACCATCAGGAAGCGCTCACGGCGTTCTTCCAGAAGCGGCCCGGTCAGTTCAAGGGGAAGTAGCGATGATGAAGCTGCGCGTGTTGATTGCCGCCATTCTGCTCGGCCTGGCTCTTCCCACGCTGGCGCAGGAAAGAAAGCTCCCACTCGTCGACGAAGCCGCGGGCGATGCCTCGTGGACCCGTTTCAAGAAACGTCTGCAGGCGGCGATCACCAGCCGCGACAAGCAGTTCCTGCTGTCGATCCTCGACAAGAACGTTCGCAACCAGAGCGAAAGCACGCGCGGCGTCGCGCAGTTCCGCCGTCAGTGGGAGCTCGACACCGCCGACAGCCCCGTGTGGCGCGAGCTCCAGACCGCCATGCAGCTGGGCAGCGCCTTTCTGCTGCGCGACAAAGGCGCACGCGAGCTGTGCATGCCTTACGTGCTCGGCAAGTGGCCCGCCGACATCGAGCCGTTCAATCACGCAGTCGTGATCTCGCGCGATACCACCGTCCAGGCCGAGCCTTCGACTTCGGCGCCTGGCCTTGGCCGGTTGTCGTACGACATCGTGCCCGTCAGCGACTGGGAAGTCGACGACAAGGCCGGTACGAAACAGAAGTGGGTGCGGATTCGCTTCGGCGACCGCGACGGTTACCTGCCCGAAGAGCACGTGCGCAGTCCGGTCGAGCAGGCTGCGTGCTTCGTCAAAGCCGGAAGCGGCTGGCGCATGACCGGTTTCGCGCCTGCCGGCGGCGAATAGCCTATCGACATCCAGGGTCACCGCGGCTGCCGCGGCTTGCTGCCCGAGAACACCTTACCCGGGTTCGCTCGCGCGCTGGATATCGGGGTGACGACCCTGGAGCTGGATTGCGGCATCACGCGCGATGGTGTGGTCGTCGTCAGCCACGACGCGGTGCTGAACCCCGACATCACGCGCGACCCGCACGGCCGATGGCTGGATAGAGCCGGACCCGCGATCCGCAATCTGACTTACGATGAGCTTTGCCGCTACGACGTGGGACGCATCAGGCCCGGCTGCGCGTACGCACGGGCGTTTCCGAAGCAGCAAGCACTGGACGGCACCCGCATCCCCGCGCTGTCCGCGCTTTTCGAGCTCGTCCGTCAGTCGGGAAACCAGAGCGTGGGTTTCAATATCGAGACCAAGATCTCGCCAGAGAGACCCGAGGAGACGGCCGCACCGGCGGCTTTCGCGCGCGCGGTCCTCGATGTCGTCGAGCGCGCGCGCATGACGCATCGGGTGTCGATCCAGTCGTTCGACTGGCGCACGCTGGATGTCGTGCAAAACGAAGCGCCGCACGTGCCGACCGTTTATCTGACGGCTCAAAGCACCTCAGCGCACGCTGCCGGCCCTGATTCCAAGGCATTGCACCGGAGCGCAGCGTCAGGCCCGCCGATGGACGAACGCGCCGAGGATCAATCCGCCCGATCCGTCCCCCGCCGGGTGGCGACAGCGGGCGGGCGCGCCTGGTCACCGTGCCACCTCGATCTCACGCGCGACCTGCTGCACGAAGCACACTCGCTGGGGCTCAAAGTGATCGCGTGGACGGTGAACGAGGAGGCCGACATGCGCCGACTGATCGACTGGGGAATCGATGGCATCATATCCGATTACCCCGACGTTCTGAAGCACGTCGCCGGCGCCTGAATCGAAGTCACGCGCCCGATGCGTAGCGGTTCAGATCGCAAGCTCCATGATCTCGTGCTCGAGACCGCTTTCGGTCACGCGCAGCCGCGCAAGCGCGATCGGCAGCCTGAAGCGGCGCGGACCTGCGCTGCCGGGGTTCAGGTAAAGGACGCCGTCCCGCCACTGCGCCAGCGGTTTGTGCGAGTGCCCTGTGATCACGGCGGCGAATCCCGCAGCGGCGGGGTCGACGTCGAGGTCGGCGAGATCGTGCAGCAGATAAACGTGGTGAGCGCCGAGCTCGACGACTTCGGTCAGCGGCAGTGCGGTCGCCCACGCGTCGCGATCGTTGTTACCCCGAACCGCGAAAACCGGCGCGATCTCACGCAGGCGCTCGAGCACGGCGGGCGCGCCGATGTCGCCCGCATGAATGATAAGATCGGAGCCTCGCAGCGCGGCAAGCGCCTCTTCGCGCATGAGGCCATGAGTATCGGAAATCACGCCGACGTGTTTGATAGAATGACCGCTGAATAATGAGGTGGGTGACATGGACGACTTGGGCAAACTGATACTGCGCCTGACGCTGGGCATACTGGTCTTACTCCACGGCGTAGCCAAAATCAAATCCGGCGTGGGTTTCCTGATGCCGATGGTGCAAGGCATCGGTCTGCCGCCATGGGTGGCTTACGGCGTTTTTCTCGGCGAAGTACTGGGCCCGGTCATGATCATCATCGGCATGTTCTCGCGTACCGGTGCTTTTCTGATTTTTGCGAACATGCTTTTCGCGGTCGTCCTCGTGCATCGCCCGGAACTGTTCACCATGGGCAAGCAGGCCGGCTATGCGCTCGAGCTTCAGGCCATGTACCTTTTCTCCGCACTGGCACTGGTCTTCATGTCGCCCGGCCAGTATGCGATGACCAAGCGTTACTAGTGGTAGTGTAACGTTAGAACCCGTAGCAACTACCGGTGAGCGACGGGCCCGCTTTCGAGCGGGCGGCCGTCGTGAACGTTACTCTCGAAATGACTGAAACAGGTCACTAGCGCGCACGCGAGGAACCCGGGAAGACCGGGCAGCGCAGAGAGTCGATGAAGTGACGAGGCCACGCTCGCGCCTCGTCACTTACTCCGTTGCGGCGCAGCCTTGCGGTGTTATTTCGCGGTGTTTTTCAGGTTCTTGGCCATTTGCAGATGCTCTTTCAGCGTCGGCAGCGTGCTGGCTGCGAACTCACGCAGCTCCCTTGAGTCGGCTTTCTTGGACTGCATCTCGAAGAGCTTCACGGCTTTCTCGTGGTCTTTGACCATCGCCTCGGCGTACTCGTGATCGAAGCGTTTGTCTTTCTTCGAAAGCTCTTTCACGAGCTTGGCATGTTTTCCGCTCGGCTCCTTGGGCAGATTGACGCCCAACTTGCCGGCGATGCCTTCGAGCTCCTGATTGGCTTTGGAGTGATCGTCGACCATGCGCTGGCCGAACTTCTTCACGTCTTCGCTCTGGCCCTTCTGCTGGGCGATTCTTCCGAGCTCGACTTCGGCCAGGCCATCGTTAGCGACGTCCATGATGAATTCGCGATCGTCTTTCGAGGCTTTTCCGGTCTCCGCTTTTTTGTCTGCGGCGAAGCCGGCGCATGACAAACCGAGAGCTGCAACTGCAAACAACGTTCGCGCATAGGCGAGGTTCATAACAAGTCTCCTGAGTAAATGTAGGTCCGCCGTTTCGGCGGATTAGCCGCGAGGAGCCCTTGCAAAACGTGTGCCCCGCAAAGCCGTGCCCGGCGCACCTCACGTCACTGGCACTGCCCGTATTCGATGCCTACTGCGGCTGTCACCGGGCGGGCGTCATCCTGAAGGCATGCTCATCCGTTTGATCATGGTGCCCCGCGCCTCGCTTGCTGCTCACGGCCGCATCCGCTGCGCGCGGAGAGACCCGTTTGCACTCGCGGGACAGGGATCAATACAATCGTTCAGCCAAACCCGTCGCGGGACGGGCGCTAACACCGGGATACCGCTTTGAAATCCTCCACGCTCGTCTCGCTGCTCGCAATCCTCACCGCCGCGTCCACGTGTTCCGGCGCGTGGGCGCAAACGGTTTACAAATCGACCATGCCGGACGGCAAGGTCGTTTACGGTGAGAAGCCCGCGCCGAACGCGAAGCGCGTGGACAAGATCGAACCGCCGCCGTCAAAAACCGGCACCACCACCATCACGCCCGAGGAAAAGGCGCGCGCGGAACAACTGGCGAGACCACGGGCAGCCGCTGCGACGACGCAAAATCCGCTCGACGAGGCACGCCAGCAGCTCGAGCAGGCGCAGAACGCGCGAGACACGGGCAAGGAGCCTCTGCCGGGCGAACGCCAGGGCCTCAGGGGCGGCGGCAGCAGGCTCAACGACGCGTACGACGCACGCCAGAAAAGCCTGGAGCAAGCGGTCGAAACCGCGCGAAAACGCGTCGACCAGCTTCAGTCGGGACGCTGAGCGCCACGCATAACGCGGGCTAATCACGCCGCCCCACGCGGTCACATCACTCGCGAGGGGCTTCCGAGGAACGCCGTGGCGACCCCGCGGCGCTCGGAAAATCCGCTACTCCATCCGGATGCCGCTCTGCTTCCCGACCTTGCGGTACTTGTCGTTCTCCGCGCGCACGAACGTCGTGTACTGCTCGGGCGTCATCGGGTTGCGGCGCACGCCGAGGTCGTCGAGCTTCGCGGCGACATCGGGCAGCTGGAGGATGCGGTTGATCTCGGTGTTGAGCTTGCTGACGATCTCGCGCGGCGTTCCGGACGGCGCGGCGACGCCGTACCAGTTGGTGACATCGAAATCCTTGTAGCCCGATTCGCGCATCGTCGGCACATTCGGCAGCAGCGGATCGCGCTTCGCCGTGGTCACAGCCAGCGGGCGCATGCGACCGTTCTTGATGTAGGCGATGGTGGACGAGACGGTATCGAAGTTCATCACGATCTGCCCGCCGAGCAGATCGATGATCGCCGGAGCGCTGCCCTTGTAAGGGACGTGCAGGAGGTCGATACCGGCGGCGATACGCAGCATCTCGCCGGCGAACTGGTTGGTGCTCCCGACTCCGGGTGAGGCGAACGTGAGCTGGCCGGGGCGCGCTTTGGCGAGCATGACGAGCTCCTTGACGGTCTTGGCGGGCGTCGACGGGTGCACCACGAGCACGTTGGGGCTGTAGCCCGAATATGCGACATACGCGAAATCGCGAATCGGATCGTAGAGCGGCTGGGCGATGATCGAAGGCGCGATCGCCTGCGAGTTCACGTGCGCGGCGAGCAGCGTATAGCCGTCGGCCGGCGCCTTGGCGACGAGCTGGGCGGCGATCATTCCGGTGGCGCCGGGACGATTGTCGACGACGACCTGCTGACCCAGCGATTCGCCGAGCTTGTGCGAGATCAGCCGCGCGACGAGGTCGGTTCCCCCGCCCGGCGGGAAGCCCACGATCATGCGGATTGCCTT
>JBKJKJ010000270.1:0-12253 GCA_046597455.1 Burkholderiales bacterium
GAGCAATACCGACATCGTAGAAGTGTACGACCCGGCAACCGACCAGTGGGGCCCGCTGCTCGCACCGTTACCCACGCCGCGCAGCGGGCCCCACTGGTCGGTTGCCGGGTCGTACACTTCTACGATGTCGGTATTGCTCGCGCGGGTGATGAACGCATTGCCGACGCGACCGGCGATGACGTAGATCTTGTTATCCACGACGCCGGTTGCCGAGTGATTGCGCGCGGTGGGCATCGTGCTGCGAGTCTCCCAGGTGTTCTTCGCCGGGTCGTAGACTTCGTTCGTGCCGAGCGCGCGGTGCGGGCGCGCAGGCTGGAGGGACACTTCCTTCGATCCGGGATGAATGCCGGCGCCGCCGATCACATAGATCTTGCCGTTGACGACCGAAGCGACGGGCGAGCCGCGTTTGGTGGGGAGCGGCGCCAGCGCTTTCCAGGTATCCGCGCGCGGGTCGTACTCCCAGGCATTGTCGATCGGTACCCACGCCGAAGGTCCTTTTTCAGGTTTCGTGAAGCCGCCCAAGACATAGATCTTGCCGTTCATTTCGGCCAGGGCTACGTGGTGGGAGAGCAGCGGCATGTTCTTTTTCTTCGTCCACGCGTCGGTTGCCGGGTCGTATTCGTAGACCAGACCTTTCGGGGTCCACCCCGGGGCGAGCCCGCCGAGCACGTACAGTTTGCCGCCAACGTTGATACCGTAGACCTCTTCGGAGGCCTCCGGGAACGGCGCGGCCTTACTCCATTTCTGCGCATGCGCGCCGGACATGAGCAGCAAGCTCACGCACAGTGCAGCCAGACCGCTACGCACGACACTCGACACTTGCAGAAACATGAAACTTCCTCCTTTGATTACCCGGTTGTTCGAACGGCCCGGGGCTTTTGACTTCTTATGGATGCCGGGCTGGAAGCCTACTGCATTCTGCCCGTGTCCGGTGGCGCAAGGTGACAAACTGCAGGCGTGACACACGCCCGGGCCGCGCGCCGCGCACTCACTCCGCCTTCAGCCCCGCGTCCTTCGCAACCTTGGTCCACCGCGCGAGCTCGTCGCGATACATCTTCGTGAACTGCGCGACCGAAGGCGCCGTCGGATCCATGTCCTGCTGCTCGATCTTCGCCTTCAGGTCAGGACTGTGGATCGCTTTCGCAAGCTCAGCGTTGATGCGTCCGAGCAGCGGCGCAGGCACGCCGGCCGGGGCGAATATGCCCTGCCACGTCGTGACCACGAACCCCGGCAGTCCCGATTCCTCCAGCGTGCGCAGATCGGGCAGTGACGCGATGCGTTTGGTGCCGGTGACGCCGAGGGCCCGCAGCTTTCCGTCCTTCACGTGGGGCACGGCGGTGAGCACCGCGCCCATGAGAAACTGCACCCGGCCGCCGATCAGATCGACGAGCGACGGTGCGGTGCCTTTATACGGCACGTGCTGAGTCTGGATGCCGACGCGCTGCGAGAACAGCACTGACGCGAGATGCGTGCTCGTGCCGGTTCCGGAGGACGCGTAATTGAGCTGGCCCGGGCGCGCTTTGGCGTAGTCGATGAAATCCGGCACGGTCTTGACCGGCAGCGACGGGTGCACCAGGAAAATGAGACAGCCCGCACCGACTTCGGTGACGGGCGCGACGTCTTTCAGCGGATCGTAGCCGAGCTTGCTGTACAGGCCTGGCGACAGCGCGATCGCATTCGAGGAATAGAGCAGCGTGTGACCGTCGGCGTTCGATTTGGCGAGGATTTCGACTGCGATATTGCCCGCCGCACCCGGACGGTTGTCCACGATCACGCGGCCGCCGAGCTGCGACGCCAGCTTGTCACTGACGAGCCTTGCAACGACATCCGTCGGACCGCCCGCCGGAAAGCCCACCAGCATGCGTATCGGTTTGGCGGGCCACGCGCCGGCAGCCGGCGTCGGGCCGGCCTGTGCGAGGCACACGCCGCTTGCGGCTGCGAGATACGTGGCGACACCCAGAGCTGAAAATTTCGCTGGCAGATGCATTCCGTTTCCTCCCCTCGGTTTATCGATTCTGGTCGTGATGGTTCTGCTGCTGCGGCCATTCTTTTTGCTATCCTGCGGCACCGGCGTGCAAACGTCCAGTGCACCGGTCGCCGCGCGGCAGGCCAGGCAGGTTAGCATCGAGCCGATGCCCCGTCTGCAATGCTTCAACCCGGGTACCAACGCTTTCTTCAACGTGTGAGGGATACCATGAAGTTCAAGTGGATCGTTCGGCAGTTGCTCGGCGTGCTGTTCGCTTCAATGCTCATCGCGGCCCCGTCGTCAGCGGCGTGGCCCGAGAAGACGATACGCGTGATCATTCCCTGGGCGCCCGGGGGCAGCACCGACATCGTCGGACGGCTCCTGGCGGCAGAGCTCACGAAGCGGTTCAAGCAGCAGGTCATCATCGATAACCGCGCCGGCGCGGGCTCGATCATCGGCTTGCAGATTGCCGCGCAGCAGCCTCCCGACGGCTACAACTTCATGATGACTTCGACGGCCTACGGTCATCTGATTTACAAGTCGCAGGCGAAAGGGATCGATTACGTCAGATCTTTCGAGCCCGTAGCGCTGGTGGGTTTCGGCGACAGCGTGCTCGGCGTCCATCCCGCCCTGCCGGTGAAGTCGGTGAAGGAGCTCGTCGCGCTCGCGAAAAAACGCCCCGGCGAGCTCAACTATTCGTCGTCGGGAATTGGCGGTTTCCCGCACATGAATACCGAGCTGTTCAAGCTCAAAACGGGGACCGATATCGTCCACATTCCCTTTTCGGGAGGCGGTCCGGCGGTCGCCGACACGATGGCCGGCAATACCCAGATCAACCTCGGTTCGATCACCAGCATGATGCCGCACATTCAGAGCGGCCGGATCAAGGTCCTCGGCGTGGGCGGGAAGAAGCCCAATCCTGCGCTGCCCGGGGTGCCCACGATCGGCGCGGCAGTGCCGGGTTACGAAACATATATCTGGTGGGGGATCTTTGCGCCGAAAGGCACGCCTGCCGACATCATCAAAGCGATGCACGCAAACGTGAGTGCCGTTCTCGAAACGCCTGAGATTCTGCAAAAGCTCGAAGCCCAGGGCGCGGTGCCCGAGAAAATGAGCACCGCCGATTTCGGCAAGCTCATGGTTTCGGAAACCGAGAAATGGAGTGCCGTGATCAAAGCGGCGAACATCAAGGGCGAGTGAGTCTTGAGTGGGCGCCCCGGCTAAGCCTTGCGGCTAAACCGCAAACCAGCCATCGAGATCATGCGGTTGCCGGCGAAGGGCGAGGGTCCACCACGTACCCGAGCGGCGTTCCCAGCACGGCCATGCGCACCATGTGGCGCGGGCTCGTGTGGTCGAAATCCTTGAGCGCGAGGTGCAGCGTGCAGCGATTGTCCCAGATCGCCACATCGTTCACCTGCCAGCGGTGGCGGCAGGTGAGCTCGGGCTGGGTGGAAAGCCGGAACAGGTGCTCGAGCAGACCCGCGCTTTCGTCGCGCGTCATGCCGAGGAAGTGACTGGTGACCGCTTCACTCACGTACAGGCTTTTACGTCCGGTGTCCGGGTGCGTGCGGACCACCGGGTGCGCGACCGGGGGACTTTTCCTGCGCCGCGCCGCGATTTTCTCCTGATCCAGATAAGTCGCGAGGTTGCCCAGGCGCAGGCTGAAATCGTGCACCGCTTCCAGGCCGGCGAGCACCGATTGCAGGCGCGGCGACAGGCGCTCGTAGGCGAGATACATGTTCGCGAACATGGTGTCGCCGCCGGATTCGGGTATCTCACGGCAATACAGCATCGTCGCCTTGAGCGGGCGCGCGGTGTAGGACTGGTCCGTGTGCCATTCACGGCCGACATCGCGCGTTTCCGAAGGTTTGCCGTTCATCTCGTGGTTGGTGATGAAGTAAATCTCCGGATGCTCGGGGTGCGTGTAGTCCTTGTTCGAATGCAGGTAACGCTCGAGCTCGCCGAAGCGTTCGCCAAAGCGGATGTAATCGGCGTAGTCGAGCTGCTGGTTGCGAAACACGAGCAGAAGGTGTTTGTGCCACGCCTCGCGGATCTGCGCGAATTCGCGCTCGCTCATGGGACGCCGCAGGTCGATGCCGCTCACCTCGGCGCCGAGCGCGTGCGACAGCTTGCGTATGTGCAATGTCATGTCCTTCTTTCTCTTACGATGGGCGATTGGTTTACCGAATACAATACTGCAAAGGGTGGAAGGGGTGTGACCCTGCGCTGCCTACTTTCAAAAAATGCAGTCTCACGGGGGTCTGACCATGAAAGCTCCAATCGCAGCGCTTTTACTGGGCGCCGCTACGCTGGCCGGCGCGGCCGATTTCGAAGCCGGCAAAGCCAAGGTCGGAGCGGTGTGCGCCGCGTGCCACGGAGCGAATGGCGTCAGCGTCACTGACACCATCCCGAATCTCGCAGGCCAGAAATCGCGCTATCTGGAGAATCAACTCAAGGCGCTCAGGGACGGCAGCCGCAAGAATCAGATCATGGGCGCGATCGCCAGCCAGTTGAGCGACGCGGATATCGCCAATGTCGCCGCGTATTTCTCCGCGCAACCCGGCGCAGCGGCTGCGGCTTCGAAATCCGAATTCCTGCCGAACCTGGCGAAGACTCACGTCACGTTTCCGGAAAACTACAAGACCGCGTTCACCCCGTACATGACCGAAAACCGTCCGGCCACGCGGCAGGTGCGCTACTACTACGCCAACGACGTGGCGGTGCAGGCGGCGAAGGCCGGCAAGCCGCTCCCTGACGGCTCGGCCATGCTGGTCGAAGTCTTCTCATCCAAGCTCGACGCCGAGAAGAAACCCGTCATGGGCAGCGACGGCTTCTTCGCGCCCGACCAGCTCATGTTTTACACGGCGATGGCGCGCTCGGCAGGCTGGGGCAAGGACATTCCCGAGATGCTGAGAAACGAGAACTGGAACTACACGATTTTCACCACCGACAAGAAACACCGGCCCGGTGTGAACCAGGCCGAGTGTCTCGCGTGCCACAAGCCGCTCGACAAGGAAAGCTACACCTTCACGTTGAAGCAGCTGCGGCAGGCCGCGGCGTCTAAGTGATCCTGCGCCGATCGCAGCGGATCGTCGCTGCCCCATCGGCGCACGTGGTGGTGTCGTCTTCTCTCTGAGGATCCAGGCGGCTGCTACGGGTTGCGCTTGCCCAGGTTGATCGCGTCGTAGAATCCGCGGTATTCCTCCAGGCGCTGCGCGAGAAACGTCTTGAACTCGGCGCTGCCCATGAAAACGTCCTGAAAGACGTTGCGCTTGACGATCTCCTTCCACGCAGGCGATTTGTGCACCTTCTCCAGCGCGGTTTCCATCGTGGTGACGGCTTCTTTGGGCACCCCTGCGGTAAACGTGAATCCGCGTATCGTACCGGCCGAGATCGGGTAGCCGAGCTCGCGCAGCGTGGGCACGTCAGGCGCGTGCGGCAGACGCTGGTCCGAAGCGATCGCCAGCACGCGCAGCGTCTTCGACTCGATGAAGCCGAGTCCTTCACCGAGATTCTCGGTCGTGAAGGTGGTGTGGCCGCCCGCGGTCGACGTGATCGCATCGCTGCCGCCTTTGAAAGTGACGAACCTGAATTTGGCGCCGGGCACGGCTTTCTCGATCAGGTACACTACCATCCTTCCAGTGCCCTGCACCGAGGTGGTGGCGGCGACCAGGGTGTCGGGTGCGCTGCGCGCGGCTTCGACCAGATCCTTGAAAGTCTTGTACGGCGAATTGGCCGGCACCATGATCGTTTGCGGATCGATCGCCATCAATGCCACCGGGGTGTAGTTGTCCAGTCCGATGTTGATATCGGGCCGATAGGCCATCGCGAGCAGCGTGCCCGTCACCGAGAGCAGGTAGTACGGATCGCCTCGCTTGCCCTTGAAGTAGTTGTAGGCGAGCGCGCCGGCGCCGCCCACGCGGTTCACCACGGTCAGCGGCTGCGGCAGGTATTTCTCGCGCCTGACGAACTCGGCCACCGCACGCGAAACGATATCGCCGCCGCTGCCGGCAGAGGTGTGCACGACCACTTCGACCGGGCGTGTGGGGTACGCCTGCGCGCCCACCGCTAACGCGCCCAGCGCGCAGGCGGCGCCCAGGATGCCGCAGACAAGATCACGTGCAAGATTTTTTGTGGTCATTGTTTCCTCCTCGGTTTAGGGAACAGGCGCAGCGGCAATAGTAACGGCATCGGGCTCGCGTTGGGATGGAACGTCCACGGCGCCTCATGATCGCCGCGGCCCCCGTTGCCGCACCCTGGGGCGAGAGATGAACGGTCGCCATGCTGCGGTGACGGGCGACGACGTGCGCAACGGTTACGGCTTTGTCATCGCTCTCTCACATTGCCGCTTTCGCGCCTGACGCTTTGACCACGCGGCCCCATTTGGCGATTTCACTGCGGATGTACGCCGTGAATTCCTCAGGCGTATTCCCGACGCGCTCGTAACCCAGATCGGTGAGGCGCTCCTGAAGCTCGCGCTTGTTCAGCGCCTGCGCAACCGTGCGATGAACCCGGCTGATGTAGTCGCGCGGTGTTCCGGCCGGTGCGATGAGTCCGTTGATCGACTTGGCATCGACTCCGGGATAGCCGGCCTCGGTGAACGTCGGCACATCAGGCAGGACGGTGGTCCGCTTCAGGGTCGTGACCGCCAGTGCACGCACGCGCCCGCTGGGCATGTGAGGTTTTGCCGAGGATTGCGCCGTGAACGCCATTTCGATCTGTCCACCAAGCAAATCGGTGACCGCCTGCCCCGACCCTTTGTAAGGGATGTGCTCGACGACCGTGCCCGTCGCTGCGCGGAACTGCTCGCCCGCCAGATGCACTGCACTCCCGTTGCCGGCGGAGCCGTAATGCAGCTTGCCGGGCTGCTGCTTTGCCAGCGCAACCAGCTCCCTGACCGTCTTGGCCGGCACGGTGGGATGCACCAGCAGCACGAGCGGCAGGGTGGCGATGAGCGTGATGGGTGCAAAATCCTTCTGGGCATCGTACGGCAGCTTCTCGAGGAGGCTCGGGTTGATGAGGAAAGCCGCATCGATCATGCCGATGATTTCGCCGTCGGGAGGCGCTTTCGCGACCAGTTGCGTGCCGATGGTGCTGCTGGCGCCGGGCCGATTATCGACCAGCACCTGCTGCTTGAACTCGTCGGCTAGATAGGGCGCGATCTGGCGCGCGAGCGTATCCGTGCCGCCGCCCGGCACGTAGGGCACGATGATGCGGATCGGACGGTTGACGGTGGTCTGCGCGGCTGCAGGCGCCATCGCGGCGCCGAGGCATGACAAGACGGATACGACGCGGATTAGCGCGCGACTGTTTGCAATCATTGAAACCTGCTCCTGAAAGTCGTTGACACAAGCGTATGACAGATGGACGCCGTTCGAAAGGCATCCGCGCATCCGTTGTACGCTGCAAGCGGGCGCATATTGTGGCACGCTGCATGGCTGTTTCACGCTGCGGTATCGAACTGGCACAATACGCCGGTATATCCCAGTGAGCTGTCGAGACCCGCGGACGTGCATTGAGCAATTCCGAACCAAGCCCGATCGCGCATAGTCGCACTCGCATGTTGCCGGCACTGAGTGCGTCGGCAACGATCGCGCTGCTCACCCTATCGGGACTGCTCGCGGTGGGCGCGCTTTCGGCAACGCCGCTCGGACGCGGTGCCCTCGCGATCGGCGTGGTGGCCGCGTTCGTGGCGGCGACGCTCGGCGCATTAGTGGTCGCGGTCCTCGCGCCCGCGCCCGCGGAAATCAGCGCACCCGCGCCATCGGTCGTCGTGATCTACGCGGCGCTGTGCGCCGACCTCGCCGCGCGCGCCGGTCCCCAGGTCAACATAGCCGAAGTGTGGGCGGCGCTGTCCCTGGCGGTCGTCATCATGGGCGTTCTGCTCGCGGTTGCGGGATGGCTGCGCCTCGCGGAAGCCATCAAGTTCATGCCCGCGCCGGTGAGCGCGGGATTCGTGACCGGGATCGGGCTGCTCGTCATCTGGTCTCAGCTCGGCCCGCTGATGGGCCTCGAGGGGCGCCTCTCCCGCTACGACTGGTCCGAGGTCCTCGCGCAGCTGAAACCTGCGTCGTTACTCGTTGGCGCCGCGACGATATTCGCGATCTGGGGATACCCCAAGCTCACGAAGCGGGGTCAGCCGGCTTTCGTCGCGCTCGTCGCGGGAACGTCGATGTATTACCTGATCGGTTGGCTCGCCGGCGGCGAGCCCCTGGGGCCTGCGCTGGGCGCAATTAAGCCGGCAGCCATCGCGGAATCGACCTTGCGGTCGGTATGGAGCCGCATCAGCCCGTCCTGGCTGCTCTCGACAGCGGTGACCGTGCTGCCTTACGCGGCGTTCCTCGCGCTGCAGGCGATCCTGAACGCCGCGGTAACTTCGGTGAATGTCGGCGCCATCGTCGGCGCTCGCTCCGACGCCAATCGCATGCTGAAGGCACAAGGCGTCGCCAACATCCTTTGCGGTGCGCTCGGGGCGTTGCCGATCACCACGGCCGCATCGCTGTCACTGCCGGCAGCGAGAATGAAAGAGGCAACGGCCATCGTCCCTGCCGGCAACAGCGTCATCCTGTTCGTGGGCGTGCTTCTGGCCGGAAGCCTGCTCGCCTACATCCCGGTCGCGGTGCTCGCGGGGATACTGGTCATGAGCGGGGCCGGCATGATCGATCGCTGGGCACGCGGGCTGGCGAAGAACGCCTTGCGAGGCAATGCCTCGGACAGTCACCTCATGTGGAACCTCGCCATCGTTGGGGCGGTCGCGGCGGCTTTCCTGTTCGGCGGCGTGCCTCTGGCGCTGCTCGTCGGTGCACTACTGGCGATGATTCTTCTCGCCGTGAGCCTGTCCGCCTCGACCACGTTCACCACACAGGATGGATCCGGGTTTTCATCCAGGCGCGTTTGGCCGCAGCAGCAGGCGCAGTGGCTGTCCGGCATGCGCAGTGCCATCGCGATATTCCGCCCTCAGGGCGGCCTGTTCTTCGGCACGGCGGACCAGCTTTCGACGCGCCTCGGTGCGCTGGGGCCTGGGGTCCGCTACTGCGTGCTCGATTTGTCGAGGCTGACCATGCTCGATGCGACGGGGTGCCAGATCGTCGCGGCTGGCACGAGAAAGCTGTCTGCCACTGGTGTCACCACCGTGCTGGCGGGAATGGATGCGTCCCGCCCCCGCGAGCGCGCGCTGATCGCGCTGGGCCTCACACATCCCGATCCGCAGACGCACTGGTTCAGCGATCTCGACCACGCGCTCGAGTGGGTCGAGATGCAATTGCTCAAGGCGCAATGGCCCCAGGTGTCTTTCGATGAACCGGTGGACCTGTCCGCCACACCGCTGACGCAGGGCTTATCGGGCACGGAGCTCGACGAGCTTAGAACGTGTCTCGAGCGCATCGACGTCGAAGCAGGGCCGCTCTTCCGGCGGGGCGACCCGGGCGGTTCGCTGTATATCATCGACGAGGGCTGCGTCGAAATCCGGTTGGAGCTTGCGCCCGGCAGGTCGACGCGTCTCGCGTCATTCGGCCCCGGCAGCATTTTCGGCGAGATCGCGATGCTCACCTCGGATTTACGCACCGCGGATGCGATGTGCACCAAACCCACCAGGCTCTACGAGCTCACGCGCGAGGCGCTGGGCGAGATTGAGCGGCGCTCACCCCGGCTCTATGCGCGCATCATGATGAATCTGAATACTCATCTGGCGACCCGGCTTATTGCGGCGACATCGCTGGTGCAGGAACATCAATAAAGCTCGGAAAGTCGCCGCACCGATAATCCCGGCAACCTATCTCGCTTCGACCCTGCGTATGCGCCGTTCGCTGCCGGGTGCGAGCGGCGAGTGCGCTTCGAGATAGCGCACGATCGCTTCGCGGCTGCTGACGCCGGGGGTGCGGCCGGTGCCTTCGAGCAAGACGGTGAAGCGATCGCCGCCGTCCGCGAGGTAGCTGTTGACCGCGACCCGGTACGACGCCGTCAGCCGCAGCGGCCGGCCGTCGATCATCACCGTCTCGCGCGCGATGCGCGACCCTGGCGGTGCGCCGGCATTCCAGACGTAGCTGAAGCCGCTCGATACCTGCAGCACGCGCGCGAAGTCCTGCTGCCACTGCTGCTCGAGCAGCGCCACGAGCTGGGCGCCCGTCAGCGTCATCGTCACCAGCGTATTGTTGAATGGGTATACGTCGAAGACCTGCGAGTAGGTGATCTCGCCTTCCCCGTTGGACTCCAGCGGGGCGCGGATACCGCCCGGGTTGACGAATGCGGCGACTGCGCCTGCGTCCCGGGTTGCCGCGAGATGCGCGTCAGCAATCAGTTGTCCGAGGTCCGACTCGCCATCCCGGTTGGGGCGGCGCGTGATCGGCGCGGCGAGGCGGCCGACAATGCGCTGCAGCGGCGCAGCCAGCTGCACGTAATGTGCGGTCAGTGCGGCGACGCGCTCGTTGTCCGGAGTATCGGGTGTGACCGCCCGATTGACCGCACGCGCCGAAACGATGTCGCGCGACTGCGGATCGATACGCAGGTCGACTTCGGTGATGAAACGGCCGTACGAGCCCGCGCTCGTGACCAGCCGGCCATCGAGCTCGCAGACATAGGCCTGGTGCGTGTGTCCGCTCAGGACGAGGTCCACGGCGCGATCGAAGCGCTCGACGATGTCGCGTAGCGGGCCGCGCAGATCGACGCACTCGTTGGGTCCGCCGCGCGTGATGCCGCCCTGGTGTATGAGGACCACGATCGCTTCGATGCCCTGCCGCTTCAATTCCGGCACGAGCGCGTTGACGACTTCGGCCTCGTCGCGAAATTCCAGTCCGGCGACATTGCGCGCACTCGAGATCTCAGGCGTGCCTTTGAGCGTCACGCCGATGAACGCGACTTTGACGCCACCGAAGGTTTTGATCCCGTACGGCGGGAACAGCGGCTTGCCGGTCGACTGCACGATCACGTTCGCTGCGAGCAGACCGAAGCGCGCGCCGTTGAAAGCCGTGCCGCTTTTGCACCCCGCGGATGGGCATCCGCCCGCCTGCAGGCGCCGCAGGTGACCGAGGCCGCCGTCGAACTCGTGATTGCCGACCGCATTGAAGTCCAGGCCCGCGGCGTTCATCACGTCGATCGTGGGTTCGTCGTCGAACGCTGCCGAGATGAGGGGGGATGCGCCGATCAGATCGCCGGAGGAGACGAAAGCGAAATGCGGATTCTGCG
This sequence comes from Burkholderiales bacterium, assembly GCA_046597455.1. Taxonomy (GTDB): domain Bacteria; phylum Pseudomonadota; class Gammaproteobacteria; order Burkholderiales; family SG8-41; genus JAQGMV01. The sequence continues at coordinate 11,147 of JBKJKJ010000270.1, forward strand.
CGCGCAGGGTATCGACGATTGCGGCCAGCTTGGCTGCGCCGCCGGCGAGTGTGCGTGCGGGCGCGGCACCTGCATTGCTCGCCACGACCGGCTCCGCAGACGCCTGCACGTAACCGTGAAAATCGTTGATGGCGGCGAGCTTCACCGAAATGATATCTCGCGCAGAGAGCGTCGCACACGCGCCCAGCGAAAGCGCGATGAGAGCGGGTAAGACGGAGCGGCGGATCAGGTAAAGCATGGCTGCGATCGATTGCGGCTGTGCGGTGAGACCGATTGTTGCGGCCTCGACCGCCACGCTCACTCCGCGGTGATTCCTGCTGCTTTCACCGCGGCGGCCCATTTGAGAAGCTCGCGCTGCATGTGCTGCGTGAATTCGTCGGGCGTCGAAGTCACCGCGTCCATGCCTTCGGCGGTGATATTGCCGCTGGCGCCGGGTCTGTTTTCGACGATGGTCTGCTGGCCCTGGGCTTTGGTGAGTTTTTGTGCGGCCAGCCGGCCCAGGATGTCCGAAGGCCCGCCGGCCGGATAACCCACCACCATGCGCACGGGCTTGACGGGGAATTTGGCGTTCTGCGCCTGCGCGACCGGTGCCATCACCAATGCGGTTGCAGGAATGAAGGGGGCGAAGGTGCGGCCTGGGGCAGGCGTCATGAGCGTGGCTTCGGTGGCGTGACCAATCGCTCGATTGTACAGGGGCGTCGTGCCTCGAAGCGATCCGCGGCCTTACGCGTGCGCCGCGCAATGCGCGGGGATGCGCAGCGTGCGCACCGGCGTTTGCCCGGCTTCCCTCGCCGCGATGCGAACGGGAAGCCGGACCGCCGGCTGATCAGCGATGCCGGTTCGCGGCGACGTTCGCGCGCCCATTGGGCGCGGGGGGATGACGCTCTGCATGCCCGGCATTGGCGGCCCGCTGATCGCGGTGCATTTCACGCATGTCGTGATGGCGTTCCCGTCGCGCGTCGCGCACGTCATGCGCATCGCGATGCATTTCGCGCGCATCGTTGCGGCGTTGCGCGCGATCGGCGCGCAGATCGTGCTGATCGTGATGAAGCTTACGCCGGGCTTCGCGGTGCTGCGCCTGCTGTTTGTGCAGCGCTTCGCGATCGC
>JBKJKJ010000188.1:0-2653 GCA_046597455.1 Burkholderiales bacterium
CTCGCCGCGCAAAGGCGATCGGCAAGACGTTCCTGATCGGGCACGCGGATCAGGTTCGACGCGTGCCATAGCGTATGCACCTGTCTGCACAGCGCCTCGACCAGAACGGGATGGCAATGCCCCAGCGCGTTGACCGCGACACCGGAGAGAAAGTCGAGATAGCGACGGCCCTCGCTGTCGAACAGATAGCAACCTTCGCCGCGCACGGCTTCGAAGTCCGCGCGCGTGTAGGCGTTCATCAGATGCGGTGTCATCGAGGGCCGGTTTCGCGGGTGTCGGCGGTTGCAGAGGGCGATGTCGTGTTGCGATGTGCCGAAGTCGATGTGCTGCCGTGTGCCGACGGCCTTTGCGCCGAATCACTTCCAAAGCGACCGATCGAATACGGCGACATGTCGAACTCCGGCGCTTCACCATTCCACATCCGTGCGAGCGCGCGACTGGCTGCGGCCGCGTTGATCATTCCCGATGACGAGAAGCCGAACAGGTAATGCATGTTGCCGACTGCGCGCGACGCGCTGATCACCGGCAGCCCATCGGGGAGATAGGAACGAAAGCCCTGCCAGACCGACGACTTCGTGATGTTGATGCCCGGCAGCACGTGACCGACATGTTCGATCATGTCGTCGAGCAATCCGAAATTCGGAGGCTTGCCCTCGGCGCCGAAGTCATAGGTACCGGCCAGGCGAATACCCGCGCGCATCGGCGTGATCGCAAAGCGGAAGTCCATCGGCAACAAGGGCGTTTCCAGCGCGACGCCCGGATTCCCGAGCATCACGTGATAGCCGCCCACGGCCTGGTGCGGAACGCGTTCGCCGACCTGTTTCGCGAGCTCCGCGCTGCCGGTTCCGGCGGCGACGACGACGCTGCCCCCGGTGACAAGCCCCTGCGACGTCTCGACTCCAGCGGCCTTGCCCGCACGCACGTCGACACCGAGAACCCGTGCGTGTATCTGCGTGCCACCACGTGATTGAAAGAGCGAGAAGAGCTTCGCCACGAACGCCTGCGGATCGAGCGTGTGCTGATAGTCCGGCGAGTACACGCCGCTCGTATAGCGCGAGCTGACGGCCGGAGCGAGCGCCTTGATCTCGGCCGGACCCACACGTTCCATCGGCGCCCCAAGCGAGCGCTGGAGAGCCAGCATTCCATTCCAGCTGCGATCGCGTTCGTCGACGTTCACGTTCAGTGCCAGCGAGCCGCGCTTGACCACCAGCTCGCCCATGCCGGCTTCACGCCAGAGTTCGGTGTAGATTGGCTCGCCTCGTTGGCTCAGCGCTGCGAGGGCGCGCGTGATGCGTTCGACTTCGGCGGCACTGGCGTGCGACAGCATCTCGAGGAACCAAGGCGTCAATCCGAGGAAGCGCGACCAGCGGACGTTCAGCGGCGACGCCGGGTTGCGCAACATCGACAGCAGAAGGCGCGGCGTGAGGCCGTTGAAAACCGGCGTCAGCTTGGTGTTGACGACGATGCCGGCATTGCCGAACGAGGCGCCCGAACCCGGCGCGTCGGGGTCGACAATGGCGACGCGTGCGCCTGCACGTTGTATGTGGAGCGCCGCGCAGACCCCGGCGATGCCGGAACCCACAACAAGACAATCTGCCGGAGCGTTGGTCATGGGTCGCCCCGTGCCTCTAACCGACCGCTGCGGCGGCGGGCACATGCGCCACCACGATCATTTCGACTTTGAGATCCTTGTTCGCCAGCGCGACCTGCGCACAGGCGCGCACCGGCGGGTGATCGGGATCGACCCATTCATTCCAGACGGCAGTGACCTCGTCGAAATGGTGCAGATGCGCAAGCCAGATCGTGATGTGCGCAATCTGGCTCTTGTTCGAGCCAACGCTTGCCAGCCGATCTTCAATGCTGCGGAAGATCTGGCGCGTCTGTTCCGCCGCGCTGGTGGCCGGATCGAGCGGAAGCGTGGGAATCACCGTCATGTACGCGGTGTCGCCGATGACTGCGATCGATGCGGAGCGCACTTTCGAATTGCTCTGCGCGGTCGTTGATTTGAGATGGTGAGTAATCAAGGTCGTGATCTTTCGGTGCGCTGTGGTCAACGTGGTCAACGTGGTCGTCGCGGTCAGTTCACTGCAGGGAAGTCATAGAGCGCCGCTGGATTGTCGACGAGGATGCGCTCGATCATCGCCGGATCCGAGGTGTAGTCGAGCAACAGATCGAGCAACAACGCAAGGTCGGGAATCGGGACTTTGAAAAACGGCAGCATCGACTGCGGCCATTCGCTACCCCACACCACGCGATCCGGCGCCGTCTCGAGATACGCACGGGCGAGAGGGATCAGCTCCGGCCATGGTTCGGGCCGTGCGTGGCGCCCGGCATAAGGGGCAGTCAGCTTGACCCATCCCTTGCCCGATGCCAGGAGTTTCAACGCCGCAGCGACCGCCGGGTGCTCGACCGGCAGCGCATCGGCGAATTTTCCATAGTGATCGAGAATGACCGGGCACGGCAGGTCGAGCAGGCGATCGACGAGATCGGGAAGCCCCCGGCCATCGGTCTGCAAGTCGATGTGCCACCCCAGCGGCGCGACGCGCGCGGCGACGGTTTCCAGCGCTGTCCACGGCAGGACGCCGGTGGCCATTTCGAAGCGGATGCCGCGCACGCCGCAAGCCGACAGCCGCGCAAGTTCCGCGTCGTCGAC
>JBKJKJ010000198.1:0-3871 GCA_046597455.1 Burkholderiales bacterium
CGACCACGGCTGCGTTGAGGCCCCGCCGAACCTCCGCGTCGAGCGGCTCGCGCAGATCGATGTCCGTCACCTCTGCGCCGATATGCGCCGAAAGCCGTGTCACCTTCATCGCCGCTGTTCCTTTGCGCAAAGCGGGTTGAGCCAGAATTGCATGGTAGCATTTGTCCTGCATGCAGCGCGCGCGGTCGGTATCGCAAAGCGATATATCGATCGAGGTGCTGCGCGACATTCCGGAGCAACGTTAAATGAAGCGCGTGCGACTGGTAGTGGCTGGCGTAGTGCTGCTTTACTGTGCGGGCGCGGTGGTCGATCAGGCCGCCGCTCAGGCGCAAAAATGGCCCACCCGTCCCGTACGCATCGTCAATCCGACCCAGCCCGGAGGGCCTTCGGATGTCATGGCGCGCAGCGTGGCGCAGAAGCTCACCGAGAGCCTGGGGCAGTCGTTCATCGTGGACAATCGGCCCGGCGCGAATGGGCTCATCGGTGTCGAACTCGTCGCCAAGGCGAGTCCCGACGGCTATACCCTATTGGCGGGAACCAACGGTCAACTGGTCGCCAACTCGGCAGTCTTCCCGAAGCTGCCTTTTGACGTGATGCGGGACTTCGCGCCGATCACCATCGTCATGTCGTCTCCATTCGTCCTCGTCGTCAACGCATCAGTCCCAGCGAAGACAGTGCCCGAACTGGTTGCGCTCGCCAAGGCGAAACCTGGCATGGCGTATTCGTCGTTCGGCCCTGCCAGCATCGCGCAGTTCGGCATGGAACTGGTCATGCCGCGCACTGGTATGCGGCTTACACACGTGCCGTACAAGGGAGGCGGGCCATCGGCAGCTGCGCTGGTCGCCGGCGAGGTCCAGGCATCTTTCGACTCGGTGCAGAACCAGCTCCAGTTCATACGCAGCAATCGCGTGCGGGCGCTCGCGCTTGCGAGCGGCACCCGCCTGAAGGTGATGCCGGAGGTGCCGACGATGGTTGAGGCAGGCATAACGGGCGCCGAACTCGGCGGCTGGTATGCGCTGCTCGCGCCTGCGGGCACGCCGAAAGCGATCGTGGACCGCCTCTACGCTGAGACGGTACATGCGTTCAAGACGTCCCCCGAGTTGCGCGAGCGGTTCGAGTCGACCGGGTCGGAGATCGTGCTCAACACGCCGGCGGAATTCGCCGAGCAGATGAGACGGGAAATTGCCGAGCTGACCAAGCTCGCACGTGCGGCGAATATCACGGTCAACCAGTAACTGCAGGCGGCCGCTGTCGCAGCGGCCGCGTTCGAGCTTCAGGCCGTTCGCGCCTTCATGTCCTCGCCAGTCACTTCGCCGGTATACGCGTAGCCGGCTTCCTCGATGCTTCCGGCGCCGGTGTAGACGCCGATGACTTCGAGCGGCTCGGTTTTGCTGAGGTTGGCGATGAAGCGCTCGACGCCTCGGGGAATGTAGTGGACGTGACCGCCGCGCACTTCGGCGCGATCGGGCCCGGCGCCGACGATGCCGTGGCCGCTGATGACGTAGTAGAGCTCTTCACAGTTGTCCAGACGGTGCTTGTGGTGGACGTCGCCGGGCAGGAGCTTCGCCCAGTACTGCGCTGCTGCGCTTCCGTTGTGGCGCCCGATCGGCATGCGAAAGTCGGTGACGTTCCAGCCGTCCTTCGCGTTCATCGGCGCAGGCTTCACGTCCTCGACGTTCACGAGTATGCCTTCGCTCAGCCCCTCGCGCCGCGCCACTTTCAGGTCGGCCTCGCTGACTGCGCCGCGGAAGGCGTAGCCGGTGTCCTTGACGTCCTTCGCCCCGATGTAAAAGCCGATGACCAGCCCGTCCTCGTCCTTCGTCTCGTTGTAAAAGAAGTGTTCCGATCCTTTCGGCATGAGACGGCAGTGGCCCGGGCGCACTTCGGTGCGTTCGTTGCCCTGGCCGACGATGCCGCGGCCCTTGAGATAGACGGCGATCTCGTCGCAATTACTGTGCAGATGCCGGGCGTGCGTGGAGCCGGGGCGAAAAATGGAGTGAAAGAGCGTGGTGGCGCTGCCGTCTTTTCCGGTGATGGGGAGCCGGAATTCGGAGATCGCCCAGCCGTCGCCCTTCTGCATGTTTTCGGGATTCACGTCGTCGACGTGCACCAGCGCGTATTTCAGGGGCATGCGTATCCTCGTGTGTGTGTAAGAGCGCGCAACGTCATGGCATGTGTCGCGCGAGATGAGGTCAGGAGGTCCGTGGAGTGTGCCAGATAATGCCACCGCAGACATGGGGTCGGCGCACGTTGCGCCGGCGCGAGTGCACCGCCCACCACAGGCGCGCCCGGAGAGGGCAGAATCATATTTTTAGCAAAAGGGGATGACATGAAAATCCATCACGCACTATGCGCGCTCGTCGCCGGCACTTTCGCCGTCGGCGCTTCGGCACAAAACCTCAAGCCGGGCCTCTGGGAAGTCACTCACAAGATGCAAGGCGGCAGCGGCGAGATGGAAAAAGCCAGGGCGCAGGCGCAACAGCAAATGGCGAGCATGCCACCGGCCGAACGCAAAATGATGGAAGACATGATGGCCAAGCGCGGACTGAAGATGGGCCCGGGCGGCCCCGGCGATGTGAGCGCCAAAGTCTGCATGACCAAAGATATGATCGAGCGTAACGAGATCCCGGCGCAGCAGGGCGACTGCAAGACGACCCGTCAGCCGCGCAGCGGCAACACGATGAAGATGGCTTTTTCCTGCGCCAATCCGCCGTCCAGCGGGGAAGGCAATTTCACGTTCGTGAGCTCTGAGGCCTATACGATGAAGATGGCGATCACGAGTAGCGTGCAGGGCAAGCCGGAGACGGTGAACATGGACGGGACCGGCAAGTGGGTCAGTGCGGATTGCGGCAGCGTGAAGCCGATGCGCCCCCCGAATGCGAAATAGCGCTGGTCTCGGCAAGCGTATTCGGAACACAAACACGAGGGGGCCGTCGATCACGCATGAACGGTCGTTGCGGGAAACGCGGTGACGAAGATCCCGACGCGCTCGACACCGATCAGGCCAAACACGTGCCGTGCGCTGCACGGAAAGGCACGGGGTTACGGAGGAAAACGTTGGTTCTGCGTTCGTTTGACTGGCCTTCGGCGGCGCCTTGCGATGACGTCTGTTCAGACGTCTCCTATAGATTGCTCTCGGCCAGGTCGCCGATCACCGGCAGCTTGAATCGTTCCCCCTGAAACGCTTTGATCATCAGGAGTATCCACAGCACGAGCTGGATCAGACCCAGTATGGGGAACAGCAGCCACCCGAGCACCGGAATGAAGCCCAGCGTCATGAACAGCATGGTGAGCCCGCCGAAGGTGATCATCGACTGAATCGCGTGGAATCGGACAAACTTGTCGTCCTTCTCGACCACGAAAAAAATCAGCCCGGTGATCCAGCCCACCAGATAGCACAGCATACCGGCGACGTTCCGATTCAGGCCCATCGAGGTCGGCTGCGGATCGGTGGTCTTGAGTTCATTGGGCATTCGGTTCTCCTGAGGCGAACGGTAAGCAAAGCTCGCACGGCTCAATGCGCGGAGGTGAGGCCCGCCGCCTTGACGATGTGCGACCAGCGTTTTGATTCGGCACGCATATGCGCCGTGAGTTCCGCCGGGGAACTCGACTGGGGGTCCTGCCCTTGGTCGGACAGGCGCTGCGCGAAGGGCGGATCGGCCAGCATTTTCACCAGCTCGCCGTTCAGCCGGGCCACGATCGCTGGCGGGGTGCCGCGCGGCGCGAGCATTGCGTACCAGGTGATGCACTGGAAACCCGGAATCGACTCCGCTACCGTCGGCACGCTCGGCGCAGCCGGCGAGCGCTTGGTGCCGCCGTGCGCCAGGGCGCGCAGCTTGCCCGCTTTCGCAAGCGGCCATACCGCGGGCAT
>JBKJKJ010000312.1:0-4913 GCA_046597455.1 Burkholderiales bacterium
GCACACCCGACGGTGGCGTCCATGATGCTGGTCAACGGTTCCGCGGACGTCGGCATAGCGCCGATCGACCGCGGTCTTGCGTACGGCGATGGCGTTTTTCGCACGCTCGTCGCAACCGCCGGTGTGCCTCAGCTGTGGCCACGGCACTATGCGAAGCTCGCGTCCGATTGCGCGGCAATCGGCATCGAGTGTCCCGATGTCGAACTTCTCCGCAATGAAGTGCTGCGGGTCTGCGAATCGAATGCCGATTGTGCCGTCAAGGTGATCATTACGCGCGGCGTGGGTGAGCGCGGCTACCGATACACCGCCGGTAGCACGCCGACGCGCGTGGTTCTTCGCACTCCGCCCCCACAATATCCAGGGTCATACAGCGAAAACGGCGTGCGAGTGCGGCTTTGCACGCTGAGGCTCGCCCTGCAGCCCGCGCTCGCGGGCCTGAAGCATTTGAATCGCCTTGAAAACGTGCTTGCCCGAGCGGAATGGAGCGATCAATCTGTCGCTGAAGGGCTGATGCTCGACGTCGAGGGCAACGTGATCGGGGGCACCATGACTAATGTGTTCATTGCAAGGCGCGGCAGGCTCGCCACACCCAGGCTCGACCGGTGCGGCGTCGCCGGTGTCACGCGGGACCGCGTCATCGCCGCGGCTGCGCATAACAAGGTGCCGTGTGAAATCACGAATCTCACCTGGGATGACGTGCTCGGTGCTGATGAGGTTGTCCTGGTAAACAGTCTTGCAGGGGCATGGCCGGTATGCGAGCTCGAAGGCCATACCCGCCCTGTCGGCACATCGGTCCGGGTGGTACAGAGCTGGTTGCGAGAAGATGACACGCAAGTGGCTTAAGCCCGTCGCGCTCGCGCTCAGTCTCGTCATCGCGCTCCTGGCTGCATGGTGTATACGCTATCCCTTGCACGAGCTTCCGCTGAAACGATCCCCCGTGCAATTCAGCATCAGCGCGGGGAGCAGTCTGCGCGGCGCGGCGCAGCAGATGGCGGATGCCGGTGTGATCAAGTCTGCGGTTGCATTTGAAATTCTGGCGCGACTATTCGGCAATCCGAAGAACATCAAGCCCGGGAACTACGAGCTCGAAACAGGCGTCACACCACTCGATCTCATCGATAAAATTTCGCGGGGTAACTACAGCGCGCTGGCGATTACCTTTGTGGAAGGGTGGAGCTTCAGGCAAGTGCGCAAGACGCTGGATGATCATGCGGCGCTCAGACATGACACGCAGGGGATGAGCGACATCGATATCCTGCAGCGGCTGGGTATTGTCGAGACGGCAGCGGAAGGCCTTTTTTTCCCCGACACCTTCCACTTCAGTACCGGAGTCAGCGATCTGAACATCCTTCGCAGGTCATATGAGCTCATGCAGAAGCACCTGCGCATTCAGTGGGAAGAGCGCATGCCGGGGCTCCCGCTCGCGACGCCGTACGAGGCGCTCATCCTGGCTTCAATCGTCGAGAAGGAAACCGGCAAGTCAGTCGAGCGCTCGATCATCTCGGCAGTCTTCCTCAATCGCCTGCGCCTGGGTATGAAGCTGCAGACGGACCCCACGGTCATATACGGACTCGGCGAGCGCTTCGATGGCAATCTGCGCAAACAGGACCTCCTGACGGACGGGCCCTACAACACCTATGTGCGCGTGGGCATGCCACCCACGCCGATTGCGATGCCGGGCCTGGCGTCGCTCCATGCGGCCCTTCATCCCGCATCCACGGACGCGTTGTATTTCGTGGCGAAAGGCGATGGCAGCTCGCATTTCTCGAACAGCTACGAGGAACACGACCGCGCCGTGACGAAGTACCAGCGCTCGGGAAAACGCTGATGCGTCCACGATTCATCACGCTCGAGGGGCTCGACGGCGCGGGTAAGAGTACTCAACTCGTATGGGTTGCCGAGTTTCTGAAAACGCGCGGCGTCCCGCTGTGCGTGACACGCGAGCCCGGCGGTACCGTGCTCGGAGAGGCGCTGCGCAACCTGCTCCTCGATGCCCGGCAGCGCTTCGATCCCGAGACCGAGGCGCTCCTGATGTTCGCCGCGCGGCGCGAGCACATCGACAAGGTGATTGCCCCCGCGCTGGCGCAGGGCTCGTGGGTGCTTTGTGACCGCTTCACTGATGCGAGCTTCGCCTATCAGGGCGGCGGAAGTGGTGTGGAATGGAGCAAGATCGAGCAACTCGAGCACTGGGTCCACGGGTCTCTGCAGCCGGATCTCACGCTTCTTTTCGATGTGAGCCCGGAGGTAGGGCGCGCGCGGGCAGGGGCGATCAAGGTTCCGGACCGATATGAGCAGGAGCACAGCGATTTCAGGGATAGAACCCGCGCGGCCTATCTGCGACGCGCACGCGCGCATGCTGAGCGCATTCGGATTGTCGACGGTAACCTCGGCGTTTCAGAAATTCAGTCAAAGCTCGAAGCGATTCTCGAGCCTCTGTTGAGGGAATCACAGTGAAGCCGCTGGACTGGCACGAAGACGCGTTCGCTGTCCTTCTGGCGGAAAGAGGGCGTTTTCCCCAGGCGCTGCTGTTAAGGGGCTCACGGGGCATCGGCAAACTCTCTTACGCCCGGGCTCTCGCGAAAGCGCTGCTGTGCGAGTCTGCGGCGCAGGGTGCATACGCGTGCGGCACCTGCACGGCTTGTACGTGGTTCGAGTCCGGCTCGCATCCTGACTACAGGCAAATCGAGCCGCTGAGCGCGACTGATCGTGCAAAAGCGGAAGACGAAGACAAAAAGGAGAGCGACAAGAAAGCCACGTCGATATCAGTCGATCAGATCCGCGTGCTTCCCGAGTTCATCAACATGTCCAGCCACCGCAGCGGTCCCAAGGTGATCGTGATCCATCCCGCCGAGGCGTTGAATGCCAACGCAGCCAACGCGCTCCTGAAGAGCCTGGAAGAGCCGCCTGCACGAACTCACTTCATGCTCGTCACGCATCGACCGCAGCAGGTCCTGCCGACGATCCGGAGTCGGTGCCGGCAGATGGCGCTCGCCGCACCGGACTTGGCGGTGGCTGCCGCGTGGCTTGCGGAGCATGGTGTGCGCAACCCCGATCTGGCGCTGGCACATACCGGCGGCGCGCCCCTACTGGCGGCCGAACTGAGCGACTCGGAGTATTGGGGAACGCGTGCAGCGTTCATGCGGCATCTGACGGCGCCCGATTTCGACGCGCTCGCGGCCGCGGAAGCCGTGCGCGATTTCTCCATACCGCACGTGGTCGTCTGGCTGCAGAAATGGTCTTACGACCTGGTGTACTGCCGGGGCGCTGGGAAGGTGCGCTACAACCCCGATCACGTCGACGCAATCGGGCGGACAGCAGCGCGGATCGATTCGCTCGCCGCATTACGGTTCCATCGTGAGGTCGTGAAGCTGCAGCGTATCGTGCATCATCCGCTCAACCCTCAGCTTTTCATTGAGCACCTCCTGCTCGCATATCGGGATGTCTTGCAGTCGCAGGCGGTGGCCGCATGACGCTGGTCGATTCGCATTGTCATCTCGACTTCCCTGACCTTGCGGACGACATCCCGGGCAGACTTGCAGAGATGCGCGAGCATGGCGTGTCCCACGCCCTTTGCGTGGCAGTCACACTGGAAGATTTTCCGAAGGTGAGGGCGCTCGCGGAAGCGCACGCCAACCTCTATGCGTCGGTTGGAACGCACCCGGACTACCCTGACCACCCACTCGTTACGCCTGAAGCCTTGATGGAGCTCGCGGACCGCCCGAAGGTGGTAGCGATCGGTGAAACAGGCCTCGACTATTACCGGCTCAAGGGGGACCTCGAATGGCAACGCGACCGTTTCCGCGCGCACATTCGCGCCGCCAGGGGCTCCGGAAAGCCCCTCATCATCCATACGCGTGCTGCCGCCGAGGACACGATAGCCATTATGCGGGCGGAACGGGCCGAGCAAGCCGGCGGGGTCATGCATTGCTTTACCGAGACCTGGGAGACTGCCCAGGCAGCGCTGGACCTCGGGTTCTACATCTCGTTCTCCGGCATCGTCACTTTCAAGAATGCTGTCGCATTGAAGGAAGTAGCGCGGCAGGTGCCGCTGAACCGGCTCCTGGTCGAGACGGATTCACCCTACCTCGCACCGGTGCCACATCGCGGTAAAACGAACCGTCCGGCGTGGGTCAAGTATGTGGCGGAGGAAGTGGCTCGCCTGCGTGGAATCTCATTCGACGAGGTGGCGTCCGAGACTAGTCGTAATTTCTTCAGTCTTTTCAATGCAAAGGATCAGAGTGTTTAAGCTTTCTCTTAAGTGGTGGGCGTTGGTGCTGGCGCTCGGTTGCCCGGTTTTAAGCGTAGCAGGCAGCTATGAAGACATACTCCAGGCCATCGAAATCGACGACTTCAGGACGGTCTCCGAGCTTCTGAAGCGCGGCGTTGACGTCGACACGGTCAATCCCAAGGGCGAATCGCTATTGATGCTGGCAGCGCGGTCGGGCAAGCCCGCCGTGATCAAGACCCTCCTCGCGGCAAAGCCCAAGCTCAGCGCGCGCAATGCCCAGGGTGAAAATGCACTCATGCTCGCGGCGATCAATGGTCGTGCGGAGGTCGTTCGGATGCTCCTCGACAGCGGCGCCGATCCCAATCAGTCGGGCTGAACACCGCTGATTTACGCCGCCGTAAACAATCACGTCGACGTGGCGCGTCTGCTCCTCACACGCGGGGCGCAGGTTAACGCCACTGCGCAGAACGGGATCAACGCCCTGATGATGGCCGCGCGGGAGGGACATCTGCCTTTCGTACTCCTCCTTTTGGAGCACGGCGCGGATGTGAACTACACGTCGGCGTATGGCTACAATGCGCTGGGTCTGGCGACGGAACGCGGGCGCAAGGACGTTGCCGAAGTACTGGTTCGCGCGGGCGCCTCACGTTAGTCGTGTGCCTTTCGCCGCAGTTGGTCGCGGAGA
>JBKJKJ010000287.1:0-5713 GCA_046597455.1 Burkholderiales bacterium
CTTGCGCGCTGACGTAGGGCGCGGTGGCCTTCACCTCGGGATGCTTCTTCAGCGCCGCGGCGACACCGCGCCAGTCGGTCAGCTTCTCGTTGATGTCGCTCACCTGGATGTGTGCGACCGCACTGAGCATGCGGGTTCGCACTTCGCGCTGAAACCCGTTGAACACCGACAGTACGGTGATCAGCACCGTCATGCCGAGCGCAATGCCGACGATCGAAATCAGCGAGATGACCGAGATGAAGCGCGTGCGCTGGCGGGACCGCGTATAGCGCAGCCCGATGAACAACTCGTATGAATTCACTGGAGGGGTGCGAAACGAAAGGCGCAGTTTAGCAGAGAGCGTGCGCACTGAAGCGGTCGGAGGTAAGCGGTGTGAGGTCCGGGCTCGGCGGTCCGAGACTCCCGAGCCGCGATCTGCACTCGGGCATGCCGTGCGCCGCGTGTCGCCTGAAGTGCGTCATCTGACGCTTGCTCTCTTACCCGTGACCTCTGACGTCCTGCCACCGCCTCTGCTAAACTGCGCGCCTACCGCTGGCCCCCATGCAATGCACGCTGCTCATCCCTCATCTTTTCTGGCCGCGCTACGCCGCGGACACCGTGGCGCACGGGCTTACGCTCCCGGCGCTCACGACGCTGCTCGCGCGTGCGATTGCCGAGCGCTACCCAGCAATTACGCCTGAAGCCTGGCTGTGCCAGGCGTTCGATGTCGAGCGCCAGCAGGACTGGCCCATCGCGCCCCTTACTCTGGCGCTGGATCGGGGCGAGCCCGGTGAGGCGTACTGGCTGCGTGCGGACCCGATTCACATCAAAGTCAGCCGGGAAGGCCTGCACCTCGTCGACAGCGCCCTCTTCGACATCACCGACGATGAGGCGCGTGCGCTCGTCGAAAAGCTCAACGCGCACTTTACCCACCAGGGCATCGCGTTCCACGCACCACACCCGAAGCGCTGGTATGCCAAGGTCGCACGCACGCCGGGCCTCGTGACGTCCTCCCTGGGCGAAGTCGCCGGCGGCGATGTACAGCACCACCTGCCTTCAGGACCGGAGGCTTTGCGCTGGCACGGCCTGTTCAATGAAATCCAGATGCTTCTTCACGAACATCCCCTCAACGAGACCCGGGAAGAGCGCGGCGAGCCGGCGGTGAACAGCGTGTGGTTCTGGGGAGGCGGCACCTCGCCCGCGGTCCCCGGGCGTCATTTCGCGTCGGTGTCGAGCAACGATCCGACCGCCCTGGCGCTCGCTGCAGCCGCCGATACCCATGCCGGGCCGTTGCCCGCCGGTGCGCAGACGTGGCTCACCGAGATCGCCTCCGCACCGCACTGCTCCGGCTCTCATCTCGCCGTTGTCGACGCGCTCGCCTCGGCGGTGACTTACGACGACGCCGACGCCTGGCGCACGCGCATCGCCATGCTCGAAGCGCAGTGGTTCGCGCCGCTCCGAAGCGCGCTGCAACACGGCCGCATGGAAACACTGACGGTGGTCACCCTGGGTGAGAAAACAAGCTGCCGTTACACGCTGCGCCGATCGGATCTTCTGAAAATCTGGCGGCGGCGAAAACCCCTGCCGGCCTACGCATGAGCGCGCCTCTCATCATCCAGCGCACAGTGTCCGCCGACGCCGTGGCACGCCTCGTGAGCGCCGGTTGCCATCCGCTCCTGGCGCGCATTTACGCCGCGCGCGGCGTCGCCGAACCCCTCGACCTCGATGATGCATACACGCGGCTGCATCCGCTGGACGCCATGCTGAATCTCGCGCACATGGCTGGCCTGCTCGCCGATGCGATCAAAGACGGGCTGCGGCTGCTGATCGTCGCTGATTACGACGCCGACGGCGCCACGGCGTGTGCAGTCGGCATGCGCGCACTGCGGGCCTTCGGGGCGAATGTGGATTACCTCGTGCCGAACCGCTTCGAATACGGGTACGGCCTGACGCCGGAAATCGTGCGGCTCGCCTATCAGGGATCTGCTCCACCGGACGTGCTGATCACCGTGGACAACGGGATCGCCAGTATCGAAGGGGTCGACGAAGCGAATCGCCTCGGCATGCGCGTACTGGTCACCGACCACCACCTTCCGGCCGACCGGCTTCCCGCCGCGTGGTGCATCGTCAATCCCAATCAGCCGGGATGCCCTTTTCCGAGCAAGAATCTGGCGGGCGTCGGGGTCATGTTCTATCTCATGCTCGCGCTACGCGCCGAGCTTCGGTCGCGCGGCGCACTCGAACGCGAGCCGAACATGGCCGCCCTGCTCGACCTCGTGGCCCTCGGGACCGTGGCCGACGTGGTGCGGCTCGACGCCAACAACCGGGTGCTCGTGCAGCAGGGATTGAAGCGGATGCGCGCCGGTCGCATGCAGGCCGGCGTGGCCGCGCTGTTCAAAGCTGCGGGCCGCGAGCCGGCGCGCGCGAGCGCCTACGAGCTCGGCTTCGTGCTCGGGCCGCGCCTCAATGCGGCGGGCCGGCTGACCGACATGTCGCTGGGCATCGAGTGCCTGGTAACGGACGATCCGGCTCGCGCCGAAGCCATCGCGCGTCAGCTCGATGAGCTCAACCGCGAGCGGCGTGCCATCGAAGCCGACATGCAGGAATCCGCGCTCGCCGCAATCACCGACGAGCAAGGGGAAGCGTGCGCGCTCGCCCTGTTCAACGCCGAATGGCACCAGGGCGTCATCGGGATCGTCGCATCCCGGCTCAAGGAGCGGTTTCACCGCCCGGTGATTGCTTTCGCGCGCGGCATCGAGGGCGAGATCAAGGGCTCGGGGCGCTCGATCCCCGGGCTGCACATCCGTGACGCGCTCGACCTCGTATCCAAACGCTACCCGGGCCTCATCGTGCGTTTCGGCGGCCATGCGGCAGCGGCCGGTCTCACGCTGCGCGAAGCCGATTTCGGCGCTTTCAGCACCGCATTCGAAGACACGGTGCGTTCGCTCGTCACGGCCGCGGATCTGGAACGCCAGATCGAAACCGACGGTTCCCTCGACCTCGCCGAGGCGACGCTCGCTTCGGGCAGAGCGATTGCACAAGGCGTGTGGGGACAGGGCTTTCCGGAACCGCGTTTCCTGGACGATTTCGAGGTCACCAGCCAGAGAATCGTGGGTGGGCGTCACATGAAGCTCAAGCTCACGCGCGCCGGGCGCACGTTCGACGCGATCATGTTCGGCACGAGCGACCGCGTGGCGCCGCGCATCGAGGCGGTGTATCGCCTCGATGTCAACGAATTCAACGGCATCGAGTCGTTGCAGCTCACTTTGCAGCACTGGCACGCGTCAGCGGACTGAGCGCGCACTGTATAATTTCGTTTTAAACCGGAAACACCATGGAAGCCGAGCACATCAACCTCATCGCCAAGCGGCTGGAAGACGTCGACAGCCGAGCCGCCGAGCTGCGGAGGTATCTTTGACTTCGATGCGAAAAAACTGCGGCTGACCGAAGTCGCCAAGCTCAGCGAAGACCCCGACATCTGGAACGACCCCAAGCGCGCGCAGGAGCTCGGCAAGGAACGCAAGACACTCGAAGCGGTGGTGGAAACGCTGGAGCGGCTCGATTCCGGCGTGCGGGATGCCCGGGAATTGTTCGGCATCGCCCGCGACGAGAACGATGACGCCACGCTCGGAAGCGTCGACGTCGATGCTTTGGCACTGGAGCGTTCGGTCGCTGATCTCGAGTTCAGGCGAATGTTCTCCAACCCGGTCGATCCCAACAACTGTTTCGTCGACATTCAGGCGGGCTCCGGCGGCACCGAAGCGCAGGACTGGGCGGCCATACTGGAGCGCATGTATCTGCGCTACTGCGAGCGCAAAGACTTCAAGACCGAGTTGCTCGAAGAATCCCCCGGAGACGTCGCAGGCATCAAAGGGGCGACTTTCAAGGTGATGGGCGACTACGCCTATGGCCACCTGCGCAGCGAGAGCGGCGTGCACCGGCTGGTGCGCAAGTCTCCGTTCGACTCCAACAACCGGCGTCACACCTCGTTCGCGAGCGTTTTCGTCTACCCGGAAGTCGACGACTCGATCGAAGTGGACATCAACCCGGCGGACCTTCGCATCGATACCTACCGCGCTTCGGGCGCAGGCGGCCAGCATATCAACAAGACCGATTCGGCGGTGCGCATCACGCACGCCCCGAGCGGTATCGTCGTGCAATGCCAGAGCGACCGCTCGCAGCACCGCAACCGCGCCGAAGCGATGTCGTTGCTCAAGTCGCGGCTCTACGAGCTCGAGCTTCGCAAGCGCAACGAGGAAAAACAGGCGCTCGAAGACAGCAAGACCGACATCGGCTGGGGCCACCAGATCCGCTCGTATGTGCTGGACCAGTCGCGCATCAAGGATCTGCGCACCAACGTCGAAGTCGGCAACACCCAGTCGGTGCTCGACGGCGACCTCGACGATTTCATCTCCGCGAGCCTCAAGCAGGGCCTATAGCGAGCGATCATGGAAGAACAAAAAACTCCCGCACTCGATACGAACCAGGTCATCGAGGAGCGGCGCGAAAAACTAAAGGCGTTGCGCGCGCAGGGCAATCCGTACCCCAACGATTTCGAGCGCAAGGATCTTGCAGGCGAAATCAGTGAGAAATTCGGGACGAGCGAGCGCGAGTCGCTCGAGCAGAGCGCAGTCTCGGTGCAGGTCGCCGGACGCATGATGTTAAAGCGCGTCATGGGCAAGGCGAGCTTTGCCACGATCCAGGACATGAGCGGGCGCATACAGCTCTATATCAGCGACAGCGATCCGGGCAAGAGCGAGCACGAGGCTTTCAAGCACTGGGACGTGGGCGACATCCTCGGCGCCGAAGGGGTGCTGTTCAAGACCAAGACCGGGGAAGTCACGGTGCGGGTGAAGAAGCTGCGCCTGCTGGCCAAATCACTGCGGCCGCTGCCCGAGAAGTTCCACGGGCTCACCGACCAGGAAATCCGCTACCGTCAGCGCTACGTCGATCTCATCATGAGCGAAGACACACGGCGCACCTTCATCCAGCGCACGCGCATCATCCAGGCGCTGCGCAGCTTTCTCGTCGCACGCCAGTTCCTCGAAGTCGAAACGCCGATGATGCAGCCGATACCCGGCGGTGCGGCCGCGCGGCCTTTCGTGACGCATCACAACGCGCTCGACATGCAGCTCTACCTGCGCATCGCGCCTGAGCTGTACCTCAAGCGCCTGGTGGTCGGCGGTTTCGAGAAAGTGTTCGAGATCAACCGCAACTTCCGCAACGAAGGCATGTCGACCCGCCACAATCCCGAGTTCACCATGCTCGAGTTCTACGCGGCGTATACGGATTACGAGCAGCTGATGACGCTGATCGAGCAGATGCTGGCCGAAGTCGCACAGGAGGCCATCGGCAGCAAGACCGTCACCTACGCAGGACAGACGATCGACCTGTCGAAACCCTACGACCGTCTCACGATCACCGGTGCGATCCGGAAATACCATCCGCAATACGATGAAGCGCTGCTCAATGATCGCGACGCGTTGATTGCGAAGCTCAAGGCCATGGGTGCGTCCTACAAGCCCGCCGACGGCCTCGGGGGGCTGCAACTGTCGCTGTTCGAAGCGACGACGGAGCCTTCGCTCTTCCAGCCGACGTTCATCGTCGACTATCCGGCCGAGGTATCCCCGCTCGCCCGCCGCAACGACCAGAATCCCGAGATCACCGAGCGCTTCGAGCTCTACATCGCCGGACGCGAAATCGCGAACGGCTTCTCCGAGCTGAACGACGCGGA
>JBKJKJ010000511.1:0-3288 GCA_046597455.1 Burkholderiales bacterium
TGATGCGTATCACCGTCAGCAGTGCGCCCAGGTTCGCGTCAGCGGACAGGGGCGTCGCGTGCGCGGAATCGAGATCGTCGAAGCTGAAGGGAATCGGTCCGTCATGACGATCACCGAAGAGCCACAGTGAAAGTCGGTCGATGAGATCCCGCTACGCGCCGGCGGCAATCTGGCTGGTCTTCGTTGTCGCGTGCGCGATTCTCGTCAGCCGCACGCAGTTCAGCACCGATCTTTCGGCTTTCCTGCCGCACTCGGCGTCTGCGGCGCAACAGATCCTGGTCGAACAGCTGCGCGACGGTGCGGTGTCCCGGCTCATCCTGATCGGCCTCGAAGGCGCCCCACCCGCCGCACTTGCCCGGACCAGCAAAGACCTGGCAGCGGCGCTGCGCAAGCAGGATGCTTTCGTGTCGATCGACAACGGCGAAGCGGCGAGCCTGACCCGGGACCGCGAGTTCCTGTGGCGCCACCGTTATCTCCTCAGTCCGGCAATGACCGCAGCGCATTTTTCGAGTGCGGGCCTGCGTGCCTCGCTCGAGGAGAGCGTGCAGCTGCTCGGCTCGCCCGCCGGCATTTTCGTGCAAAAAATTCTGCCGAGCGATCCCAGCGGTGAGCTCCTTCGACTGATCGATGAGATCGAACAGCAATCCCGGCCGGCGTCGCAGCACGGCGTATGGTTTTCAGCGAACGGGAAGCGTGCGCTGCTGTTGGCCCACACCCGCGCGCCAGGCTATGACATCGACGCTCAGGAGCGCGCGCTGGAGCTGATCAGGGCGGCTCACGCTACCGCTTCCACAGGCACCGCGCCCTCGGGCGCGTCCACGCTGCTGCTGACGGGCCCCGCCGTCTTTTCAGTGCAGACGCGCGCGCAGATCAAAGGCGACGCGTGGCGCTACGCGCTGATTGCCACTGCGCTGGTCGCGACCCTGTTGCTCGCGCTGTATCGCTCGGTACGCGTGCTGGCCCTCGGGCTGCTCCCCGTGGCCAGCGGCGCGCTCGCCGGCGTCGCCGCAGTGAGCCTCGGATTCGGATCGGTGCACGGCATCACGCTCGGCTTCGGCGCGACATTGATAGGTGAAGGCGTGGATTATGCGATCTACCTGTTCACCCAGATGCGTGCCGCCTCGACGCCGGCGGCCACGCTGGCGCGGATCTGGCCCACCCTGCGGCTCGGCGTGACGACCTCGATCTGCGGTTTCGGCGCGCTTCTCGTGTCCGGATTTCCGGGGCTGGCTCAACTCGGCCTCTTCTCGATCGCCGGACTGCTGGTGGCGCTGGCCGTCACCCGCTGGGTGCTGCCTGCGTTGCTTCCCGCCGGATACACGGCGCGCACCGCCGCACTCGCCCCACGGCTGATGGCGCTGATCCAGTGGGCGCCGGCCTTGCGCTATGCCGTGCTCCTTCTGCTCGCCGGCTGCGCCATCTTTCTCACGACCCAGCGCACGGCGTTGTGGAGCGATGATCTGGCGAGCCTGAGCCCGATTCCCAAAAGCGCCACCGACCTCGATGGCGAGCTGCGTCGCGATATCGGGGCGCCGGACGTGCGCCATCTGGTGGTCGTCACCGGCCACGATCAGCAGGCCGCGCTCGAACGCGCCGAGCGTGCGGGCGACGTGCTGAAGCAAGCCATGCAGCAGGGATGGCTTGAAAGTTTCGATACGCCCGCAGGCTATCTGCCGAGCCTCGTGACGCAGCGCGCGCGTCAGGCCGCGCTGCCGGCGCCCGAGGGGTTGCGCGCCAACCTGCGCCAGGCGCTGGAGGGGATGCCGTTTCGGTCAGGCCTGTTCGAACCCTTCTTCGCAGAAGCGCAGCGCGCGAAAATCGCCGCTCCGCTCGAGCGAGCCGGTCTCGACGGTACCGCGCTCGCCCTGAAGGTCGACGCGTTGCTGGTCAGACGCGAGAGCGGCTGGGCCGCCATTCTGCCGCTGCGCGGGGTTACCGATGCGCCGGCGATCGACCGCGTGCTCGCTCAGCATCCCGACAGCCGTATCGTGCTGCTCGACCTGAAGCGTGCGACCGACGCGCTTTTCCAGACCTATCGAGAGGAAGCGACCACCCATGCGCTCGGGGGCGTGGCGGCGATACTGGTGGTGTTGTCGATCGCATTGCGCTCGCCGCGCCGCGTTCTGGGGGTCGTAGCACCCCTCGCAGCGGCCGTGATCGTGACGTTCGCCGTGCTGCGGCTCAGCGTTGGGCCGCTATCGATCTTCCATCTGGTCGGGCTCCTGCTCGTGGTGGCGGTGGGCTCGAACTACGCCTTGTTCTTCGAACGCTATGGTGAAGCGGGCGAAGAACGCAGCCGCACCATGACCTCAGTGATGTTTGCGACACTTTCGACCGTGCTGGGTTTCGGCGTGCTGTCGTTCTCGAAGCTTCCGGTGCTCAGTGCGCTCGGTTCGACAGTGGGCATGGGCGCCGTTCTGAGCTTCGTGTTCTCGGCGATCTTTCTTGCGCCCAAGCCGCAGGCGGCGCGGATCTGACTCATGTCGACGCGAACCAAAACCCCGTCTCCCGCTCGCCACGGACCCTGGCGTCCTGCACCCGCTATTCAGGTGTCCATCGCCGTGCACGTCATCGCAGCGCTTGCGCTCGTGTTTCAGCCGGCAGCGTGGGGCTGGGTGCTGCCGGTTATTCTCGCCAACCACTTCGTTCTGAGCGCCGCCGTATTGTGGCCGCGAAGCCGCCTGCTCGGACCCAACCTGAGTCGACTGTGCGCCGCGGCCGCAGCGCGTCGCGAAATCGTGCTCACCTTCGACGACGGCCCGGACCCCGACGTCACGCCCAAGGTGCTCGACCTCCTCGACCGCCATGCAATGAAAGCGAGCTTCTTCTGCATCGGGGTGCGAGCCGAAGCGTTTCCAGAAATCGTGAAGGACATCGCGCGACGCGGGCACAGCGTGGAGAACCACAGCTATCACCATTCACATGCATTCGCGTTTTTCGGCCTCTCCCGGCTGGCGCGCGAGGTGGAGGCAGCGCAGGCCACTATTGCCCGCATCACGGGACGCGCGCCGCGCTTTTTCCGCGCCCCCGCCGGTTTCCGCAGTCCACTGCTCGACCCGATACTCGCCCGTCGCGGTCTACAGTACGCCTCGTGGACCCGACGCAGTTACGACACGGTGCGAACCGATCCGCAGGCGGCGCTGAGCAAACTCACGCGCGGCCTTGCGGCCGGTGACGTGCTCCTGTTGCACGACGGCAGCGCTGCGCGAACCGCGGAAGGCATACCGATGGTGCTTGCGATCCTGCCTGCGCTGCTTGATACACTTGAGGTTCAACGCCTGAAATCCG
>JBKJKJ010000258.1:0-6760 GCA_046597455.1 Burkholderiales bacterium
CGAGGCTGTGCTCGATGATGTGCTGCCCTTCGGCGCCGCGGCCCAGACTGATGTAACACTGCGCCGCCGCCAGGGCGAGCGACGTTTCGCGTTTCAGCGCGTCAGGCACTTTCTTCCACGCCTCGTCGAGCGCGCGCGCGTCCAGTCCCTTGCGCCTGAGGCTCGCGGCCAGGGCGTGGAAACGCAGCTTCGCGGCCTGTTGAGCGTCGAAGGCGTTGCGTTTTTCGAGCTCCCCGAGGAGCGCCACGACTTCTTCCCAGTGGCCGGTCTGCTGTTGCGCCCTCAGCTCGAGCCTCAAGGCAGCCGTGTGCTTGCGAGGCAGCCCCTTCAGAACGTCGAGCGCTTCCTCTGCACGCCGCTGCTCGATCAGGAGCTCGGCTTCGGTGATGATGCGCAGCGCGTCTTCGTCTGGCGCATCCTGCGAGGCCTGCCGCAGGTAGGCGTCGCGGCGATCGTAGGCGCGAAGCTCGTGAGCGGCGCGCGCCGCCAGCACGAGACTCACCCGCTTGTGTTGGCCGAGCTCGATCGATTGTGATGCCGCCTGTTCGGCCTTGGCGTAACGGCCTTCGAAGTACGCTTCGAGCGCCGCGAGCAGCGCCGACTGCGCCTTTTCCCGGCGTCGGGAGAGTCGGTAACGGCGCACGCGCGCAGGCGTCTGCACCGCAGTCGACACGAGGCGCAGCACGAGGTACAGCACCACGAACGCCGCGGCGAGCAATACGAACAGCAGGTTGAGCGAGACTTCGACGCGATACGGGGGAAGCACAGCGAGAACGTATCCGTCGTTGAAACGCGCCGCAACGACGAGCCCGACAGCCAGCGCGAAAAGCGCAATGACCGAAAAAAGCGTTTTCATCGACCCGGCCGCTCGCGCGCCAGCCGCAGGTTTCTCAACGCATCCAGCGTGGCCGAAATGTCCGGGATCTCGATGCTGATCTCGCTTTCGTTCAGGTTGCGCAGCGTCGTGAGTGCATTGGCGACCGATTTCTCACGTGCGTCGTAATACTTGGTGACCCATGCACGCGCGGCTTTGAGGTCCGCCTTGTAGCTCGTCTGATCGCGCGCAAGCAATGCGAGGCGGGCACCGAGGAGGCGCAGCTTCAGGTTTTCCCGCAGGAAAAAAGTCTGCTCGGGTGCCAGGAGCGGCACTTCGGGCCGGTCCATGTTCTGTACGCGCACGAGTTGCTTTAACTCGTTCCACGCCTCACGCGAAAAACGCTGCCAGGCATTCGCCGCCGGCGCGCGCGGCGCGTCACCCGTCGCAGGTTCCGGAGGCCGCACCTCCATCGCAAGCGGCAAGGTGTCGATCGCGGCGATGACGTCGTCGAGCCGGACACTGATGCCGACCGTATCGACATAGGGCAAGGCTTTCAAACGCTCCAGATCGCGGTTCAGGGCTTTACGCAAAGGCGTCAATTGCGGGCGCTCCAGGCGCTGGATACGCGCGTCGGCGTTTCCAAGCGCGATCAAAGCCGCTTTGACGTTGCCCGCGAGCTGCAATTGCTGGCTGGCCAGGAGTAGGGATTGCTCGATCTCGGCCATCGCGGCTTCGTCTCCGCTGCGCGACAGCTCCTGATAAAGCGCTTCCAGTGCGATCTGCTGATTTTGAGACTCGGCGACCCGGCTCTCGAGCACGCCGAGCTTCACCAGCGCTTCGTTGCTTGCCTCACGTGCCTGGTCCGCAGCCGTGCCGCTCGCCTTGTTCAGCGCGTCGGCGTCGGAAATTTTCCGGGCGATATCGAGCCGCAACTGCTCGAAACCGCTGCGGCTGTCGTACCACACCCACCCGATCAGGGGCAGGGCAAGAAGCGCCAGCACCAGCGCCGTGGCGGCGAGCAGGCGTCCGCCCCCAGGCGCATTGGAAACGGGCGCGAGCGCAGGCGCCGGCGAGGCCGGCGTAACGCCCGGATCGACTTCGGTCGGCGGGTTATCGTTCATGCAAACGCCGCGAGCGGTAAGCGGTACATGGTCAGGCGTGAAATCATCGGGAGCGAATCACTGTGATGGTGCGCGGATACGGTGAGCGGAAAAATCGCGAGCGACAGTATGCGAGCATAGGCCGACAGCCGCAACATGAACGCCGTCAGCGTGCGCCCGGGAAATAGGCCACCACCCCTTCGGTGATGCCCTCGTCACCGGGGGGCGTGATGACGACGGATTCGAGTCCCAGCTCGCGCGCCGTCGCCGCAATGCGCGCGTGCGGCACGAACACCGGAGTCGCGGCGAGCCGCTCCCGCGCCGCCTCGTCGAGCATGCCGTGCAGATTGCGCAACCCTTCGCTGCTGGTGGCGACAAATCCGTCGATTTCATCCCGTGACCAGGCCTGCAGGAGCCGGGTGACATCCCCATCGGGCGTCACGCGCCGATAGCATTCCGCGTATTCGACGCGCGCGCCACGTGCGGCAAGCGTGTCGCCCAGCACCGGCCGCCCGCCTTCGCCGCGGAAAATGACGACGCCTTTCCCGCGGACATCCTGAAGCTCGGCCAGCTCCAGCAGCGCTTCGCTGTCGTAGCGCGCTGGGGGCACGATGACCGACCCGACGCCGTGCTCACGCAGCGCGCGCGCGCTGCCGCCGCCGATCGCGATCATGTCGAGATGGGGCGGGATTGCGCGCCTCGCGCGGATTGCGCTCATGGCCTTGTTAACCGCGTTGGGGCTGATAAAAATCGCCGCCTGAAAAGACTCGAGCCGGTCGATGATGCCATTCAGGCGGGAGCGGTCGGCGACATCCAGGATGGCGATGACCGGAAACAGGATTGCCCGTCCGCCCCTGCGCTCGATGAGCGCGCCCAACGCCTTGCCCTGGTCCACCGGTCGCGTGATGACGATGCCGCGTCCATGCAGCCCATGAGTTGGCCCGGTCGAGCGGGTCGAAGCGCTGTCGGCGCTCACGACGGCGAGCTGCGGTGCCGCGCGCTCATGGCCGGATGACGGAGGGCATATCGAGCGATGCGAGGATCGCTTCCGCGCCGGCCTCGCGCAGGCGCTGCGCGAGCGCGATGCCGATTTGCTCGGGTTCGCCAGCCGCGCCTGCGAGCTCAGCCCGCGCGACGCGCGAACCGTCGGGTGTCCCCACGTACCCCCGCAAGTGCATCTCAGTCCCGGCGATTTGCGCATAAGCGGCGAGCGGTACGTTGCAGGAGCCGGCCAGCGAACGCGCCACCGCCCGCTCCGCGCGCACGCACAGCGCGCTCGGCGAGTGATTGAGTGGGGCCAGCAGACAAATGAGGTCCTCGCGGTCCGCGCGGCATTCGATGCCCAGCGCCCCTTGCCCCGCCGCGGGAAGACTCTCTTGCGTCGACAGCAGCGCAGTAATACGGCCCTTGAGCCCAAGGCGCTCCAATCCGGCAGCCGCGAGAATGATGGCGTCGTACTCGCCTTCGTCGAGCTTGCGCAGCCGCGTCGGCACATTGCCGCGCAGGGGCTGGATCGTCAGATCGGGCCGGCGCCAGCGCAACTGGCTTTCGCGGCGCAGGCTCGATGTGCCCACGCGCGCGCCCGCGGGCAGCGCGGCGATGTCGGCATAACGGTTGGAAACGAACGCGTCGCGCGCATCGGCACGCTCCGGCGTCGCCGCGAGGACATGGCCCGGCATCAGATCCATGGGCACGTCTTTCATGGAGTGCACGGCGATATCGGCGTCGCCGCGGGCGAGCGACTCTTCGAGCTCTTTGACGAAAAGGCCTTTGCCGCCGATCTTGGCGAGCGACGTATCGAGCTTGCGGTCACCTTCGGTCGTCATGCCGTTGATGACGACTTCCACACCGGGATGGAGCTCGACGAGACGCGCCTGGATGTGCCGCGCCTGCCACATCGCGAGCGCCGATTCGCGTGTCGCGATGACGATCCGCTGCGAAACCGCGGCGGCGGGGCTGAGGGGCATGGTAAACCGCTAGAGTAGGACGAATTGCACAGGCGGATTTTAGCATCCCGGACTCCGGCACTACGGATGAGGGATGAGGGATGAGGCGGACCAACCCTGCGTTATCGGTAAATAAACGAAGGAGGGGAGGTAACGGAGGGGAACCTTGGGTTTCCCTCCTTTCGTTTACTGGGCCGCACGCCGTGCGGGAACCTTGGGTTCCACTCTGTTCGTTCACCGGGCCGCACACCGTGCGGGAACCCTGGGTTTCCCTTTGTTCATTCACTGGGCCGACGCCGTTGGGCGCTACGCGATTCGGTTACCGGCCGAACTCGCGCACGATATGATGCTGGCGCCGGCTCAACGCGATTTTCTCGTCGCATCCTTTGAGCAAAGCGAGCCACTGCGTCTCGCCTTCGCCACTCCCGCGCTCGAATCCCCGGATTGCAGCCCGCGCGATGAGACAGTTGCGATGGACCCTCACGAACCGGGTGGGATATTCCTGCTCGAGACGATTGAGCGCGTCTTCGACGAGGAACTCGCGCTCGGCGGTGCGCACGGTCACGTATTTGAGCTCTGCTCGCAGGAAAATGACCTCGTCGATGGGTATGAGGTGGATGCGGCCGCGCTCCTGGGCCGAGAGGAAAGCCGGCGGCCGGGGACTCAGCTCGCGCAACGCGGCGACCGAGGGGCCGCGGGTGGATGCCACCCGTTTCAGCGCTTCCAGGAGGCGCCCCGTGCGGATCGGTTTGAGCAGGTAGTCGATGGCGTGCACTTCGAAGGCGTGTATGGCGTACGCGTCGTAGGCCGTCGTGAAAACGATAGCCGGGGGCTGCGGCAGCTTCTGCAGATGCTGCGCAAGCTCGATGCCGTCCATCTCGGGCATACGTATGTCGAGCAGGAGCACGTCAGCGCCGTTGGCGGCGATCAGCTCGAGTGCCGAACGCCCCGTGGCCGCCTCGCCGACCACCTCCAGCGCGACCTCGGCAGCGCAGTCGGCGAGCACATCCTTCAGACGCGCGCGCGCCGGCGCCTCGTCGTCCACGATCATGACGCGCATTACACTGAGGCTCACGCGGCGCCCGCTTTCACGTAAGGCAGCACGATGTGCACCCGGTAAATGTTCTCGCGCACGCGGGTGTCGAGCGTGGCTTCGGCATCGAAATGCAGCTGCAGCCGTTCCCGGATGTTGTTCAGCGCCATCTTGTTGCCTCCGTGGTGGTTTCCTTCACGGGCATACGGGTTGCGCAGGACCACGTGCACCTGGTTTCTCAACACATAAATGTCGATGCTGACCTCACCGGGGTCCACGCGCGGCTCGATGCCATGGTAAACCGCATTTTCCAGCAGCGGCTGCAATATCAGCGGCGGCACCAGCGCGTCGTGCGGCATCTTGTCGACCCGCCACGCGACCTTGAGCCGGTCACCGAGGCGTAGCTGCTCGAGCTCCAGATACTGCCGGCACAGCTCGACTTCGCGCGAAAGGGGCGAAAGCTCGCGGTTGTCGCCCATGACCACCCGGAACAGGTCCGCGAGATTTTCGAGTGCGGTCTCGGCACGCCGCGGTTCCTGCCTGATGAGCGACAACACGGCGTTGAGGCTGTTGTAGAGAAAATGCGGCCGGATCCGCGCCTGCAGCGCCTGCAGGCGCGCTTCGGAGAGCGCCGGCGAAAGCGCGCGACCCCGCAAATCAAAATAGGCCAGCAGCATACCCGTGGCGAGCAGCGCGAGTACGGCGTAGCGCTCGAAAGCCAAGACGGCCTCACCGCCGTTGTCGTGCACGAGCGCCGCCAGCGCCCCGGTCAGCCCCAGAACGATGGCGCCCACTGCGGTGACCCCGAGAAAATACGGCAGGCGCTGGAGGAATGGATTGACTGCAACCAGTGCCAGCAGGGTCACGATGAGCAGCGGCTGGAGGAGCGCGGAGATCTGCAGCAGCTCCTGCCAGGCGCCGCCGAGGGTGCGCGCGCCGATTACCGCCGCGCCGATGCCGCAGAGATTAACGATCAGCAGAACCCGCAGCAGAATGCCCAGGTTACGCAGGTTGGGCAAGGCGCTCGTATAAGCGTTTTGATTTATACTAGGCACACGCGCGCGTTCATTCGAACCTGACGCTCTCCGCACCAAACACGGCAAGACTCGTGGGTCGTGGCAAGACTCGTGATATGCCGGATTCTAGCAGGGCAATATGTCATCCAGTGAGAAGCCCCGCCGCAAGGCCAAGCTCTGGTCCGGCCGATTCGACGAGCCGGTAACCGATCTCGTCAAGCGCTTCACCGCTTCGGTCACGTTCGACCAGCGGCTCGCCGAATTCGACATCGACGGATCGATCGCGCACGCTCGAATGCTGCATGCCGTAGGCATTCTCGCGCCGGACGATCTGTCATCGATCGAGAACGGACTCGAGCAGATCCGCAGCGACATACGCAGCGGCGCTTTTCAGTGGTCCCTGGATTTCGAGGACGTCCACTTCAACATCGAGCGGCGCCTCACCGATCTCATCGGTGACGCAGGCAAGCGGCTGCACACGGCGCGGTCGCGTAATGACCAGGTCGCCACCGACATCCGCTTGTACCTGCGCGCAGCGATCGACGAGATATCGGCCCTCGTCAAAAACCTGCAGCGCGGACTGCTCGAGCTCGCCGAGAAGCACACCGACACGGTGATGCCGGGCTTCACGCACCTCCAGGTCGCGCAGCCGGTGTCGTTCGCCCATCACCTGCTCGCCTATTTCGAGATGCTGGCGCGCGATGCGCAGCGCCTCGCCGACTGCCGCAAACGCGTGAACCGGCTCCCCCTGGGCGCGGCGGCGCTGGCCGGCACGTCTTTCCCGATCGACCGTCAGATGGTCGCCAAGGCGCTCGGTTTCGACGGCGTGTGCGAAAACTCGCTCGACG
>JBKJKJ010000367.1:0-5206 GCA_046597455.1 Burkholderiales bacterium
GTGCCGGAGAAGCAGACGAATTCTCCGAGCCGACGTATCCTGTTCGCGAAATGACGTGGCACGCTCGTCGCCTCGTTACCCATGTGCAGGGGCACGCGGGCGGCGCGGCGGCAATCACCCGCATTGCGGTATCGCTCACAGCCGATTGCAGCGAGCCGCAGGGCGTCGTGGTATCGGCGTGTCTTGAGGGCCTCGTCGGAAGCGATGGCGCACCCCAGCTCCGGGTCGCGGATGTAGAGCGTCGGTTGGCCCGTTTCGCATGCGGCCGCCGCCGTGCGCGCGGGGCCCGCATCGCGATCGTCGACATCCTGAGTGTGCTCGTACTGCGCGGTTTCGATGGCTATCGGCTGTGCACCTGCCAGCGCCGAAGTCGCCAGCAGGAGCGAACACATAGCCCGCGCAGCGAAGTAGTGGGGGTTTTTCTTCATTGTTTTTACCCTTGTGAACGTGAACGACTTGCTGCCTGTCGATGCGCATGAAGAGCTGTTTGCACGTCGCCGCCAGCTTGTTGTCGCGGCTCCCGGCCGTCACGCCGCGGCGTGGAAAGTCGGATTTGCAACTCGATTACAGTTTGAGTCGAACGCAGGGGACTGCGCATCATCCATTTGGATGATGCGTGCCTAGCCCGTCGACGCCCGGCATCCGCGCCGATCGAGGCACCCGAATCGGGCGCAGTGCAGTAAGCTCCGCGATTCTGGCGCGATCGCGATTCCAATCCCGCATTGACCACGATTTTTAGCCCTGGGCCCAGGAGCTTGTCGGACTTGCGGTGCGACAAACGCCTTAAGTGGAAGACACGACGGACGAAACGCGGAAAGAACATCCGGGTGGATGGTCTTTCCTGCAGAAAACGGGGCTTTTCAGGCTCGCATGTGTTCAAGTAGGGTTTGTATAAGCAGCCTGTCCTCCGGTGCTGATCGAAGCGACTCGAAAACCCTACGCACCGGCCTCATGAAATCAAGTTCGACAGGCTGCTAGGCGGGCATGAACGACATCACGCGAAGCATGAAGCTCGATCCCCAACGGCGTCTCGCCAATCTACCGAGGCCCACGTATCCCGACGACCTGCCCGTGGTCGCGCGGCGCGAGGAGATTGCGCGCGCCATTGCCGATAACCAGGTCGTGATCGTCAGCGGCGAGACGGGATCGGGTAAAACCACCCAGATTCCGAAGATCTGTCTCGAGCTCCAGCGCGGCGTGAACGGTTTCATCGGGCACACCCAGCCGCGGCGTATTGCAGCGCGGACCGTGGCTGCGCGCATCGCGCAGGAGCTCAAGAGTCCGCTCGGCCACGCCGTGGGCTACAAGGTGCGTTTCGCCGACAAGTTGTCGGGCGACACTTACGTCAAGCTCATGACCGACGGCATCCTGCTCGCCGAGACCCAGGGCGACCGGCTGCTCAGGGCCTACGACACGATCATCATCGACGAAGCACACGAGCGCAGCCTCAACATCGATTTCCTGCTGGGGTATCTCAAGGGTGTGCTGCCGCGGCGGCCGGACCTGAAGCTCATCGTGACTTCGGCAACGATCGAGACCGAGCGCTTCTCGAAGCATTTCAGCGGCGCGCCGATCATCGAAGTCTCAGGGCGCACCTATCCGGTCGAGTATCGCTACCGGCCGCTCGAAGCGCTCGACGAGGACGAGGAAGACCAGGACATGGCCGAGGCGATACTCGATGCCGTGGACGAGCTCGCGCGCGAGCGCGCCGGCGGCGACATCCTCGTCTTCCTGCCCGGCGAGCGCGAGATTCGCGATATCTCCGAAGCGCTGCGCAAGCACCATCCGCAGGGCACCGAGATTCTGCCCCTGTACGCGAGGCTTTCTTTCGAGGAACAGGAGCGCGTCTTCAAACCCGGGGTGGGACGGCGTGTCGTGCTCGCGACCAACGTTGCCGAGACCTCGCTCACCGTGCCGGGCATCCGCTACGTGATCGATGCCGGGCTCGCCCGCGTGAACCGTTACAGCTGGCGCAACAAGGTCGAGCAGCTCCAGGTGGAAAAGATTTCGCAGGCTTCCGCCAACCAGCGCGCGGGTCGCTGCGGTCGCCTCGGTCCCGGGGTGTGCATCCGGTTGTACTCGGGAGACGATTACGCCGCGCGTCCGGCGTTTACCGACCCGGAAATCCTGCGCTCATCGCTCGCTTCGGTGATCCTGCGAATGAAGTCGCTGCGCATCGGTGAAGTGGAAAGCTTTCCGTTCCTCGAGCCGCCGGGTGCGCGCATGATCGCCGACGGCTATCAGCTGCTCGCCGAGCTGGGCGCCGTGGATGACGCAAATCAGCTCACGCCGGTCGGCTGGCAGCTCGCGAAGTTTCCGATCGACCCGCGCATCGCGCGCATGGTGCTGGGTGCGAAAGGCGAGAACTGCCTGCGCGAAGTTCTCATCATCGCCTCGGCGCTGTCGATACAGGACCCGCGCGAGCGGCCGTTCGACCGTGCAGAGGCCGCGGACCGGGCGCAGGAGAAGTTTCAGGATGAGCGCTCCGATTTCCTCGCCTACCTGAAGATCTGGGACTTTTTCGAAGACGCGCTGAAGCACAAGAAGTCGAACCGCAAGCTCACCGAGCTCCTGCACGAGCACTTCCTGTCGCACCGGCGCATGCGCGAGTGGCGCGACATCCACCGGCAGCTCGCGACGCTGGTGGGCGACCTGGGGCTGCACCTCAACGAGTCGCCCGCGAGCTACGACCAGATCCACCGCGCGCTGCTGGGCGGCCTGCTGGGCAACATCGGCCTGAAAGGCGATGAGGGCAGCGATTATCTCGGCGCCCGCGGAATCCGCTTCCTGATCTTCCCCGGGTCGGTGCTGCGCAAGTCCGGCCCGAAGTGGGTGATGGCCGTGGAGATCGTCGAGACGACGCGGCTGTACGCGCGCAACGTCGCGCGCATTCTTCCGGAGTGGATAGAGCCGCTCGCGGTGCACCTGGTGAACCGCCATTACTTCGACCCCCACTGGGACCGGGAGCGCGGGATGGTCAACGCATACGAGCGCGTGACGCTGCACGGGCTGACGATCGTCCCCA
The DNA here is from genome assembly GCA_046597455.1 of Burkholderiales bacterium. Taxonomy (GTDB): domain Bacteria; phylum Pseudomonadota; class Gammaproteobacteria; order Burkholderiales; family SG8-41; genus JAQGMV01. Next base: position 3,026 of record JBKJKJ010000367.1, read on the forward strand.
AGCGGCGCATTCATTACGGTCCGATCAATCCGCTCGAAGCCCGTGAAATCTTCATTCATCGCGCGCTGGCGGCTTTCGAATTCGAGACACGCGGCGCGTTTTTCGATCACAACCGCAAGCTCATACGCGATCTGCGCGAGCTCGAGCACAAGGCTCGCCGGCGCGACGTGCTGGTCGACGAGCACACGATATACGCGTTCTACGACGCCCTCATTCCTGAAGGCATTTACAACCGCGCCGGTTTCGAGCGCTGGCGCCTGGACGCGGAGGCGCGCGAGCCGAAGTTGCTTTATCTCACGCGCGATTACCTCATGCGCCATGCGGCCACGGACATCGCGGAGGCGCTTTTTCCGGATACGCTGCGCGTGGGCGATGTGCCCTACGGGCTGCGCTATCGTTTCGAGCTCGCGCATCCGCTCGACGGCGTGACGGTCACCGTTCCGCTGCATCTACTGAACACGCTGGGCGAAGCGCCTTTCGACTGGCTGGTCCCCGGCATGCTGCGCGAGAAAGTGACCTGGTGCATGAAAGCGCTGCCCAAAGGTATCCGCAAGCATCTGTTCCCGCTGCCTGAGCAGGTCACCGCATTCCTGCAGTCTTCCGACGGCGATGCGGGAGGCGAGCGGCGTGAGGAATCGCAGAAAGCGGCTTCACGCACGACGTTTCAGGACGCGTTCCGTAAATTCGTGCAGCGGCGCATCGGCGAGCCGATACCCGAGAAAGCGTGGGACGACAGTGAGATGCCCCCGCATCTGCGCATGAATTTTCGCGTGGTCGACGAAGCGGGCCGCGAGCTCGCCACGGGTCGCGACCTGCTCGCGCTGAAAGGTCAGCTCGGCCACGCGGCTCAGCTCACGTTCGGCAAGGCCGATCCGGGAATCGAGCGCAGCGACGTGCGCGCGTGGGATTTCGGTGACCTTCCCGAGGAGATCGCTTTCACGCGCCAGGGCCGCCGGCTGACCGGTTATCCCGCGCTCGTGGACGAAGGTACGAGCACCGCGATTCGTCTTTTCGACCTGCGTTCGGCCGCGGACGAGGCGATGCGCGGCGGCGTGCGCCGGCTGTTGCGCATATCGCTCAAGGAGCAGGTGAAGCAGCTCGAGAAAGGTCCCTCGGGTTTTCTTCAGACGGCCCTGCTCTTGCGCACCGTCGCAGCCGCGGACGACCTCAAGGAGGACCTGCTCACCGCGGTCACCGATCGGGCATTCATCGGCGACGACGCGCTGCCGCGAACGCAGCAGGCATTCGAGACGCAGCGCGCGAGGGCGCGCACGCGGCTCCCGGCAGTGACCGAAGCGGCGACGCGATTGCTCGCCGCGATTGCAGAGGAATACCAGCGGCTGTCGGGACGTATGACCACCGCGAAAGGCCCGCTCGCGCGGCCGGCGGCCGACATCCAAGCGCAGCTCTCCCGCCTCATCTACAAAGGCTTTTTAAGCGCAACGCCGTGGGACCAGCTCGCTCAGCTTCCACGGTATCTCAAGGCCATGCAGTTGCGGCTCGATAAGTACGGCAACGATTCGGCCCGGGATGCGAAGCACACACAGAGCATCGTGGATCTCGCGAAACGCTACGACGAACGGCTCGACAAGCAGCGCAAGGCGGGGGTGCCGGACCCGCGGCTGGAGGATTTCCGCTGGGCGCTGGAGGAGCTGCGGGTGTCGCTGTTCGCGCAGGAGCTGAAGACGCCGTACCCGGTCTCGTACAAGCGGCTGGAGAAGATGTGGAACGGGATCAGGTCGGGGGCGCCGGGTCCCTGACCCGGGCGTGGCCCCGCTCGTCCTGAGCCCTTCCACACGCTCAGGACACGCTACTGCAAAAGGTGCCGAAGTCGAAGGGCGAAAAGCGTTGGCGCTCGCGTTCATGCTTCGACTTCAATGTTCTACGCTCAGCACGAACGGAGGTGTGTGGGCGCCGCCGTTCATGCTTTGACTTCAACGCTCCACGCTCAGCACGTACGGTCAGTATGACTGCGACCTGGCGCCGTCGCGGATGTGCGTGAGCCGCGCGAGGCTCCCCGCAGCGACGGTGTTGGCATGGAGCCGCTAATGCCCTTCGGTGCCGAATCGGTCCGCGAGGTCTTCGTCGAATTCACCGTCGATCAGCACGTAGAGCATCTTGCACGGCTTATCCGAGCGGTTGCTCCACGCGTGGTTGGTGCCGCGCTGGATCACCACGTCG